>JBGCDE010000133.1:0-16281 GCA_045105115.1 Pseudomonadales bacterium | reverse complement strand
TTCGCCGCCGCCAGCAGGGCCTGGAATATTGGCCGCCAATTCATCGTTGGCCTCTGTGCCACTGTCGTAGCTAATGCCTGTCATCATCATTGTGCCGTCAACAGCTAAGTCGCCAATGTTAACGCCTTGAACCCCGGTAATGGCATCATTCGTATTCACAAGCATGGTTAGTACTGTGAGTTCAGTGCCACTGGGGTCGCTGCTGTCTAGCTCTAAGGTAAACGTTGCATCTGCACCGGGTGCAAGAGGGGATTCGCCGCTGGTTTCGCTTATTGAATTCATATCGGCCAATAGCTGACTGTTGTCACCTGATTCAGCAAGCATCTCAAGCCCTGTGGATGCGGCTTCGCCTACAACAAATGCTGGATTGCCCGCTTCAGTAATTAGAACGGCAACCGGCGAGAAGGGCTGCGCAGCAGTTAGGTTGGTGACTGAAATATCAAACATTGCATTGGCAGGGGGTGGCGCCGGTGGTTCAGGCGTGGGTGCGGGTGCAAATGCGTTGCCTCCATCACTGCCGCCACTGCAGGCACTTACTATCAGAACAGCGGCGCTGGTAAGAATAAGTTTTTTCATCTCAACGCCCTCAGTTTACGGTCACAATCACACGAGCCACCGGGTTTAACCAGCGCTGCACGGTATTGACGATGTCGCTGACACCACCTGCCATATCATCATCACCTAGTACGTTGCGGTGAATATGAACATAACCCTCAACCGATGCGTTCACGCCGGTGCCACCGGTGCCACTAGCAGCGGCTACGGGTGGTGGTGCTGGAAAACCGGCGGCACCTGGCATTCCACTGCCAAGAATTTCATCATTGGCTTCAGTGCCGGCGTCGTATGCATTAACGTTAAACACATAGCGACCGGCCTCGGAGGGAATGGTGATTCCATTGAGCCCAAGGAAACCATCGTTGCTGGGTAAAATCATGCCAACAATCGGCAGTTGGGTGTTGTCGGGTGCGTCGTCGTTATTAAGGGTAAGTGAGGTTCTGGAACCAGGTGACATCAAGCCGCTGGCTGGGTTGTTTTGCATGCTTGCATTCAACGCCGTAAGGTCTGCTGCCAAGCCGTCGATAGAGCCACCTTCGGCCATTGCTTGCAAACTGGTACTGGCCGCAGTACCAGACGTAAACAGGCGTGTGCTGTCTACGTGGGCCGCCACCAAAAGAGGGGTAAACCAGCTTCCGCGTGTTAAGTTAATTACTTCTATTGTTACGTCGGCGGCCATGGCCTTGCCACTTAGCAAGCACACAGCTGACAGCGCCGCAGCGCTCAGTGTTTTCCCGAATTGTCTTTGAATCATCTTTCAGTCCATAACCATAAGTTTCAGACCATAAGCTTGGTTCAAATTGTTCACCGAAATATCACGGCAATATCACATTTCTATAACATTTTTTGAATCTATAGGGCTACATCCAACTCTCGTTACCCCAATAGTTCCTCAATCTGATCAAGCCGGTCTTTTCCAAAGAACATTTCGTCACCTGCAAAAAAAGTAGGTATGCCAAAACACCCCCGGCTAACCGCCGCAGTTGTATTGGCCATCAGTTTGTCTTTCACTTGTTGGTCTTGAGTTCGCTCAAGTAACTGTTGCCCGTTAAAGCCTGCTTTGTTCATTGCTTGCACATACACCTCCGAGTCATCCATTTTGAGCCCGTCCTCCCACATGTTCTTTAGCCCAGCTGCAACATACTCGTCGAGTTGTCCATCCATCTCTGCCGCAATTGCGCCTCGCATCAGCAACAAAGTATTGACTGGGAAGTGCGGGTTCATCTGAAATTTTGTGAGCTTATGTTTTTTAATGAAGCGCTGCATTTCCAACTGCTCGTACTGCATTTTTCCCTGGACGCCGCCAAAGGCGATCATTGGCGCTTGATTTCCGGTCGCTTTGAATATTCCGCCAAGCAAACAGGGTTGAACCTGTAACTGCGCGCCGGTTCGTTCTAATATTGGCGGCAGTGCTTTATGAGCCAGATAGGCATTGGGGCTGGCGAAATCAAATATAAATTCGAGTGTTTTGCTCATTTTTTCTTTCCTGTGATAGTTTTCATAGATGTACTAAAGCGGGTTCAGAACTGGCTTTGTTACGGTGCGTGGTTCCACCATGCCAGATCGGAAAACGCCCTCAGATCTATTTCGTGTGTCCAAGCGGAGCGGTGTTGTTGTGCAAGGTGGTAGTAAGTCTCGGCTATCTTCTCCGGTAACAACAAACCGTCGTTGTCGCCACCGCGCGTTTCTCGCAGTTGCTGGAACAAGTCTGCCCCCAGCATTTTGCCAAGCGTGTCAGGTGCGTCTACGGCACCATCAATGATGATATGAGCGGTATGAATACCTTTAGATGCGTATTCCGCGTTTAGGCTTTGGCACAGCATGCGTCGCCCACCCATTGCCGCAGCATGTGAATGCTGCCCAGCGTTGCCTCTTACAGCTGCAGTTGCGGAAGTGACCAGAATGGTACCACCGCCGCGTTCAACCATTAAGGGAATCAAAACTTTAGCGGTTCTAAATAAAGCGAAGGTAGCCATCTGCCAACCTAGTGAGAAGGCTTTCAGCTCGGTATCTTCTAGAGAGCGATTGCCAATTTGTGCGCCAAGGTTAAACAAAACAATCTCGATTGGACCAATATTTTTCTCTACGTCAGCAATTACATCTTCAATCGCGTTTTCCTTAACCGCGTTCAGTAAGTGCCCGCTGGCCGACCCACCTTCCAATTCGATTGCGGTGACCAGCGTGTTTAAACCTTCTTCGTCGCTACGCCTACACAAGGCCGCGTGATAGCCTTCGCTAGCGAACTTCTTGCCAACACTGCCGCCAATACCGGCGCCAGCACCCAATACAAGACATACTTTCTTCATTTTTTTGTCTCCGCACGAGAGAAATTAGTGTGTTGCTGTTACTGTACCAGTAGCAGCCGGTGATAAGAAGTTTCGGCTTAAGAGACCGTACCCTACGCTCGTTTCCCTGAGCTGACATGGAGGCATAAATAATGATTGTTGTATCAAGACTGTTTGTTGGCCTGGTAGCGTTAATACATTGCTATATTCTGTGGTTTGAAATGTTTGCCTGGAAAGAGCGTGGCCCGGGGGTATTTTCCAGTTTCCCGCCAGAACTGTTCGCACACACAGAAGTGCTTGCGGCCAATCAAGGTCTTTATAACGGTTTCTTGGCTGCTGGGCTTATTTGGTCGCTGTGTATAAGAGATAGCGTATGGAGCCGCAATGTCGCTGCGTTTTTTCTCATATGTGTAGGTGTTGCGGGCGTATACGGTGCGTTTAGTGCCGAGCTTCGCATACTTTACGTGCAAACTGTTCCGGCCGTTCTTGGGCTGATATCGATTTTTTTCGCACATAGGGTGTCAAACTCTGCTCGATTATCGATGACACTGAGCGATTGAGATGAAAAACAAGGGCTAATCAGTAGAGCATATACCTTATACTTTCCTGCAATCACCAAGTATGACTGAGTTTATTTCCCTGTAACGCAGTTGTACCTAAACACGAAGTGTACCAATGCGCCGTGATAAGAAGATGCCTGTTTGCTCCATAGTGTTCCAGATTAGCGTGGCGCTGGTGGTTTTCCTTTTGCTTCAGCCTCCGGCAATTGCCAAACTTGATCCTGGTAATGACGCTGGTTCTGAGTATGTTAAGAAGCTGGGTTGCGACAAGGTAAAGGAAATAAGACTAAAGTCTGGCAGTGGTGCCATGCGCATCTGGCTGGAGCTTGCGGATTATCACAGAGACAGCTTCATAGATATTGACAAGGATGTTGCTAAAGAAATTGCCCAACGTGGCCATATTGGTGAAGCGCTATCGAATTTAGGTGATTTGCTTACGTTCGTAGAAGTCATGGAAGAAATAGCGTTTGGTGATCCTAAAAATGCTTTCAAGAAGGCCAGCAGTTGGAGCGTTGATTATTCGGTTGCCTTGGTGTCTGTTCCTCCCGCTGCGGCGGTTTGGGGCACGATGAAAACGCTGTCTGAAATTGCTGCCAATCTTAACAAAGAGATCTTAAGCCTTAACCTAGATACATTCGGTGACTTCGTTCAGCGTGACCCGCGTCTTCAAGGGCCGGGTGGCGCTGACGTATTCCTAGCGGAGTATTTGGACTGGGAGTCTAATAAGAGGCACAGTATCTTGAGCCAGGTGAGAATTCGGCGCACTGCACTCATTGACTATGCCAATAATGTACTTCTACAAGGTTCCTTCCCGGGGATAAGGGATTGGCAGAAACCAAAATATAGGAATCAAGTAAGAACAGCCGCAAATCGAATGCTCAGTGATGCAATTGCGATAAATAATTTTAAGCAACAACGATCAGAACTTAAAAAGCTTATTCCTGCTATGCGCACCGAAGCCAAGATCATGGAGAAATTCCAATCCTGGTGGCAGTTTATTAAGGGCGCTACTTGTAACAGCGATAGTGCAGAAAGTCCCGACAAAAAACGCGAGTTGGCTGCTTTGCGCTATGAGTTCGATCTTGCTTTGGCGCGGCTGCGCGAAGCATTGATCAAAGCACGCGAATTGTCCGGGCTTTCCAGCAGTTTATATAATCAGCTAAAAGCCAGCTTGCAAGCGGGTGAGCAGGCGCACGCTGAGGCAAACAAGCTTACGGCCCTTGCGCAACAGTGCGAGCGTGACAAGGCGTCTGACTCTAGCAACAAGGTGCCACAGCTTTCTGGTCGGGTTTCCGCAACGGTTGCAGAACTAAAAGAAGCTAGCAGTGCTGTGTGTGATTTCGGCACACCTCAAAGTAGCGCTGAAGCTGATCAAATACTGCAAGGTGCTGAGCGGGCGCATGAGCGAGTGGGAATGCTCTCGAATTCCGCGCGCAATCAGTTAAGGCAATTGGTTCAGGCGGTGGCTACTGCGCCGGTCAATGCGAACATATCAGCCAGCCAGCTTGAAGTTCAGTTAGATAAGCTTGAGCAGGTAACAGCATTTGCCGATCAGCGCTCTCAGTTAGCGGCAATTCAACGCGCGAATAACCAGATGCAGCAAATTGCTGATTCCGCTAACAAAGAGTATGGGCAAATGCGAACCAAGGCCGCACCTTGGCTCGCTAATCGCGAGATCGGCGCAATGCTCATCGAGGCCAGCCGAATAGTGGGTACTGATTTTGAGAATATAGAGGCGAACAATACAGTCAGCACGTACCGCGCGATTGTGTCGGCCAATCTATCGCGGGCTAAAGATATAGCGAAATCTACTGACTATGACGCCAGTTTGTTTGCAAGTAAAAAGCAGCAGGGCTGGGACCACTTTGCCAATTGCAAAACGAGCAGTGTTGATAGCTCGGCGATCAGGCGCCAGGTGGCAGACACTGAAAAAACGATAGAAACACAAGAGTGGGCAGCCAAGGTTTGCTTGCAGCAAGCCAAGCAACAAGCCGACCCATTTGGCGATGTTGAGAGTGAGTCTGGTGAACAGAACACTGAGAAAGAAGAGGCTGCATCCGGTTGGGGAGATGGTTCAATGCAAACAGGCAATAGCAGCACTGCGAACAAAAATGACTGGGGAGCAGGTGGTATAGTCGAATGCGTAACACCAAGCGCTTTGCAGGCTCAGATTTCCTCTGCTGTTGCGCAACTTCAGGCCGCTGTTGCCAACACAGACCGTTATGAAGACCAAATCGCAGCAGTCAATAACCTTGTAAATGCAGCAAGCCACACAGACGTTTGTCCTGAGATCAAAGCGAGGGTTCGCTCAACGCTCGCCGACCTAAAGACAGCAAACCAGCAGGAGCAGGCTGCAAACAGGCAAGAGAATTTGGCCGCTGTTAGCCGAGGTAGGGCGGAGCAACAACGGAGAAGACAGTCCTGGGCACGCGTGGCATCTGGGCTAACGGCAACACTTCAGGCTCTACAAAATGCAAACCGATCCAGTTCAAATAGTAGCGCAAGCTCTACAGGTGGCTCAGCTGCCGGTACCACAAGTTCCTCAAGCAGCTCAGGTAATAGTTCAAGCGGAACAACGGTTAGTCGAGGGGCTGGCGGTCCAAACGCGGGCAATGCTGAGTGTGATGCTTTGCAGCGTCAGCTTAGTAGCAAAATGTCGGAATGGCAGCGGCTTGCTATGCAACGGCCAACCAAAGCAAATGCAGTTCAGTGGTGCAACAGTGTTAAACGTTGGCAGTCCGATTTTGGCAATATTATGCAACGCGCTGAACGTGCAGGTTGCGCTTCCTTGCCAAGTGGCTTGCTTGCACAAACACGGCAAATCTCACAAACTAACTGTTCTTCGTAAATGATAACGCTAAAAACCAGAAAGGAGTCGATTCAATGATTAAGACAAGTATAGCCAATTTAGAACCACGGCGTTTCCCCAAAATGAGAGGGCTGCTAAGTTTAATCATTTTCTTGCCCGGTTTACTGATATCTGGTGCCTTGTACGCCGACGATATTAAAGATGCGAAGAAAGCGACCAATGCCTTTTTCAAAAAAGAGAGCTTCACCGCGAAAATCGATTTGCAAGCCACCAGCGAATACAACGTTAATCCTGATGGGCGGCCTTCTGAGGGAAAAGATCAAGGCCGTTTCAAAAAGCGGCTAGGGATTGGCGCAAAGGATATTGCATACCCGGTAGGTGAGGGTGGCACTGGTATTTACGTTTATGTAAGCAAGCGAAAAAAGCGAATAAAAGTAATGTTACTACCGAGACGGGGGCCGGGCATGCGTGTTGCCACCATGTTTATTAATTTTGATCGGCCGCTTGAAGCAACGGATATTACACCGCAAGTCATTGCCCGTGCATTGGCAGCCTATGTTGAATTCACTGGTGTTACTTTGGGTAGTGAAATTGATGATGCACTGGAAAAGCTTCAAGCTGCCGATACTGATGAAGCACCTGCACCTGCACCTGCACCTGCACCTGCACCTGCACCTGCACCTGCACCTGCAAGCAAGATAGGTAATTTGGATGTAAGAACCAATCCATCGAGTGTATTGCCGGGAAGCAAAGTAGATCTGGAAATGACTTTTGAGATATTCGGCGCTACCCAAACAGTCTATGAAACACGAGAAATAAAGTATGAGGAGCAAACATTACCTGGGTTTCCTAAATCCCATAACGTTTCTAGAGATACGGGCACACATGTGAGTCGCTATCTGCAGCCAATTCCTTCGGGTGCTCCAGCCGGTGCGTATTACTATAAGGGGGAGATATGCTCCGAAGGTGAGTGTGTTTCACGTACTATTAAATTCATGGTGGAATAATAAAAGGGGTTAAATACTTAGGCCTTTCATCACCTTGCGAGGTTGCCACACTAACTCCAGTTTGTTATTTGCTCTGTTGCAATGCGCCCGCTTCGGACTTAAGTTGCACAGAGCTCACCGCTGAGGCCATATCTAGCGGTAACAAAACACGAAACTCAGACCCTTCACCGACTATGCTGCTCAGGAACAGCTCTCCACCCATAGCGTTAACCAGTTGCTTGCTAATGGCCAAGCCCAAACCTGTTCCACCATACTCTCTTGAGGTTCCAGCATCGGCTTGGGTGAATGCGTCAAAAATTGATAGTTGTGCGTCGTTAGAGATGCCCACGCCAGTATCACTTACCTTAAATTCGATGCTTACTCTATCTGTTGACAGGCAAGGCGTACTTTCCAGCTCTTTCACAGCCAGAGTAATTGAACCTTGATCTGTAAACTTAATGGCGTTATTGACAAGATTCATCAGCACTTGTTTGATTCTGTGTTCATCGGCCAGTAACGCATCGGGTAAGCCATCATCCAGATTAACAATGTATTCGATATCCTTTTCCTCGGCCGGCGGCCTGGTCATCAACTCAAGGTCACGGATCATGTCACGAAGCGACAACAACTTTTTCTCAATTTCGACTTCACCTGCATTCAGCTTAGAGAAATCCAGTATATCGTTCACCACGTTGAGTAACATGTCTCCAGATGTTTTCAAAGTGTTAAGCAGGCGCTGCTGTCGTGGTGTGGCGTCTGTTCTGAATAACAAATTAGTGATGCCAATAACGCCGTTCATTGGGGTTCGAATTTCGTGGCTCATATTGGCTATAAACTCGTTCTTGGCCTTGGACGCAATATTGGCGTGTTCCAAGGCGGAAACCAGCTCTCTTTGTGTATGGTTCAGCTCTGCAGTGAGGCTGTTAAATTCACTTGCGAGTATGCCAATTTCATCGCGCCGCGAGTTGTCAAAAGCCGCTGTCAAGTTGCCGCTATGGCGAATGGCTGCAATATGATTTCTGAGTGACAACAGTGGGTTGGTGATAGTGCGCCGCATAAAATAGAGCATTATTAAGAAAAACGCCATGATTGCCAGAGACAGAAAACCCAATGCAGCGTTAATTGTCTGCCGGCCAATCACGGTTATTTTTCTGGGTGTTTGAACCTCTAGAATTGCAACGGGTTTGTCGAACATGTCACGCAGCAACGTACGGCTCGAAATAATTTCGTCTGATAATACAAATTGATTCTCTTGAGTTGATTGCTGCAACATTTCAAAGGTCTCATCCACTGTTAGTGACGAGACGCCATGTGATAACTGGTGCAGCTTTATGTCTACATTGGTACGAGCGCCAATGCTGCTGAGTTTTTTCTTGTTTAATAGGCTAGCAACAACCACGGCGCCTGCGTAGGGTCCTGTTGAATCTGATTTTAAAACAGGAAAAGAGCACACTAGCATCACGCCAAGCGGGCTTGCTAACAGGCCCTGGTTGTAATCGTAATCAGATTCAAAATGAAGAAATGCGGGGTCTTTCAGCCAATGGGGCAAAAGCGTGCTTTCTACTGAAAATTCCCTTCGCTCATCCTCGCCATCAATCTGTGCGATCAGTCTCCCTTCCACATACTGCTCGTGTCGATTGAACAGTAACATGGCGCTGATATCCGACACCTCCCAATAATCTACGGCTACCTTGGTATCGATAAAACCAGGGACCGCAGGCAGCTGCTGGTTGGCGCTAGTAAGATACTTGTAAGTAACGGTCCAGTCCGAGTATTCCCCTGTGTAGGCGTCTAGAATCTGCATCTCGTATTCGATGTTGCTTTGAGCAGCAGCCAGGTTTTTGGCCGCTTGCTCGCGCTCGAAGGCCTCGAAGGCCGGGAACACGGTAAATCGCATCACGAAGTATATGAATGCCAAAAGAGAACCGCACATTGTGAGAAAGATAAGCAATATCTTTCGTACTATCGTTCCTTCGCCGGTCATGTGAGAAGGCATTGCTTCACTCGCCAGTGCTCCATGTATCGTAGAACAATTCCATCCAAACGTGTTTGATTTATAGACGATGAATTGTCACATCAGACTGGAAAGAAGGCAACCGAGCTATGGAGGCCTGCGCGCACCAAAGTTGTTAGCGCCAGCAGGTGTCAATAAATTGACGAACGTCACACTTTTCGGAAGTAAAGCGCTGTAACTGTTCTATATTTATACAATATTCATTGAGGCGGATAACTCCAGGGAATCTCAGCGGTATTAATAAAGCAGTATTTTGGAGTGACAATAATGAAGAAATCAGCATTGGCCATAGGCACAACTTTAGCGATGTTTAGCCTCTCTAGCTTGGCAACAAACGATGGAAACCTGGCAACGGGCAGTTCTGTCGGTGACCTTGACATCGCCGTTGAAATTCCGGATCTGGTTCAGATTTCCGGGCTTAACAACATCGACCTGGGTACCTTCTCTGGAAGCGACCTGAGTGGCGAAGATCAGGTATGTGTGTATCGTAATGGCAGCGGTGACTATGAAATTACATTTACTGCCGGCTCAAATAATGGAGCTGCAGACGCGGCCTCAGGTGTTTCGGCGTATGAGCTTGAGAGCAGTGCTGGCGACACCATAGAGTATACGGTCGACTTCGAAGATTCGGTAGCGGGTGCCTATGCTGATACAGACCTAGGCATCAATTCGGCCTTAACCGGTCAAACCGGGGATGATGCAGATGCTACCTGCGGCAGTGGTAACAACGCGAAAGTACGCGTTAACGTGGCGGCAACGGAAATGGAATCGTCACCAGCGGGTGATTATGTTGGAACGCTGTACATGACAGTGTCGCCGGAATAACTCAGGCGACGAATGTATAGACCGCGCTGAGTCTCTTTTAAGGGCTCAGCGCAGATAATAATAATATGTTACGCCGCCTATCAGCGTTTGGCCTGCTGCTTTTTTCGCAGTGGGCTTTCGCGTTTATAGAGATTACAGGTCTCGATAACATCCAGTTAGGTGTCTGGAGCGGCAGCGGTGGCCTTATGGGCTCTGACAATTACTGCCTTGTGTCTAAGCAAAGCGCCACCTCAACCAGACCTGTTAGATACGATGTGGCTGCGTACGGGCCTGATGACGGTGCGGGCAACTTCGTATTACTCAATGCTTCTGATAACTCGCAATTACCCATTCAGCTGACATGGAACGGCAACACAGGCAGCTATGTGATGACCGATTACAACGTTACCCGCTTTCTAACGCCACAGCAAAACGGCGCGATTAATTGCGGGCAGGCGGCGGCAAATATTAGCATCACGATTGAAGCGCTGGCCGGCGACCTGGCATCAGCGCGGGCTGGAACCTACAGCGGAACATTTGAGATTGATGCCCTACAGTCACAGAACCCACGTCGCTATGTAATCGATAGCTATACGGTCACAATTCCCGAGCTGGTGCAAATAAGTGGTCTTGATGATATTGACCTGGGTGTATTCAACGGCGGCGGAGATGCAGTTGGCAGCGACCAATTGTGTATCTTTCGAAATGGCGCTGCCGATTATGCGTTGCGCGCTAGTGGGGGTTTAAATGCTACAGATCCTTTCGTGCTGAACAGTGGCGGTAACTCTGTCGACTACTCTGTGGCTTTTCGCGAGGGCAGCGGTTCGTTTACTGCGCGCACGCCAGGGCAATTACTGAACGGCTTGAGCGGCAGCCCTGTGCAAAACTGCGGTGGAGGCAGCAATGCAGAAATAGAGGTTCGAGTGTCTCAGGCACAGATGATGGCGAGCCCACCGGGAACGTACACAGGGGTTCTCTACATTGTGGCGGAAGCTCAATGAATAGCGCGTCAATGGCCAAGGTATTGCTTACCGTCTGCTTGCTATCAGCCAGCGCGTCTACCCACGCTTCCTCTAAAAATAGCACCGGTGTTTTTTCCATTGCGAATGCCTCAGTTCCGCAGGGTTTCGAACTGCTGTTGTCTGAGCATCACACTGAGCTTGATGTGTATTTTGGGGGCGTGTATCGCGGCAGTGTGTTTGCCAGTTATACGCCGGGCAAAGTTCGTTTTTCGGAACCTGAAAACGTTCTCACCTTGCTGGGGGACTTAAAACCGGATCATCGAGAGAGCGTTTATCAGCGTCTTGGCCAAGAATTTCTGGCCAACTCTGACAAAATTTGCCGCAGCGCAAGGCAAACTGACTGTGGAACAATCGAACCCGACGCAATTGGAATTATCTTTGATGACACTCGGTTTCGAGTCGATTTCTTTGTAAACCCGGCCTACCTCTCAGTGATAGCCCTTGATCGCTCCAGGTATATTCCAGATTCCAGTGCAGACAAGCCCTCGCTCACGCAGATGTTTGGCGCGGTAGTGTCTAAAACCAGTAATACGGAAGAAGACTACAACCTGGTGGGTAATACATCGTTTTCGATTGGTGAAAACAGCGTGAGCAGTTTTTGGGATTACAGCAAAGTACAGGGCGCGCGAGTCGATACTTTAATGTTCCAACGCGAACACAAGGGTAAACAATTGCTTGCGGGAGTATTTCGAACGCTGGGTAACGGGGTGTCGTTTTCTTCAGATCAGAAAATTCTGGGCTTTAGAGTAGCCAGCTCACTCAATACGCGGGCCGACCGGGAACTGTTGCAAAGCAACGATATTCTTGTATTTCTGCCTTTACCCGCGCAAATTGATGTCCTCAGAGACGGGCGTCTTCTCGCTACCGGATTTTACCCAGCCGGTAATCGACTTATTAATACAGAGTCTCTGCCATCGGGTGCTTACACGATAGCGTTGCGAATTACCGACGAGGCCGGGCGAGTCCGACAGGAGCAACGATTTTTTGTCAAAGAACTGTCGTTGCCACCAAAAGATGAAACGCAGTACTACCTTGAATTTGGTGAGGGTATGAACCAGGCGTTCGACCAGCCTATACCTGAAGCTTCCGGGAACACCATGTTGCGTGCGGGTTTGAGTCATCGCATTGCAGAAAATGCAGGCTTAGACATGGCCTTGGCCCACGCAGGTTCTACCTCGTTACTAGAGTTTGGCGCTATTGGCATTGGCCGTTTGCATCGTACTCAAGCCGGCGTAATGGTGAGCACCGATGGCGACTACGGCATTAGCTTTGGAAGTAGAGTACAGGTAGGCGCATTCTCTCTGTCTTTGGATTCGCGCCACCTAAATCGTGATGAAGAACGCCTGGAACCGGTTTTAAATTCAGTTAGCGATCTTGAGTTTGACGACAACTTCAACTTACTGCCGGGTTCGTTTTCGCAACACAGCATCAGCATGAACTATGCACTCAGAGAGGGTGGAATCAATGCCCGGTTAGCCAGAATTGATAGCAATGCCGGCGAGTCACAGATTATTCGCAGTTTTGCATTTACTCGAAACCTTTTGCAATCAGCGAAGGATAATCTGGTTCTCAACCTGACTTTGTCTGACAATGAAGAAGACCTGGTTGCGCGTATTGGCTTAAGTTATAACTTCCGGTCAAATTCCTGGTCGCACAGTGTCAGCCCGGAACTCGAGTACCGCAAAGAAATGGACGACAGTGACACAACATCGGGAGCAAAGTGGCGGTCGAGTTGGCGTGACGATGACTGGCTAACAGGCGACTTGCGAATCGCCGCGCGTGGAGAGAGAGCGCATACCGGCGACTCAGTTGGAGCAACCGCCGAGTACTCTTCTCAGCACGGGCGAGCAGCGCTTGAGTTTGCGCGGTTTTTTGACAATTCAGAGTTTTCTCAGGCCGGCACTCGTGTGGCATTAAATGCCAGTACCGGTTTTGTCAGTAATCTGGAAAAGCTGGCCTGGGGCGGCCAGAGCCTGAACCAGAGTGCAGTATTGATTGACGTTCAAGGTGATGTCAAAAACGCTGAATTTGATGTGTACGTTAACGACTTCAAACAGGGTTACGTGAAAATGGGTACCGCTGGTGCGCTGCAGCTCGCGCCATTTCAGCAATACAACGTCCGCATAAAACCCTCAGGTGCTGAGTTTCTAGGCTATGAAGACAGAGTGCAGCAAGCCACTCTTTACCCGGGCAACGTGGTAGCACTGGAATGGCAGGCCAATCAAATTATTATAGGTTTTGGTCAATTGCTTAACGCGCGGGGCGAAGCGATTGCAAATGCGGTACTGGATGGCGCTGAAGGTCAGGTCACTACCGACAGCAACGGCATCTTCCAATTGGAAGCCAAAAGTAATCAGCGCGTATTGCAGGCGTCAAACGCTGACGTTAACTGTACAGTGGTGCTGCCTGAACAAACGCTGGTAAACAACGGCGTTCATAACTTTGGCCAGCTAAGCTGCTTTTAGAAAGTTTTGCTGATTTGATTTTTTCCTGAGTTGAGCACGTAGCTGATTTCGTACTCTTCGCTGTTCAGCTTGCCCTCACTTGCGCCGCTGTTAACTGTCCATGAATTGCCAGCGTATAAACGCTTGGATGGTAAATCAACGCACTCTTTGCTGGCGGTGTGGCAAGCGCGCCCATTCTGCAGAAATACATTAGCATTGCCGTTATTACTCAGCCGTAAACCGTCTGTATTAGTTTCCGACGCGACGTCAATATCTACGTTTTTAGGGCGTATGATGATTAGGCTTTGGTAGGCCACCAACAGTTTGATTGCGTTGGTTTGCGCCGTGAGTTCGGGCAGCACGGGTTTGAACGTCACGCGGTATATACGCTCATCATCGCCAGGTTCACGAAGATTCAGTAAGCGGATGTTACGACGCCCCTTTGGTGGTATCACTGAGTTAGCCGGACTGGCAATAAAACCAATTGATTCGAGATCAGTTACCAATCTGCGTTGCTCCTGGTCGGTGCCGGCATTGCTCACCTCAAGAACTTCAACCTTCAAGAATAGAGTTTGATCGGATAGATTGCTGACTTCAACGTCCTGGCGTGGCGGTGCGTCGGGTTCGAAAAACACTATGGCCCTATCTACTCGCATGTCGGCAAAGATGGGCGTAGAAACTACAAGAACAAGTAGAAAGTTTGCTACACGAAAAAAGGAGCTTCCCCGCGCGTTTTGGATATTGGCCACTGTGTCATTCTCATTATTCTGCGACCACTACAGCTGTTATTGTTTGCACGCCCTGCGGCAGCTGTGTGATCTGTAGAACACCTGAATTCCGTTCGTGGCATTCGTCGACACGCGTAGAGCGCGCCATATTTCGTTCGAAGAGTGTTGAGCCACTGCTTAGTCTGATCTGCTCAGCCAAGCTTGGTTCTTCACTCTCTATCGAAAATTGTAGACCACTGGTATCACCCACACAAAAGAAGGCCTGTGCTGATCTGGTATTGCTTAGCTGATGTGAAGCTGCTGATACATCGCTTAGTTCAAGGCGATCAGGTATGTGCAGCGTAATATTTGCGCTGGCAGTATCGCTGGCGTGAATGAACGGGCTGAATAATGCGCATAGCGCACAAAAAATGTTCTTATTTTTCATGTTGCTAGGGTAAGCAATTGCCGCAGCCGCAGCAAGCCACGTTCATCAATTACGAGATAAACAGATACCGTTCATCGGCTGGCTGGCCATTGCGCCGCTACCCTGCGGATAAGCGTTTTACCGCAGATGTTCCATTGGCAAATTGCTGTGCGCGCCCAGCCGCCATCGATTTTGATGATGTGGGCGATTTCGGTCAATTATGAGGGGCCGGGGGAATACCATTTGCGATCCCCGGTTGAAACACTTAGAGTAGCGGCGTTATGAATACCCTTTTCAAGCTAAGCACGTCGTTAACCCGCCTTTTGGTGCGCGGCGTACTTGTGGCGCTTTTGGCATCTCAGTTTGCCTGGGCCGATCACTTCCATCTAGAGCTTGAGCAAAATGCGGGCTGCTCGGTTTGCATATTTGTTGATAACACGCCTGCAGTTCCCAATGCGGAAGCGGTTCAGCTTGTAAGCCCTGCATACACGGGCTATGACCTGGCTCCGCATTCAGAAAACCCTCTTTCCCAACCTGCATTCAACCATCACAGCCGGGCCCCACCCGCACACTAACAGCCAAAAATGATGTCCATGGTGCACTTTGCGTACACCGTGTTTATTTTGTTGTTAGTGAGTGTAAGGTAATGAAACGTATCCCTCTCGCCCTTGTTGGCGGATTATCAATGGCTATCGCACCGGGTGTTGGCCACGCCCAGGAAAATTCAAGCAATCAGCTAGAGGAAGTGGTGGTGTCATCCCATCCACTTTCCGGTGAGGGCTTGTCGCAAGCGGTTGAACTGGTGAAAGGCAAAGAGCTGCAACGCGCCTTAGACAGTAATATCGGTAGTACGCTCAGTAAGCTTCCCGGTATTCGATCGGCCAGTTTTGGTAAGGCTGTGGGTCGTCCGGTTATACATGGTCTGGGTGGGCCGCGTATTAAGGTGATGGAAGATCGTATTGATTCTCTGGATGTGTCGGTCACCAGTGGCGACCACGCAGTTGGCATAGATCCTTTTATTGCCGAGAAGATTGAAGTGCTGAAGGGCGCAAGTACTTTATTGTACGGCTCAGGTGCTATTGGTGGTGTCGTAGATGTGCACACCGGGCGTGTTCCGCACACTATTCCAGAGGATGGAATCTCAGGCGGTATCGAGACGCGCTTTGACACTAACACAGATGGTAACGCCACAGCATTGAAGCTTAATGGCGGAGCAGGTTCGTTTGCCTGGCACCTGGATGCTGCCATACGGGACGGCGATGAGTACGAGATTCCCGGTTTCGCCGAATCATCACAACTGCGCGCGCTTGAAGAAGCCGAGCACGAAGATGAAGAGGAAGAAGGCGAAGAGCATGAAGAGCACGAAGAAGAGGAGGCGCGCGATATTCTGCCGGGTAGCCAATTCGAATCAGAGAGTTTTGCTATTGGTGCATCTTACATTCAAGACTGGGGTTTCGTAGGTCTAGCCTTTAGCCGCATGGAAGCCAACTACGGCTTACCGGGTGGTCATGGCCATGAGGAAGAGCACGAAGAAGGCGAAGAAGAGGAGGGTGAGGAGCACGAGGAAGAAGAAGGTAATCCGCTACTGGATTTGGAGCAAAACCGAGTCGATTTTGAGTTGGGCGTAAGTAATCCGTTCTCTATTTTTTCCAGCCTGAACGTACGCAT
>JBGCDE010000132.1:0-10871 GCA_045105115.1 Pseudomonadales bacterium | reverse complement strand
CGGAATGCGACGCTCACCATCATCGCGATTCCATTCAGCTTCCTGACTGCGTTCATTTTCTTCCCGGTGATGGGCATCAGCATCAACGCCATGTCCTTGCTGATAGCAAACTCCGGCATTGTATTGACCATTGGGGTTACCAAGTTGGGCGGAAGCGAGGTAGTGTTCAAACGCTCGCTTATGATCTTTGGGAACCTGTACGCCTTTGCGATATTTGTTGCCTAACAGATACTCGTAGCCGCCATTCAGAAAGCGGTCGTCTTCTTCACGTTGCTCTGCTACAGATTTTGGTTCGGGTGTGACTATCGTTTTGGTAAAGCACTTGGCGCATTGAAATCGAGCCTGGCGACGCAGAAGTCTGTCGACGGCTGATAATTCTTGCTGATCAAAGCGTTGGCAACTGCAATGTGGACACTCGTTTGGAACAAAATGAACTGTTAGTGTGGAAGGAGATTTACTACTTTTCGCCAGTTGCTGCATCTGTGTTTTTCGTCTGAAGTCCGTCTCGGCAAGCGGTGATACATCCGCTTGACCTTGTGTAAGAAGTATCGCACAGGTGCCAAATTAACGTCACCGTCAGTCAGCGGCAATAGCTCACAAAAATAGTGCTTTGCTAACTGCGCCTTTGACGTTCTATGGTGTTACTTTCAAGACTTCAACAATGTGTTGATCCAGCGACGCGAATCCGCGGGGTCGATAACGGCGTCTATCTCTGCGGTGGATGCGCCGTTGACCGCACGCGTATGTTCCCATGCTTGATCAACCATTGCTTTGAACTGTTGTTCGCGTGCGTGCGGGTCACTAATTGCTTCCAATTCCTTGCGATAACCAAGGCGAATCGAGCCCTCTATGCCCATTGGGCCAGCCTCGCCAGTAGGCCAGGAAATACAAAACGATGAGGCTCGCGAATGACCGCCCATTGCGGCCATCGCACCCAAACCATAGGCTTTACGAATAATAATCGCACCCGTTGGAACGCTTAAGCCGGCGGCAGTAATATAGAAGTCGCCGGCGGCACGGGCTGTGCCTTGTGCGTCAAACTCCGGGCCCACCATCAAGCCAGGGCAGTCAACCAAATACAGCACACGAATATTGAAGCGCTCGCAAAGTTTTAGAAATCTATCCGCTTTGCGCGCGCAATCGGTGTCGATGGCACCTGACAAAAATTGATTGTTGTTGGCCAGAATGCCAATGGTCTCGCCTTCAATTCGAGCCAGCGATGTAATGTAACCCGGTGCAAAGTCTGGCCGTAACTCCAATACTGACCCGCTATCGCTCAATGTGTTGATGATGGTGCGCATATTGAACGCGCGATTTCTGTTTTCCGGTACAGCGTGGCGCAAGTTGCGTTGATCGTCTATAGACCATTCACTGAGTGAGCCTTGGAAGTATGCTAGATATTGACGCGCTTTTTCCACCGCGTCGCGCTCGTCATTGGCAAGTATGTCGATGGTGCCATTCGCTACCTGCACTTGGCTGGGACCAATGTCGTCCTTATCAACAAGACCAAGCCCACCGCCTTCAATCATTGCTGGCCCACCCATACCCAGGCGGGACTCAGGTGTGGCGATAATGACGTCGTGCAAACCCAGAAAAGCTGCATTACCAGCAAAGCAGTAACCCGCATTAATGCCCACCATCGGTACTTTGCCACTGAGCGACGCGAGATTACCAAACGATGTGCAACTTAGTCCGGTGCTGTTCAGCGCGGTGACGTCTACGTCTCCGGGGCGCCCGCCACCACCCTCGGCAAAAAACACCAGCGGCATTGGTGTTTGCTCTATCACTTCTATCATGCGGTCAGTTTTCTCATGATTGAAAAAACCCTGGGTTCCAGCAAGCACTGAGTAGTCGTAAGCGAGTATGGCTGTGCGTGCTTCGCGAGCACTGAATACGTCGCGATTGACCTCGCCAACACCGGTGACCAAACCATCTGCCGGCGTATTCTTGCGCAAGTCATTCATGTCACGACGACCTCGTTGAGCCGCTACTGCCAGCGCGCCGTATTCGATAAAATTGCCACCGTTGGTGAGCTGCGCAATGTTCTCGCGTGCACTTTGCTTTCCTTTCGCGTGCAAGCGCGCAATTTTCTCGGCTCGGTTTTCGTCAAGAGTGTGGGCGTGCAGATCGCGTACGGCTTGTAAATCGGGTCGAATCTCCTCAAGATCGCGTAGTTGCTCCGAGCGTATTTCGGGTGCGTCTATGTCTTGGGCAAAGTAGTGAAGTAATGGGTGTTCTCCAAAAACGGTGTCGCCAAGCGCTACGCCAAGTTCAGCCACTCGACCACTGCAGGGAGCATGGATGAGATGCTCCAGCTTCATCGAGTCAATCACCAAGAGTTCCTGACCTGATTGAAATTCGTCGCCTTTGCCTATATTGATCGCAATCACTGTGCCCTGCATTGGAGAGGGTAGACAGGTGCTTCCCGCGGGACCTTTGTTTGGGGTGTTTTGCTTGCTGCTGTTCTGCTGGGTTACGTGAGCCTCGTTATCGGGCTGAATGAAATGCGCTGGATGCTCTGTAGAAGCCAAAAGCTCAGCGATATTTGCTTCGATAAAACCCGTGTCAAAATTCTGCGCGGCAATGGCTGGGTTGTGGATAAGGCCTTTCAGAAAACCGAGATTTGTATCAATGCCATTTATTTTGCAAGTGCACAGGGCGCGATAGTGTGCTGTTAGCGCCTGCTGGAAACTACCCTGTCTTGAAAGCGTCACTACCTTTGCGATCAAGGTATCAAAGTTGGGATTAGTGGTGTATCCAGCGTACGCGTAATGATCCACTCTTATACCCGCACCTGAAGGGGGCTCAAACAGCGTGATGGTTCCACCCTGACTGGTCGCCGTGCCGTCGTTCTGCATTGTTTCACTGCAGAGTCTGCTTTGTATTGCAAAGCCTTGCTGTGCTGGCGGAATGCTCAGGCCCAATTCTTCAAGAGAGTGCTGCTGACAAAGCGATAACTGCAGCCCTACTAAATCCAGGCCGCTTACTTCCTCGGTGACGGTATGTTCCACTTGCAGGCGTGGATTGAGTTCGATAAAGGCACATTCACGAAAATTGTCCCACACTAAAAATTCGACGGTGCCGACGCCGTGATAATTGACCGCCTTACCTAGCGAACAAGCGTAACGGTATAGAGTATCTTTACTGGACTGTGGCAAACCCGGGGCCGGGGCAATTTCAATAATCTTCTGATGTCTGCGTTGCAGTGAGCAATCACGATCGCCAAGCGCAATTACTTCCTTGCCATCGCCTGCGATTTGAACCTCGATATGTCTTGCGCTTGGCAGTAACCGTTCTACATAGAGCTCACCATTGCCAAACGCAGACCGTGCTTCTGACTCGCAACGCTGCCAATCACGCTCAAGTGTGTCTTTGTCGTGTACCGCGCGCATGCCACGCCCACCACCACCGGCCACGGCTTTCAGCATTACACCACCATCACTTTCAGCCAAAAACTCACGTACCATATCAATCGAAGTGGGTTCAAAGCTGCCCTCGGCAACAGGAATGCTCAGCTCGTGCGCTAAACGTCTCGCGGCAAGCTTATTGCCAAATCTATCCAGCGTATCCGGCGAAGGCCCAATGAAAATCAGTTGCTGTTTGGCGCATTCTCTTGCAAATTCGGCGTTTTCGCTGAGAAATCCATAACCTGGGTGAATTACATCGGCACCGCAACGTTTCGCAATTGAAAGTACCTCGGTTTGATTAAGATAGGCGGCAGCACCTTGCCCGGGTAACTCATAACTTTCGTCCGCACGAGTGACATGCATCGAATTCGAGTCGTCTCTGGAGTGAATGGCCACAGTGGCCATGCCAAAGCTTGCTGCTGCTTGTGCGATTCTTATAGCGATTTCACCGCGATTGGCTATTAGCAGTTTTTTCATTCATCAACCCAGAGTACAGGAACTTGTTGCTGCCGCATTATAGTCGATTGAGCGTTCCAGCCTCGCCTTACTCTGCAGTATTCATGCTATGCAGGATGCAGAGTGTAGTTTTGTACAAGGCTTCACCGCGAAATCAGAGTAAACTACTGTCTTACTCACTTGGCCTATTTCCATGTCCGCGCGTCCCAGCATTTGGCAACTCGCCTTTCCCTCTATTCTAGGCAACTTGTCGTATTCCCTGGTTGGTATGGCGCAAACCAAATTTATCGCTGAGCTGGGTGCTGAAGGTCTTGCCGCCGCAGGTGCAGGCCAGCGAATGTTCTTTGCCATGGGCGCGATATTGATGGCCGTGAGTGTGGGTACCACGGCACTTGTGGCTCGTGCCTGGGGCGCCGAAGACTATCGGGAAGCGAGTCGGGTCACCATGGCATCGCTGGTGCTTGGTTCGGCGATCGCGCTGGTCGTAGGAATTCTTGGCGTGATTTTCTCTACGTCAATTGCCGGTTTGTTTGGTCTAAACCCGGTGGCCTTGGAAATGGCCAGCGACAATATTCGTTGGTTGGCAACTTTCAACGTGGCCTTTGCGTGCAATTTTATTTTAAGTGCGGCACTCAGAGCCTCTGGCGACGCCTGGACTCCGCTCTGGATAAGCATCGCTGTAAACGTGATCAACCTACCTCTAATGTATATCTTTATCTTCGGTCACTACGGTGCCCCCGCGATGGGAGTGGCCGGTACCGCGGTTGCGGCTGGACTGGCATTCAGTGTTGGCGGCGGCATCATGCTGGTGATGTGGTTAAAGCAGAAATTTCGCGTAAAACATGTGTCCAGTGGCTGGTGGCGCCGCGAAAGACTGCGGCAGTTGTTGCATATTGGCTATCCAACTGTCATGGAGCAAGCTGTAATCCAACTTGGTTTTCTGGTGTTTCTAATGATCATCGGCAATTACTACGGCACCGAGGCTTTCGCGGCTTACAACATTGGCGTGAACATATTGGCGATTTGCATGACGGTGGGTTTTGGGTTTTCTATTGCAGGTTCGACCTTGGTTGGCCAAAATTTGGGAGCCAATGATCCAGACGCGGCCATGCGCAGCGGCTGGCGTGCGGTGAGCTATGCCATTTTGAGTATGGGCAGTCTTGCGGCAGTGATCTTGATGTTTGCCAGGGAAATAGCCTCATACTTCATCGGCGATGAACCGGAAACGGTGAGACTTACCGTGCAATTCATGTACATTCTTGGTGCTATGTTGCCACTGTTGGCCGTTGATTTCACGATTGGTGGCTGCTTACGGGGTGCAGGCGACACCCGATTTCCTTTGGTGGCTACCATTCTCGGCTTGTTACTTATGCGGTGCGGCTTAGCGGCAATAGCGACCTACATGGGTTTGCCGGTGGTGTATGTCTATGCCGCTATCATTGGTGACTACATATTGAAGGGCTGCTTATTGTTATGGCGTTTTCATTCCGGTCGTTGGAAAAAGGCTGTGACGCTTACACCTGTTAGCGATTAGATCTGGACCACACATGAAGATAAACCTGTCTGCAAAAAAGGTCTGCTGGCCACTCAAGACTGCGTTTATCACGTCACAAGACAATTTGCTGAACATCGAAGTGATCCATGTCGAGATTGACGTGGATGGCGTGACTGGTCGCGGTGAGGCACTTGGCGTTGATTATCACGGCGAAACGGTCGAGAGCATACTTGCTGATATTGAGTCGGTAAGATCCGTTTTTGAAGAAGTAGTGGATTTCGTTTCCTTGCGAACACAATTGCTGCAGACGTTGCCGGCGGGAGGTGCGCGCAATGCACTGGATTGCGCTGTATGGGATCTTGAAGCGAAATCGACTGGTCAACGAGTATGGGCGCTGCTCAAAATGCCAGCTAAACCAGTTGATACAATGATCACGCTCAGTTTGGATACGCCAGCTGCCATGGCCGAGCAAGCTCATGCTGAAACACAATTTTCGGTACTTAAGCTAAAAGTAGATGCTGGTGATCCAATCACTTGTATCGAATCTGTGCGTATAGCAAGGCCAGACTGTAAGCTTGTCGTAGACGCCAATAGTGATTGGAATATTGAGCAGTTACAGGCATGGGCCCCAGAGTGTAAGCGTTTGGATGTCTCGATGATTGAACAACCATTGCCAGCTGATGCGGATGAGGTGTTGGCAGACATGCAGTTTGATGTTCCTCTGTGCGCAGATGAGTCCCTGCAAGACAGTGCTCAATTTGATTATGTTGCGGCGAGATATCAGGTGGTTAACATCAAACTGGATAAAACCGGCGGCTTGACTGAAGCAGTGCGTTTACTGAAAATTGCACGCCTTGCTGGTAAGGACGTCTTTGTAGGTAATATGCTCGGTTCTTCGCTAGCCATGGCGCCCGCGTTCGTCATTGCGCAATACAGTCAGTGGGTAGATCTTGATGGTCCGCTACTGCAAGCCGAGGACGTGCAGCCTGCAATACAGTACCAAGGTTCTTCAATGAGTGTGCCAGACAGACAACTCTGGGGGTAACGCGCGCAAATCAATAACTCTTAGCTATCACAACATGGAATTGTTGCAAACGAAGACAAAGGCACAAGCTGCACAGAGCCGATGTTTTTAGCACTCGCTAAAAGCACTGAACCAGGCCCGATTAAATCTTCTTGGGTAGCTGGTGAAGCAGAAAGCGTTTCACGTTTTCGCCCATAACGGCGCGAATTTCATTCTCGGTAAAGTGCTCATCCAGCATTGTTTGAGTCAGAACCGCGAGTTCTGATGTGTCAAACTGAGTTGTCACTGTGCCATCAAAATCTGAGCCCAATGCAATGTGCTGCAGTCCTAGCAGCTCGATGCCGTAGCGAATAGATTTGACTATCCCCAGTGGTGAGTAGTCGCACACCGCGGATGCCCAATAACCCACACCAATAATGGCGCCGTGGTTTGCCACCTGTTGCATTAAAGAATCGTCGAGGTTTCTGGGTGAATCGCAAGCACCCTTAAAGCCACCGTGGGACAAGATGACCGGGCGTGTAGCGATTTCCAGTACATCTCGCACAGCTTGTGGTGATGCATGAGCAATGTCGATATTCATACCCAGGGCATCAGCGCGCCGGACTACCTTTTTTCCAAAGTCGGTCAGTCCGTCTTTGCTAATGCCGTGCAAGGAACCGCCCAGTTTGTTGTCAAAAAAATGAGTGATACCTACAAACTGCAAACCTTGCTGATGCAATGTTTCAAGATTGGCAATCTCGCCATCAAGTGAATGAGCCCCTTCAATGAGAAACTGCGCACCAACAATTGATTTGCCGCTTGCTTGCGCTTCAAGTAATTCGCGCAGGTCTGATTGCGTACGCACAAACATCAGTTCTTCTGGATAGTCCACGACTAGATCATTCAGGCGAGCTAGTTGCATGGCCGCGCGGGCATACAGAGAGTTCCAGGTAGCAACAGGCCAGGCCTGAGCAATAGCCAATAAGGTAACGTTGTCAGAGCTTGACTCATTAAGAACATCATTTAGTCCTCGTGGTGACTTGGTCACCGCAGAGAAAACTTGTAGCCCAACATTTCCCTCACGTAAGCGTGGCAGGTCTACATGCCCGCGTGTTGCGCGCGTCATTAAATTCCTGCTCCAAAGCAAAGAGTCGCTGTGCAAGTCTGCGATAAACAAACTGTTGTGTAAGTCTTTAGCTTCGGATGAGATCATAAAACTGTTATGCGGTTCAACCCGATTCAAACCGCGTTCGACAATAGCGGGTGCAAACAAATGCAGCAGCAATGCCAGTAATAAAAGACTTGCGATAAAGAGCGAGAGTTTCTTTGTCATTGTCATTCTGTTATTGCTAGTGGTGGCGTGGGTTTAGGTAAATCTCGGCGCGTGATTCAGCATACGCAGATCCATCCAATGTACGATCAATCTCATCTACAAAGTAGCCAAAGTCCTCGGTGCTCAATCGCGATGTGTTACTGCCAAAGGCATGCTGCATCATTTGCTCGTAAAGTGCTGACAGTTTTGGGTTGTGGTGTGCGCTCAAGTAGGTTCGAATTGATTGCTGAGAGCCAAGCCCCCTGGAGTCAAGCCACTTTAGTGTTCTAAACACATGCTCAGTGGGCTCGCTGTTGCGGTAGGAACGAATCAATTCACGCTTCTTTCTTCGCGATTCTGGGTACAGCAACTGTTTTGATGCATGCCAGATGGTTCGAATCCGTTTGTTTTTCAGGCACAGAAAAATGAGTAGCACGATTGCAAGGATAGACACCAATCCGTACGCCATCTGGCGCGCGGCAGAGTTTTTCTCAAGCAGCGTAGCAGCATCTGTTGCACGACCAACGCGCAATTCATGAGCTGGCAAAACAAGCTGTTCGAGAGTGAGAGTTTGTGTGTTCCACCAATGCAGAACAATTTCTGGCAAGGTATATACACCTTCTTTCTCTGCGACATAACTAATTACATCGCGGCGAACAGCAAGATAGCTGCCGCGATTCACTCGGTCTTCGAGTCGAGCGGGTCGACTGTATGCTGCAAGCCCCGGAACAGAGACCACGTCTATTGTGGGAAGCATCATTGCTGCTACATTTTCAGCGCGTAATGTGATGGTTCGCCTAAGTGCGTCACCAGCGTTGATAGCGTCCGCCTCCGTGTCTGCGTTGATAGGTTTGTCAAATTCATCACTTATGGTGAAGTCATTGCTGGCTATCCAGTATTTGATACTCTCGCCTGGTATTACTTCGGGCAAAGTGCTTACGAAACTAAGGGCCTCAGTCTGCACTACGCCGGTAATTGCATCGACAGGGTTTTCGGGATCAGCGACGGATACATGGATATCAATCGCAGGAATGTTGAACGCGCCTGAACGCTGCGGATAGATAGTGATTGTCCAAAGCTGTATTGACCAGGTATTACCTGCTTCGCGACGTGAGGAATTTACAGCGAATTTATTACGTCTGAGAACAATGGCGTCGTCGAGCTCAAAACGACCTATGCGCGTGCCTCCGCTGAACCAGCTACTGCTTGCAACTTCAATATTCAATTCAATCTGTTGGCCGACCACTATGTTACTTTTGGGCTGTAACCAGCTTTTAACTCGTAGACTATCGCCCCGCAAAAACTGGTCGAGGGTAGGTGCCGTGGTGGCACCTAGCAGCGATGTGTTTTCGAACGCTTCGCTACCCGAGTTGGGGTGTACGGATTTGGAGAAAACCAACGTAATTGTGAAAGCCATTATTGTGACAATGGCGGTCTTTCTAACGCTGATCATTTGTGCCCGCCGATTCAGCCTGCAATTGCATCTGAAATTTAACCGCCAGAAACTGGGCTGGATCTTGTTGAACCTGTTGCATCCACTGCTGCTGAATACGTTCGTCTGTTAATATTTGCTCAGCGCTGAATTGCTCAATCTCTTGTTTTTCACTGGTTTTCTGTTCTGCACCATCTGCCCGTTGTGGCGCATCGCCAAGTTCTCTACCTGCCTCGCCAGGCTCTGCTTGCTGGCTTTCGCTCATGCGATTAATGTCATCGATCAGCGTCTGAATAATGAGACGGTTTTTAGCTGCCGCTTCGTGCTGCGGTGTACGGTTGAGCAATTCGGAATAAAGCTCAACCGCCCCAACATAGTATTGTGCATGTGCCAGAGCGTTCGCTTGATTGAATAGACCCGCGTCGGAATTTACCGAGGCGAACACTTCAGCGGCCTCTGCAAACTGTTCGCTCAAATACAGGGCAATGCCGCGCAACATCGGTTGGCTATACAGTTTCGCTGCTCGCTGATAGTCTCCCTGTTTGAAAAAATAGTGAGCCTGCTGATCTCGTGTGAACCAGAGGTCTACAAATTCTTGCGCAATATTGTTCCTCTCTTGCGGCGCATTATCCAGGCTCAGCTCTGCAATCGCATTCTCACTGCCAGTGGTCATAAGGCCCATAGTAAATACAAGAGCAGTGCAATGCGCCACGTTCCACCCACGTCGAAACCACAGCAGGCTGAGCAATAGCATTGGGAAAATAAGATAGTAACCTGCATCTACCCACGGCCGTTGTTCATCATCAACAAACAAAAGATGATTTTTTATTTGCCAATTGATTCGGCTTATATCGCGTTTATCATTGCTAAAGGATTGATAGTACCCATCTGCGCTATCGGCTAGCTTACGAAGAGAGGGCTCATCGATCGGTGTGTAATCCAAGGAGTAAGCGGGGTCATCTGGCTCAAGTGCTTGATTCTTGCCAATGCCGAAAACAATTAACTGATGCGGTTTTTGCTTGAAATATTCCACCAGGTTTTCACTTGAGTCTGAATCGATCGCGTCCGTTATTAACAACACACTGGCCGGTACGCCACTGGCAATCAGTTCAGAATCACGTAGGACTTGATCCAGCAATGGTTTAATAGTGGAAGCTGCTTTGCCTTTGCGTGGCATCATTTCATGGTCAATGGCGTCGAGAAAATGCCAGACAATATCCAGATCATTAGTTAACGGTATCACGCTGTGTGCGCTACCAGAGTAAGCAATTAGTCCGCTGCGGGCACCAGCACGTATAGACAACAAGTCATTGATCTTTTGCTTGCTGCGCTCAATACGACTGGGTTGAACATCGGTTTGCAGCATAGAGCGAGACACGTCAAGCACGATTAATAGCAGGGCCTCATCTTCGCTTAGCGGTGACGCCTGACGCTGCCAGCTAGGCCCTGCCATGGCCAGGGCGCCGCACAAAGTGAGTAGTAGCAGACTGTTCAACGGTGTTGCGATTCTACGCTTAGCTGCGTGAATACTGAGTATCTTCGATATATGCGGTGCAATCATTCCTTTCGGGTCGGGATTTGCGGCGCGTGAGCGTGATAGTAAAACCCAGCTAATGATTAACAGCGGTATGGCAACTAGCCACAACGGGCGCAGCCAGTGAAAGTTCTGCAGTAACAGCTCAATATTCATGAGCTGCGTGCCAACGCTGGTGTTAGGCGTGAGCGTGTGAACAGTTTAATCAACATAAACAGCATTTGGCCAATGC
>JBGCDE010000131.1:0-33879 GCA_045105115.1 Pseudomonadales bacterium | reverse complement strand
GCTTGCGGGCACGGCACTAATCCATTCCTTGGCCGTGACGGAAAAGCGT
This sequence comes from Pseudomonadales bacterium, assembly GCA_045105115.1. Lineage (GTDB taxonomy): Bacteria > Pseudomonadota > Gammaproteobacteria > Pseudomonadales > JAUIET01 > JAUIET01. Next base: position 33,830 of record JBGCDE010000131.1, on the reverse strand, counting down.
GGTGTATTTAAGGGCTGGACAGTGTTACTTGCAATAACCACCTTTTCGCTGAGCTTGCTAGGGACTTTTCTGGTCCGCTCAGGCGTGTTGACCTCAGTCCACGCGTTTGCCAGTGACCCTGAACGCGGCTTCTTTATATTGATGTTTCTCTGTGCGGTTATCGGTGGGTCCCTAACGCTCTATGCGCTCAGAGTACCGACGGTAAAATCAAGCGTGAAATTTTCTTACCTTTCACGCGAGTTTTTATTGCTGCTAAACAACGTCGTGCTAGTGGTTGCCATGCTGACCGTGCTACTGGGCACTCTGTTTCCTTTGCTGATGGACGCACTGGGGCAGGGACGTTACTCGGTTGGCCCGCCTTATTTTAATACACTGTTTGTGCCTTTGATGGCATTGTTGTTCGCACTGATGGGGTTTGGGCCCAGGGCACGCTGGAAATCGACCAGCAAGCAACAGTTGTTCAAACCTTTATTATCGGCTGGTATTGTCTGCTGTGTGCTCGGGGTGATCAGTCCTATTCTGCTACCTGGGGAATATCATATTGCGGTAGCTTTAGGTGTGCTGCTTAGCGCCTGGATAGTAGTAACTGCGTTAATGCATACACACGCTGCAATCTACAGCGCGAGTGAGTCCAGATTGAAGTGGCGGCGTTTGAGAGCCAGTCACATGGGTATGTTGCTTGGTCACTTGGGTATGGCGGTTACTGCGCTCGGCGTGGTGCTGACCAGTCATTACAGCAGCGAGCAAGATCTCCGAATGCAGCTTGGCGATTCCGCCACCAGTGGCCCGTATACAATTACTTACGTCGATGAAGGCGAAGAAAGAGTGGACAACTATCTGGCTCAATACGTGCGCTTTGAGCTGAGTAAAAACGGCGAGGTGCTTAATATTTTACGCCCTGAAAAACGTCGCTATCCAACCCAGCAAAATGTGATGACGGAAGCCGCAATTGATGCCAGTCTCAGTCGTGACGTCTATCTCGCTTTGGGGGAGAAGCTGACAGCAGATGCTTGGGCAGTGCGTGTGCATTACAAAGCTTATGTGCGTTTATTGTGGCTTGGCGCATTGTTGATGGGATTGGGCGGGATAGTTGCAGTTATGGATAAACGATATCGACGCGCTCGGGTAACCAAAACACTGCTGTCTAATGCAGCAGAGGGTGGTATGCAAAGTGTTGGCTAAACCAGGATCAACGTTATGCAGCGGTTAAAGCTGTTTCTGCCTTTACTCGTATTCGCATTGCTTGCTGCATTGCTGTTCGGTCGCCTTGGCGAAAACCCGGAATATCTGCCGTCAGCGTTGATTGATAAAAGCATTCCTGAATTTGAATTGCCCGAGTTGCATGATGCGACTAGAACTCTCACACAAAAAGACCTGCTGGGTGAGCCGGGGCTTCTCAATGTGTGGGCCAGTTGGTGCTTCGCTTGTCGTATTGAGCATCCTTTTCTGACCAGGATTGCCACAGACTTCGGCGTGCCCCTGTACGGACTTAACTACAAAAATGAAGTTGATGAGGCTCAGAAATGGCTGCGTGAATTTGGCAACCCGTATGACTTTAACATTGTGGACAGAAGTGGCCGTCTAGGTATTGATCTGGGCGTTGCGGGCGCACCAGAAACCTTCGTGTTTGATCAGCAGGGGCGGATTCGACATCGTCACATTGGCATAGTGGATGACAAGGTTTGGGCGGGTACTTTGCAACCGCTGCTGCAACAGTTGAGAGATGAAAAATGAAGCAGCTAAACGCCACGTTCGTGATAGCGCTGCTTGCACTTCTTCTCAGCGCTATTAGCAGTAGCGTGTTGGCTCAGGACACATCCAGTGCCATCATGCCCTTTGATTTTGAGACCGATGGAGAACGGCAACGTTACCAGCATTTTTCCAAGGTTCTGCGTTGCCCTATGTGCCAAAACCAGAATTTGAGTGGATCAAACGCCGGCATTGCGACAGATTTGCGCAAAGAATTGCATCGTCTCATCACCGAAGATTATTCAGATCAGGACATTATTGATTTTATGCAGAGTCGGTATGGCAATTTCATTTTGTACGAGCCGCCGGTCAACAAGGCCACCTCGGTTCTCTGGTTCGCGCCCATAGTCTTCCTGCTGATTGGCATAGCAATTCTTGTGTCGATGGTTCGGCGTCAACGCAGTGCCGTTGACGAAGTCATACTGTCCGACGGGGAGTTGGCCGCCGCTAGAAAAGAGCTGCTTACCGTGCAAGCTCATCATGCCGATGAGAGCGCCGTCGCCGAACAGGAAAGGTCATCTAAAGCGTGATCATATTTGCCACACTTGCTGTCTCGGCCATGGTGTTTGTGCTTCTGCCATGGCTGCTGAATTCAAGGAAAGGGTCTGAGCCGGGCGTGAATATTGCGCGAGCCACCCATAATCGTCAGGTGCTCGCGGAGCAAATGGCTGAATTGCAGCGCGAATGTGATGAAGGCTTGATAAGTCCAGAACAGTTTCGAACGCTAGAGTCTGAGCTGCTCACTCAGTTCAATAAGATAGATCAATCTGCTACTCAGCCGCAGCGATCATCCATGCTGCGGCCAATTCTTATCGTGGCGTCGCTTGCCATGCTGGCGTGTTCCATCTGGATCTATACGTCTCTTGGCTATCGTACCGATTTTGCAGTGCAGCAGAAGGTTGATGGCTTTGCTGGCGGCAGTGATATGAGTGCTGAGCAACGGCGTAGTGAGTTGCTTGATCTATTGCCTGCTATTGAGCGATTAGGCGAGCGGCGCGAAGACAAGCCTGGCTGGTTGTTTTTGCAGGCTCAAATACAGACCGAATTGCAACGCTACCCCGAAGCAGTGTCATCCTATCAGACGCTATTGAAGGCTGATGCTGAAAATGCCGACCTTTGGGCTCAATACGGCCAGGTTCTTTATCTAAGTGCCGGGCGAAAAATGACCGCAGATGCCGCACAGGCCTTGCAGCGTGCAACGTCGATTAACCCACACCAGCGCACCGCCTTGAGTCTGGTTGGTATGAGCGCATTCGAAACCGGCGATTTCCGTGCGGCTGAGCAGGCATGGTCGCAACTACTTTCCGGGTTGCAACCAGGAAGTCAGCAGTATCAGCTAATAGCTACCGCCAGACAGCGTGCCCGCGAGCAGATGAACAAAGTGGGCTCGGGCAGCGATGTGAATTCAGATACGGGGTCATCTGAGACTGCCACGATCAGTGAGCCTGGAGTCAAACTCACTGTGTCGGTCAGCGCTGCAGAGACTATAGGTTTACCCGATACGACCGCCGTGTTTATCTATGCGCGGCCAGCGAACGGGCCGAAAATGCCATTGGCTATTGCCAGAAAAACCCTGGGGGATTTACCGCTCACTGTCACGTTGACGGATGCAATGGCAATGATGCCGGCCATGAAGCTATCAATGTTTGACGACATTGAGTTGCTCGCTCGTGCGTCTTTGTCCGGCAGCGCCAGTGCTCAGAAGGGCGATTGGCAAGTGAGTTCCGGCCCACTTAAACGAGACTCGATAACAGAGACTGTGACTCTGCATATCAACGATCAATTGCAATGAATAAGCATTGATCGGTTTCCGCGAACTGGCAAACAAGATACACTACGAACCTTCCTGACAGGAGTTAAAGCTGTTTATTAGCGGTTGTTTCTTTTGTTATATAATTCAAATAGTTGTGTAATAAAGTTCAAGTAAAATATGCGGTTAAAGTGTATCAAGCTGGCCGGGTTCAAATCATTTGTAGACCCTACAACGGTGCAGTTCCCCAGCAATTTGTGTGCGATCGTAGGCCCGAATGGCTGCGGCAAATCCAATATTATCGACGCGGTTCGTTGGGTCATGGGCGAAAGCTCAGCCAAGAACTTACGCGGTGAGTCAATGGCGGACGTCATTTTCAATGGCTCGTCTGCGCGCAAACCTATCGGACAAGCCTCGATTGAGTTGGTGTTCGATAATACGGATACGCGGCTAACCGGCGATTTGGCCAGATACAACGAGATATCGATTCGCCGTAAGGTCATCAGAGAGGGTACCTCCCAGTATTATTTGAACGGTACGAAATGTCGTCGACGTGACATTACTGATATTTTTCTTGGCACAGGACTTGGGCCGCGTAGCTACGCGATCATAGAGCAGGGCATGATTTCGCGCCTTATCGATGCCAAGCCCGAAGAACTTAGAGTGTATGTAGAAGAGGCCGCCGGTATCTCGAAGTACAAAGAGCGGCGCCGGGAAACTGAAAGCCGAATTCGCCAGACCCGTGAGAATCTCTCGCGGCTTGAAGATATTCGCGAAGAACTGGACAAGCAACTGCGTACCCTGAAGCGCCAGTCAGAAGCTGCCGCCAAATACAAAGAGTTTAAGATAGATGAGCGTCGTCTTAAGTCTCAAGTGCAAGCGATGCAGTGGCAGTCACTTGAAGCAGAAAACACCTTGCAGCGTGAGACCATCACGCAGAATGAATTGCAGCTTGAATCCGGTATTGCCCAGCAACGAGCTATCGACACTGATATTGAGAAGAATCGGCAGCAGCTCACTGATTGCAATGAAACCTTCAACGAGATTCAAAGCCGATATTACAGCTTGGGTGCTGACATTGCTCGGATTGAGCAAACCATTGCCCACCAAAAGGATCGCTTACAGCAGCTAACCGTTGATTTGCGACAAATTTCCAGCAGTCGAGAGGAAATAGACCTTGAGTTGAATCAGGATCAGGCAACGCTGGATAGCAATATTTCTGAATTGGGCGCGCTGGAGCCTCAGCTGAGTGAATTGCAGCAGTTGGAGCAAGAGTCGCGAGAGCGCCTGCAGTCGACCGAAGCGAAAATGCATGAGTGGCAGGGTACCTGGGACGACTTTAACCAGGGTGCGGCGAAAGCGTCTCAAGCTGCTGAGGTAGAGCAGTCCAGAATAAAGCATATTGAGCAGTCGCAAGGCAGCTTGCAGCAGCGCATAGAAAAGCTGGAGCAAGAGCGTAGCAGCCTGGTAACAGATGGTGATGAACGTGATCTGGTGCAGCTGGACTCTGAGTTGGCAGCCGCTGAGCTCACGGTTCAGCAGCTCACGGCTGAAAACGAACAGCTAATTCATGACATTGAAGGTCGGCGCCAAGGGGTGCAGGATCGAAACTCAGAGCTCAGCGCCTTACGTTCTGAATTGCAGTCGCAACGCGGCAAGCAGGCATCTCTAGAGGCACTGCAGCAGGCCGCTCTCGGACAAAAAAATACGGCCACTGCTGATTGGTTGCAAACCAAAGGCCTTGATACTGCAAGCCGGCTTGGTGAAACAATTGCCGTTGACGCGGGTTGGGAAACCGCGCTTGAAACGGTGTTGGGCAGCTATCTGCAAGCCGTGGACGTGAGTTCAATTGACGCGTTTGCTGCGGAGTTGCCGCAGCTTGATTCTGGCAGTTTGGTGTTGCTGGAGCATACCTCCTCAGGGAATTCAGCGGGTGCAGCAGCGGGTCACTCGATGCTGCTTGCCAAACTCAGTCGTGGTGCTGATGGGCGCATGCAAGAGCTTTTGCACGGTGTGCAAGTGGCTGATGACTTATCTGAAGCTTTGCGCCAGCGTGTGTCCCTGAAAGACGGCGAATCAATTATTACCCGTGATGGTATCTGGCTAGGGCGCAGTTGGATGCGGCTTGCTCGTGACGAAGATGCGCAAGCAGGTGTACTGGCGCGCCAGGCTGAGTTACAAGTTTTGCAAGCCTCTGTTGAAGAAAACGAGCAGAAAGAGAAAATCCTGTTGGCTGATTTGGCTGACCTGGGAGGCCACTTACTGGATCAAGAGCAGGCGCTCGATAATCAACAACGCCGTTTGGCGGATACCGCTAGGGCTCAAGGTGAGACCAGAGCTCGTATCAGTGCCAAGCGGGTACGCCTTGAAGAGTTTGCCCTGCGTAAGGAAAGAGCGACGGCTGAGCTCGTTGACAACAGGGGCCAGTTTGATGAAGAGGGTGGTCGCTTGTCAGAGGCCAGAGCCAAGCTGCAAGAAGCCTTGGATGCAATGGCTGCTAACGACGACCAGCGTAATCAGCTGCTGTCTCAGCGTGACGCGTTGCGAGGCGAGTTGGATCAGGCGCGGGAGCTGTCCAGACAGCGCAAAGACCAACATCATGAGCAAGCTATTCAGTGCCAGACCTTAAGGTCTGGCATAGGTGCTTTACAACAGTCGATCGCACGGATGAATGTGCAGAAAGAGCAGCTGGGCAGCCGGCAAACCAGCCTGGATGACGCGCTGGCCGAATCGGAAGGCCCAATGCAAGAAAGCAGCATTGCGCTGGAAGCTAAACTCGAGCAGCGTCTGTCGGTTGAAGAAGAGCTCAATGTGGCCAGGCGGGCTCTGGAAGAAGCAGAGTCGGCGATGCGTGAGTTCGATGAAAAGCGTCAAGCTGCTGAGCAAGCTGTTCAAAAGCAACGCGGCGAACTTGAGCAAATGCGCCTTAAAACCCAGACCTTGCAAGTTCGCCAAGAGGGTTTGATTGAGCAGCTTCAGGAAGGCCAGCATGACTTGCAAGAGGTTATTGTAGGGCTTCCCGAAGAAGCCGAACTTACTGAGTGGCAGCAGCAGTTGGAACGCGTGGGAAATCGTATCCAACGCCTGGGTGCAATCAATCTGGCAGCGATCGAGGAGTACGATCAACAATCAGAGCGCAAAACATACCTGGACGCTCAGAACGATGAGTTGGAAGCCGCTCTCTCTACACTTGAAAACGCGATCCGGAAAATTGATCGAGAAACACGCAGTCGCTTTAAAGAAACCTTTGATGCCATCAACAAAGGTTTGGGTGAACTGTTCCCGCGTGTTTTTGGCGGCGGCCATGCCTATCTTGAAATGACGGGTGAAGATTTGCTCGACACCGGAATAGCGATTATGGCGAGGCCTCCGGGCAAGCGAAACAGCACAATTCACTTGCTGTCTGGTGGCGAAAAAGCACTAACTGCTATTGCATTGGTGTTCTCAATCTTCCAGTTACGGCCAGCACCGTTTTGTATGCTAGATGAGGTTGACGCCCCGCTGGACGACGCTAATGTTGGGCGGTATGCGCGCATGGTAGAAGAAATGTCCAAGACTATTCAATTTATCTACATTTCTCACAATAAGATCGCAATGGAGATGGCCAAACAGCTGATGGGCGTGACTATGCACGAAGCAGGCGTGTCTCGGCTCGTTACGGTTGATGTTGATGAAGCCGTACAGCTCGCTGCTGTGTAATATTCACCGCTTAATCACTGCAGCCCAGACGAGAATTGCATTAGCATAAGCCCCTTGTAGCCTATCGGCGCTTAACAGAGGCTTAGCATCAAGTGGAACTCGGCATACGTGAATGGATGATCGTTATAGGTGTCCTTCTGTTGGTTGCAGTACTGCTGGACGGTATTCGAAAAATGCGTGCGGAAAGGCGCAATCATATACGCGTAGCTTTCAAAATGGGTGGCGGCGTTTATGATGAAGATTCCTACGTTGACCCGGTCGACCGCGAAGTAAGCAAGCCAAGAGTTGTAGAATCTTCAGAACAAGCTGTGCAGGCAGTCGGCACAGCTTCTGGCACTGTCTCAAGTAATAAGGCAAGCAAAGCCAAAGTTAGCCCGCGGGCCAAGAAAGTCGCTGAGAGTAAAACTCGCCAAGCCACGGCGGAGGGGCAAGAACGCCACTCGAAGACTGATGCAGCTCGCATTGAGCCAAGCATTGGCGAGGCGGTCGACATGGACCTTCTTGAATCTGCTTGGTCAGCTAACGATGAAGCAACAGCGAAGCGTGCGACGGTCACCAAAGCTATCTCCAAGCCAGCTAAGCCTGGCAAAATAAAAGCGTCTGATGAAAGCGTTACGAGTTTTCGAAGCAGTCGCGCACCAAAGCCCAAAGTTGAATATTTTGATGAGTTTCTGGCTGTCTACGTGCTTGCAAAAAATGACGCCGGTTTTAATGGTGCTGATCTTCTGCAGATATTGCTTGCCTGTGATCTGAGATTTGGCAAGCGGAGTATTTTTCATCGCCACGAATACAAGAATGGAACGGGTCCTGTGCAGTTCAGCATGGCCAATATCAGCGAGCCTGGAACGTTTGATTTAAACACCATCGAGTCGTTTCAGACACCGGGCATATGTTTCTTTATTAGCATGCCCGGACCGGAGGATCCGCTCAAGGCGTTTGACTACATGGTCGAAACTGCTAAGTGCGTTGCAAGAAATCTGGATGGCGAGCTTAAAGATGAGGCGCGAAGTGCTATGACGGCGCAAACACTGGAGCACTATCGCGCTAGAGTTCAGGAGTTCGAACGCCGACAGTTGACGATGTCGGTCTAAATCTTCAATATCTTTGCTCGAGCTTCTGAGTAAAGCAAAATGACTAAGTCCGCCGCCGCGCGCGTAGACGAATTGCGCAAGCAACTTCATCAGCACAACCATCTTTATTACGTGCTTGATGCACCTGATATACCCGATGCAGAATACGATCGCCAACTGCGCGAACTGCAAAACCTTGAAGCTCAATACCCTGATCTGTTTGACCCCAATTCGCCCAGTCAGCGGGTTGGCTCGCCAATACTCGAGAAGTTCACGTCAGTAGAGCACCTGGTCCCAATGTTGTCGTTGGATAATGTATTCAGCGAAGAAGAGCTCATCGCGTTTGAGCAACGACTTCAGGAACGCCTGGACTCACAGGAGAGTATTAACTTTACTTGCGAACCCAAGCTTGATGGGATTGCCGTGAGCCTGCTTTATGAGAAAGGTAATTTTGTCAGGGCGGCAACTCGTGGCGATGGCCGTCATGGCGAAGATATATCGGCCAATGTTCGAACCATCGCTTCTGTTCCTCTCAAATTGGTCGGTACGTTTCCGCACCGGCTTGAAGTTCGTGGCGAAATATTTATGCCCTTGCAAGGCTTCCATCAATTTAATAAGCACGCCATCGATAGCGGCGAAAAGCCGTTTGTGAATCCCCGAAATGCAGCTGCAGGTAGCTTGCGTCAGCTGGATTCCTCCCTCACGGCGCAACGCCCGTTAGATATGTATTGCTACGCAATTGGATTGATTGAGGGGGGTGATCAAGCCAATAGTCAGTTCGAAGCTTTGGCCTACCTCAAAACATTGGGTTTTAAAATTAACCCTGAGGTACGTCAAGCCAGCGGTGCTCAACAATGTTTTGCTTATTATCAATCCTTACAGGCGAGACGCGATCAACTGCCCTATGAAATAGATGGCATCGTCTACAAGGTTGACGACGTGGCGCTGCAACAAACTCTGGGCTTTGTTTCCAGAGCACCACGCTGGGCAACGGCACATAAGTTTCCGGCTCAGGAAGAAATGACCGAGCTTCTGGCGGTAGAATTTCAAGTTGGCCGCACCGGAGCGGTCACGCCAGTGGCCAGGCTTGAACCCGTGTTTGTAGGGGGCGTGACGGTGAGTAACGCAAGCTTGCATAACATGGACGAAGTTGAACGCCTTGACGTTCGAGCGGGCGATACCGTTGTTGTCAGGCGGGCAGGTGATGTGATTCCGCAAATTGTTCAGGTTGTTTCTGCGAAGCGAAAGAAAGGTGCTCGCAAAGTAAAAGCACCGACAGTGTGCCCAGAATGCGGGTCTGCGGTTGCTCGTGAAGAAGACGCCGCCGCCTACCGTTGCATCGGTGGTCTGGTCTGCGCCGCGCAGAGAAAGCAAGCGTTGAAGCACTTCGCGTCTCGGCGAGCCATGGACATTGACGGCCTGGGCGACAAGCTGATAGAGCAAATGGTTGACGCTGAAATTTTGCATTCCGCCTCGGATTTATTCTCCTTGCAAGAATCTCAGCTGCTTGGGCTGGAGCGAATGGCGAGCAAGTCGGCGAATAATGTATTGCAAGCCATTGAGCTGAGTAAGAAAACGACATTAGGTCGCTTTCTTTACGCTTTGGGTATTCGAGAGGTTGGAGAAACAACGGCAAGTACTCTAGCCACTCATTTCGGCAAGCTTGATGCAATTATCGCCGCCAGTGAAGAGCAATTGCTTGCAGTTGACGATGTAGGGCCGGTGGTTGCACGAAATATTCTCGAGTTCTTTGCCAATCCAGAGAACATCAGAGTCATGCAGGAGCTCATGGATACGGGTGTGCGCTGGGATGAGCATGAGCTGGCTACTCGTGTTGACCTGCCGCTTCAAGGGCGAACCTATGTACTGACAGGCAGTTTGGAAGTGATGAGTCGAGATCAAGCCAAGCAGAAACTTCAGAGTTTGGGCGCCAAAGTGTCTGGATCTGTGTCTGCTAAAACCACTGCAGTAATTGCGGGCGAAAAAGCCGGTTCCAAACTAATTAAGGCCGAAAAGCTGGGAGTTGAAGTCTTTGATGAAGCCCAATTAATCCGTTTGTTGGCAGAGCATGAGTAGCCGCATGAAATTTTTAACGGTTGCTGTTACCGGTGTATACTCCGTTTGCGAATGACACGAAACCATCTGAGCCATCTGAGGCATGAGGTCTGCGATGAACCGTAATCAGCCAGATAGCGACTTAACGACACAATTAAAACTGGTTGGCTTGCGTCCTACCAGGCAGAGACTAGAGCTGCTGCAATTGCTGTGCGGTAATGGTGATCGCCATGTCACACCCGAAAACCTTCATCTTGAAGCCAGAGATAACGGCATACGAGTCTCACTGGCAACTGTGTACAACACACTGAACCTTTTCACTGACAAAGGCGTATTACGTCGATTAATTACAGAATGCGGTGTGACATGGTTCGACACAAATATCAGCGACCACCATCACTTCTACAACGAAGTTTCTGGCGAGTTGACTGACTTCCCAGCCGAAGTGAATATGTTGCCTCAGTTGCCCGAGCCGCCAAAAGGAAGGTCGATCACCGGCTTGAATATAGTGGTCAGCATTCGCTGACGTTGGGAGAATATTAGAATTGTTCTAATACATTGACAGCGTGTGATTGCTGTCATACCCTCTTTACAAATTATCAAACCGCGCATAACTATGCGCTTTTTCACACAGGAGAAGCTAATGTCTTTACAAGGCAGCAAAACCGAAGAAAATTTAAAGGAAGCCTTTGCTGGTGAAAGCCAGGCAAACCGTCGCTATCTTTATTTCGCCCAAAAAGCCGACGTTGAAGGGTACAACGATGTATCCACTGTTTTTCGCTCAACGGCTGAAGGCGAAACAGGACATGCTCATGGGCATCTAGAGTATCTGGAAGAAGTAGGTGATCCGGCTACTGGCAAGCCAATTGGCTCAACCGCCGACAATCTTGCTGCGGCCGTTGCCGGAGAGACTCACGAATATACGGATATGTATCCTGGTATGGCAAGAACAGCCCGTGAAGAAGGCTTCGATGAAATCGCTGATTGGTTCGAAACTCTTGCAAAGGCTGAAAAAAGCCACGCTGGCCGTTTCCAGAAAGCTCTGGATAACCTGGACGCATAGTATTGAATCGGTACTAATTCAGTACTGACCGTAGCGTTTCAGAAAACTGGCCAAGTGTTCCGCTTGGCCAGTTATTTTCACCGAGGTAAACATGCGAGAAGGCAGTTTAGACGCGCCTACACGTCACCCATTGGCTTGGGAGTCGGAAGAGTTTTACGACGAAGAGAAGCTCGACGAAGAAACCCGCAGGGTTTTTGACATCTGCCATGGATGCCGCCGCTGTTTTAATTTGTGCGACAGCTTTCCCCGCTTGTTCGATTTGATCGACGACTCTGAGTCAGGCGAACTTGATACTGTTGACAGCAAAGATTTCAAACCAGTCGTTGATGCCTGCACATTGTGTGACATGTGTTTCATGGCGAAATGCCCGTACGTGCCTCCGCATGAATTCGATCTTGATTTTCCCCATTTGATGTTGCGCCACCGAGCTGTGGACCACCGCAAAAACGGTGTTCCATTTGGTGAGTCGCAAATGATCAAAACAGATCGAAATGGTAAGCTCGGAACCGCGTTGGCGCCGATTGCAAACGCCGCCACTGCGCGAGACGGTAAATTATTGCGGCCAATACTCAACCGAGTACTCGGTGTGCATCAGGAGGCGGAATTACCCAGTTTCTCCAAGAGCACACTAACCGGGCATCAGCCGAACAACCTTGTTGTGAACGCCGAAGGTGCAGGGTTCGGCAAGAAGGTTGCTTTGTACGCGACCTGTTACGGCAACTACAACGTCACCGAAATAGGGCATGCAGCACAGCAAGTGTTGGCCCTTCAAGGTGTAGAGAGTGTCTTCGTTCACCCTGAATGCTGCGGTATGCCGCACTTGGAGAAAGGTGATATTGCCGCAGTTGCAGCAAAGGCGAAGAATGTAGCGGCATGTTTCAAGCCATATATCGAACAAGGCTACGACATAGTCGCGCTGGTGCCCAGTTGTGCGCTAATGCTCAAGTTTGAGTGGCCGTTGATTGTGACCCACGACAATGACGTTCAGGCTCTGTCTAATTCCTGTTTTGATTTGGCCGAGTACTTGCTGTCTCTTGATGAGTTGACGGGCGAGATTGCTTCAATTGAGCAAACAGTCAATGTTCACATCGCTTGTCACGCACGGGCTCAGAACATGGGTCACAAAGGCGCTGAATTACTGCGAAAAATTCCAGACCTGACTGTAAAAGTGATAGAGCGTTGCTCCGGTCATGGCGGCAGTTGGGGTGTGATGGAAGAGAATTACAAAGTAGCACTGAAGCTCGCCACGCCGGTTGCCCGGCAGGTGAAACGTGATGGTGCTGACATCGTCACCTCGGAATGCCCGTTGGCGGGTATACACATTGGCCAGGCGATGGACGAGATGGAAGGCTCGCCGGATGTTGTGCACCTGAGTCATCCAATAATGCTGTTGGCGCAAGCCTATGGTTGTGAAGTACCTGCCTGAGCTAAGAAGATGCCGATACAAACCCAGATTACCGCCAATGAGCTTTTATCTTTCGACGACTATGTTGCAATCCGAAAAGAAAGAAAGGCCGAAATTCTTGAGCATAAACGCCGTCGCCGGGTAGAGATTGGGCCGGTTGCGTGTTGTTACTTTGAATCCTACCAGACCATGTTGTACCAAATTCAGGAAATGCTGTACATCGAGCGCGGTGGTGATGAGCAGGTTCCAGATGAGCTAGCGGCGTATAACCCGATGATTCCCAATGGTCATGAGTTGAACTGCACCGTAATGTTTGAGGTGGATGATCCCATTCGCCGGGCGAACTTTTTGTCGAGATTGGGAGGGGTTGAAGAAACTATGTTTTTCAGCTTTTCCGGTCACGAGATTATCGGTAGGCCTGAAGAAGATGTTGATAGAACAACAGCCGATGGGAAGGCGTCTTCTGTGCAATTTATTCATTTTCCGTTTAGTGAGCAGCAGATAAGAGATTTCTGTCAGGCTGAGCAAGTTATTCTGGGTTTCAAGCACCCACAATATGCGCACATGGTTATCCTGCAGCCAGAGTCAGTGACGGCACTGAAGTTGGACTTTGATACAGAGTAGCGACTGATGAGTTCGGGGCAATGGCATTCTCACCAGAAGTGTGGCTGCACTTTTGCCGCATTTCTGACTAAAATACCCAGCTCAAATAACATAAGTTGTTTCCCATTGAGATGAAGTCGGACTTAGAAAGTCGATTTGTAAAACTTGCACGCAGTAGCGGTGATCATGCCCAGCTGCTTGAATTACTGTGTTTGCTCAGCAAACTTGAAAACCCTTCGGTTTCATTAGAGGCACTCAGCGCGCGGCTCGATACCTTATGTTTGCAGGCGGAAGTTCGACTGGATGATGTGATGTCGAGCGAAGACCGTGCGTGGCAACTGTGCCGCTTTCTGGCGCTTGAGCAAAACTATCGCGGCAATACGGACGACTACTATGCGCCGGCAAATAGTAGTCTGGATGAATTGCTGCGTAACGGCCGCGGTATTCCGATAAGTCTCGCCTTTTTGTATATCCATATGGCCCGATCAAAGTGCTGGTTAGCGCGGGGGGTCAGTTTCCCCGGCCATTTCCTGGTAGCTGTCTATCAAGGTTCGCCTGAGGCAATACAAGGCGGTGATTCGGATCAGCAGTACTCACTAATAGACCCTTTTCGTGGCAAGCTAATGAGTAAGTCCGATTGTGAGGATATGCTGCGCGCACAATACGGAGATTCAGCCCAGCTACAGGAACGTTTTTTTTCATCGGCCGATAACAGTGTGATCATTCGCAGAATGTTGCGCAACCTCAAACATTGTTACCTGCGAAAAAAGCAGTATTCAGATGCTCTTCGAATGGTGAATTTACTGCTTGCGGTTTATCCGTCCGACACATCTGAATTGCACGATCGCGCCGCGATCCTTGAGCACATGCAGTGTTACTCCGCTGCCGCTGCTGACCTGCAAGCCATCAGTCAGCAACGCCCCGATCATCCTCGTTTAAGCGAGATCAGGACTTCAATCTCCCGGCTAGAGAAGTTGTCGCCAGCGACAGTGCATTAGAAAGAAAGCATGATCAGCCTACAGTTTTACTTTGCCGCGTTAAGACGTAGTAATAGTCCCCTTTTATGCAATCTTAAAGCTGATTTCCGTGTGACTCTGTGGTTTACTTCCGGCGGGAAAATGCAACGACATTCTTATCCCGTTTAGCGACATTCACTTGCCGCGAGTTTTATGAACATGGAGTCGAGTTTTGAAGCCTACAGACATCAGTGACCCCGAGTATTTTCATAAGGTGGTTGACTGCCAATACGCTTGTCCAGCCCATACCCCTGTCCCTGAATACATCCGCCTGATTGCCGCCGAGCGATACACCGACGCTTACATGGTGAATTGGGAATCGAATGTGTTTCCCGGTATATTAGGTAGAACTTGCGATCGCCCGTGCGAGCCGGCTTGCCGGCGTGGCCGGGTAGAGGAAGAGCCAGTGGCGATCTGCCGTTTGAAGCGGGTTGCAGCAGACTACAAAGACGACATATCTGATCGACTGCCAGCAATTCCGGCAGATAAGAATGGCAAGAAAATAGCTCTTGTTGGTGCAGGCCCCGCTTCGTTGACCGTTGCGCGTGACCTCATGCCGCTTGGTTACAATATCGATTTATTCGATGAGCAAGCGGTGGGCGGCGGTTTTATGCGCAGTCAAATTCCGTCTTTCCGCTTACCTGAAGAAGTGTTAGCTGAAGAAGTGAACTACGTCCTTGATATGGGCGTGATGACGCATTTCAATACCTACATCGACAGCCTTGAGTCCTTGCTTGATAAAGACTACGACGCGGTGTTTGTCGGAAGTGGTGCGCCCAATGGGCGTGACCTCAAGATACCTGGTCGCGAAGAAGCCGCTGCCAATATTCATATTGGTATCAACTGGCTTGAGAGTGTTGCGTTCGGTCACACCAGTTCGATTGGTGAGAAAGTGATAGTGCTTGGCGGTGGGAACACGGCGATGGACTGCTGCAGAACTTCCAGGCGCATTGGCGGTAAAGACGTAAAAGTCATTGTTCGTAGTCCGTTTACTGAAATGAAAGCATCGCCCTGGGAAAAAGAAGATGCTATGCATGAAGACATTCCCATTCTAGATAATCATGTGCCAGTTGATTTTGTGGTCG
Source organism: Pseudomonadales bacterium (assembly GCA_045105115.1). GTDB lineage: Bacteria > Pseudomonadota > Gammaproteobacteria > Pseudomonadales > JAUIET01 > JAUIET01. The sequence continues at coordinate 18,335 of JBGCDE010000131.1, read as the reverse complement.
ACAATGGTCGTTTGGTGGGTATGCACTTTGAGAAAGTGCGCGCTGAATACGATGACAATGGCAAACGCTCATTGATACCGTTGGATGAACCACATGTATTCGTTGAGTGTGATGATGTGCTGGTCGCGATTGGCCAGGAAAACTCGTTTCCCTGGATAGAACGAAACATTGGTCTTGAGTTTGACCAATGGGATATGCCAACACTGGATCCAACCACGTTCCAGTCAACAAACCCAAGGGTGTTTTTTGGTGGAGACTCGGCATTCGGCCCTGAGAACATCATCACCGCGGTTGCGCACGGCCATCAGGCAGCAATTTCGATCGACAAATTTTGCCAAGGCAAGGATGTGACTGCCAGACCGCTGCCAGGCACCATTTTGTCCAGCACGAAAATGGGCATGCATGAGTGGAGTTTTGATAATTCGGTCACTGACGATCTTCGATTTAAAGTGCCGCAAGCGGATAAGTTCGAGAGCCTGGCCGATCGACACATCGAGGTTGAGCTTGGTTTTGATGACAAGCTAGCGTATGCAGAAGCTGAGCGCTGTCTCAACTGCGATGTACAAACCGTTTTTACCGATTCTCTGTGTATCGAATGCGACGCCTGTGTTGATATTTGCCCGACGCGCTGCATTACCTTTACTGAAGGCGCGGAAGAGTCTGCATTGCGCACAAAACTGTCGGCGCCAGCCAATAACCTGGCGCAAGATCTTTATTTATCTGAGCCGCTGCAAACAGGTAGGCTCATGATTAAAGATGAAGACGTTTGCCTGCACTGCGGTTTGTGTGCTGAACGCTGTCCAACGGCCGCGTGGGACATGCAGCAGTTTCTTTACACTGTCACCAAAGCGGCGGAGGCTCAGTCGTGAAGTCGATCAAGGCTGTTAATGAATTTGTCATCAAGTTTGCCAACGTTAATGGCACGGGCTCGGCCAGCGCTAACAATATGTTTGCAAAAGCCGTATTCCGAATGGGTATACCGGTCAGTCCAAAGAACGTATTTCCGTCAAATATTCAGGGCCTGCCAACATGGTATGAGGTAAGAGTTAGTGAAAAAGGCTATCTCGGCCGGCGTGGTGGTGTGGATATTGTGCTGTCGGTTAACCCGCAAAGTATGCAAGAAGATGTGGCAGACGTTTTGCCGGGTGGGTATTTTATTTACGACTCTACCAAGCCATTAGATATACGACTGGTAAGAGACGATATACATTACATTGGTTTACCTTTAACAAGAATATGCGCCACTGAATACAGTGACCCCAGGCAGCGTTTGTTGTTCAAGAACATTATTTATGTAGGCGCTCTCGCGGCACTGCTTGATATAGAGTTTGAAGTTCTGACTGACATCGTTCGCAGCCAGTTTAAGGGTAAAGACAAGTTGATTGCTCCTAATATCCATGCGCTGGAGCTCGGTCATCTATACGCCAACGAACACTTCGAGTGTCCTTTAGGTATACGTGTTGAGCGCACGGATAAAGTGGGCGACAGTATTTTGATCGACGGCAATGCAGCATCGGCGTTGGGTGCGGTGTACGCAGGTGCAACAGTAGCTGCCTGGTATCCGATTACGCCATCAACCTCTGTGGTTGACGCTTACGATAAGTACGCGAAGCGTTTGCGAATTGACCCAGGTACCGGAAAAACCAATTTTGCGATAGTGCAGGCGGAAGATGAATTATCCGCCATAGGCATGGTGATTGGTGCCAGTTGGAATGGTGCGCGTGCATTTACGGCAACCAGTGGCCCCGGCGTATCGCTGATGAGCGAGTTTCTCGGACTGGCCTATTTTGCTGAAGTGCCTGCGGTTTTGTTTGATATTCAAAGAACTGGCCCATCCACTGGTATGCCAACTCGTACGCAGCAATCTGATTTGTTAGCGGCAGCTTACGCCTCTCACGGTGATACCAAACATATATTACTTTTCCCATCCAATCCGCGAGAGTGCTTTGACCTTGCGGCAGATGCCTTTGATCTTGCTGAGCAGCTACAAACGCCGGTGATTGTGATGAGCGATCTTGATCTCGGCATGAATGACACAATGTCTGCACCACTGAGCTGGAATGACAAGCGAGAATACAAACGCGGTAAAGTCTTGGATGCAGACCAGCTTGATTCCATTGAAAGATTCGGTCGCTATAGGGACACAGATGATGACGGTATTTGTTACCGTACCATTCCGGGAACACATCCCACTAAAGGCTCGTTCTTTACACGTGGCTCGTCACGTGATGAGTGGGCGATTTACACGGAAGATGGTAAAGAGTATGCGCGTAATATGGAGCGCCTGCTGAAGAAATGGGAAACAGCAAAAACTCTGGTGCCGGCGCCTGTTTTAAGAGCTTCCAGAAAGCCCACCCCATTAGGGATCATATACTTTGGAACAAGTGTTGATTCGACTCACGAAGCGCTGGACTATCTTGGCGAAGAAGGAATTGAGATTGATGCACTTCAAATATTGGCGTTCCCGTTTAATGACGATGTTGTGGAATTTATAGAATATCATGAACGTGTTTATGTTATTGAGCAGAATCGCGATGCGCAATTACGTTCTCTGTTGATGATTGAGTGCGATGCTGATCCGAAAAAACTGGTCAAGGTTCTGGAGTACGACGGCATGCCAATAACGGCCAGTAAAATACGATCTGTGATTAAACAGGATTTGCCCGGACCAGCGTCAGTAACACCCTTACGGCCAAGAAAGGCTGATTCCTGATGCTGCAAACAATTGACGAGAGTTTCATCAAATGAGTTACATCAAACCGTCTTTTCGACATCCGGATGCACCAATCAATGAGATTGGGTATACAGCGGCCGATTATGAAGGCGCCTTGTCAACACTGTGTGCTGGCTGCGGACACGATTCAATCAGTAGCGCGATCATTCAGGCGTGCTTTGAAATGTCGATTGAGCCGCACACTGTTGCCAAAATTTCCGGTATTGGCTGTTCGTCTAAAACGCCTACCTATTTTCTGGGTAATTCGCATGGTTTTAATTCGGTACACGGTCGTATGCCATCAGTCGCAACCGGCGCAAATCTAGCAAATCGCGATCTGACTTATATTGGCGTTTCTGGTGACGGCGATACTGCATCGATTGGCATGGGGCAGTTCTCACATGTTGTGCGACGCAATCTGAACATGCTCTACATTGTTGAGAACAATGGTTGTTATGGTTTGACCAAAGGCCAGGATTCCGCCACTACAGACGTTGGTTCTCACAGTAAGAAAGGGTCGGTTAATCAATACGAATCCATTGATTTGTGTGCACTCGCGATGCAATTGGGGGCAGATTTTGTCGCACGTTCTTTCTCTGGCGACAAAGAACAGTTAGTTCCGCTTATTAAAGCGGCGGTGTCACATCAAGGGTTTGCATTTATTGATGTGCTGTCACCTTGCGTGACCTTCAATAATAATCCAGGTTCTACCAAGAGCTATGAGTTTGTAAGAGAGCACATGGAGGCCACCGGAACCGTGGACTTCGTGCCAATGCAGGAAGAAATTACAACGCGATACGAAGAGGGTGCAAGTCAGGAAGTGTGCTTGCACGACGGGTCGGTGGTGCATTTACGTAAGAATGGAAAGGACTACAATTTGCGCGATAGGGCGGCGGCACTTGCCGCGTCTACGGAGCATGCACAGTCTGGTGAGATACTTACTGGGCTGTTGTACATGGACCCTGACACAGCTGACTTGCATTCAGTTCTGGATACCTCAGAGCGATCTCTGAATAAAATGACCGAGGCTGAATTGTGCCCCGGCAATCAAGCGCTGCAAAAGATTAACGAAAGCCTACGATGATTCGCGCTAGGGCATTTCGCCTGGCGCAGTTAATAGTTAATGGTTTCGACTCTTTTTTTGCCGACTACCTAAATTTAACGCTTGGTGCTCATGTGCGCTTCGAAAACGCGGCGTGGCTTGATGTTCATGAAGCGCAGCAACTCAGGCAAACGCTGTACCAACAAAAAATTGCGCGGGTTGTGGCGCTGGCCAGAACCACTGTTGACAGCAATCTTGAAGATCCGGAACTCTGGATCGAAGTTAAAATCAAGTTTATTCCGCTGATTGAAAAACATCGCAATATTGAAGTAGTAGAGAGCTTTTATAACTCTGTCTATTGCCATGTTTTTCAGCATAAGGTGATCAGAGACAAGTGCGCGCTTGCCGACCATTCCACCGCGGAAGCGGGGCGCGAGAGTGACGACACCATTTATCGCTCGTATGCCGGATCAATACCCGCTAGAGAGCTGTTGTTGCAACTAATTGAAGACAGCGGGCTAGAGAACAGCTTTGAGGATTTGGACAGAGACGTCGATTTCATCCAGGAGGTTATTGCGCGAGATCTAGCACCTAAGTTACCCACCGGAGCCACTTCCGAAGACGTTGAAGTACAAGTTCTGCGCAGTCTGTTTTTCAGAAATAAAGCAGCTTACCTGGTAGGAAGAACATTGTGTCTGGGCCAGGTCTATCCCTTTGTGATACCAATCTTGCATTCGGGTAATGAGAGCAAGGCCTTGTACGTTGATACATTGCTGCTCGACAGCAGTGACATCAGTATTGTGTTTAGTTTCACTCGAACCTATTTCATGGTGTATACCGATCAGCCATCGCAATACGTAGCGTTTTTACGCAGCTTTATGCCACGTAAGCCAGTATTTGAAATGTATGCTGCAATCGGCTTTCCGAAGCACGCAAAAACTGAGTTTGTGCGCTACTCCGTCAGGCAAATTAAAAAGGCACAGGATCAATTTGTTGTAGCACCTGGTATCAAGGGCATGGTGATGCTGGTGTTTACTCTGCCTTCGTTCAATTATGTATTCAAGGTCATTAAAGACCGCTTCACGCCACCGAAGTCGATGACCCGCGATGAAGTGAAAAAAAAATACACTTTGGTCAAGCTACATGAGCGCGCGGGGCGGATGGCCGATACACAAGAGTTTGATAATCTGGTGTTTGACCGAAGACGTTTCTCAGATGAATTGCTTGAAGAGCTTAGAAAAGAAGTTCCCTCTGTGTTGGAGGAGAATGGCAAAGTTCTCAGGCTGCGCCACTGTTACGTGGAACGGCGCATGATTCCGCTTAATTTGTTTTTACCTGGCAAAAATGATGAAGAAATTCGCGATGTGATTGACGAATACGGCAATGCAATTAAGCAAATGGCCGGAGCCAATATTTTTCCTGGCGACATGCTGTTGAAGAACTTCGGTGTTACCCGTCATGGTCGAGTGGTTTTCTATGATTATGATGAAATATGCTTGATGGATGAATGCAACTTCCGGGCAATTCCTGAACCCAAAACGGAAGAGCAGGCGATGTCTAGTACGCCGTGGTACAGCGTTGCCGATAATGATGTATTCCCGGAAGAATTCCGATTGTTTTTTACCGGCAATGCAACAGCGCGAAAGATTTTTGAAGAATTACACGATGACTTATACGACTATCGGTTTTGGCAAGCCATGCAAGAAAAGATCAGTAGTGGCACCGTAGAAAGCGTGTATCCCTACCGGCGTATGAAGCGCTTTCAGCAGCGGTAGACTGAGTGGCCGCTAGCCAAATATTGCAACCAGACCAACGATCAAGCAATACGCACTGAAATAATAGAGTTTGCCTTGTTGAACAATGCGAAGCATCAGAGTGCATGCAAACAAGCCTGAAAGAAACGCTGCAATAAAGCCCCCCAAACTGACGCCCAAGCCAAGAGACCATAGTGATGGGTCTTCATAGATGTCCAGCCCGTCTAGCAAGGCTTGCCCAAATATGGGTATAAGCACCATAAGAAAAGAGAACTTGGCCGCTTTCGCGCGATCAATTTGCATTAGCAAGGCGGTAGCTATCGTTGCACCTGAACGCGATATACCTGGCATTACGGCAAACATCTGCGCAACACCAATAATAATGGCGTGATGCCAGCCGATCGAGCGTCCGGTGCCTTTAATCAAGGTGGTCAGCATTAAAAGCGCGGCTGTTACAATGAGCATGCTGCCAACGAGGCTTAGGTTGCCGTGGAAAAGGCCTTCCACCTCTTCTTTAAAGAATAAACCAACGATTGCCACTGGAACCGAGGCTACGATCAACTTAAGACTGTATTCCCAGGATTCGTTGTAGCGCAATTTCAGCATGCCCTGTATCAATTCCGCAATGTCTTTGCGAAAAACCAATACCGACGCCAATGCCGTCGCCACATGCACCAGCACAGTGAAATCGATACCGACATCTTCTGTGCCCAATACGGCCTTGCCAAGTTCAATGTGACCACTGCTGCTCACAGGCAGAAATTCGGTCAGACCCTGCACAATGCCGAGAATAATGGCTTCAATAATGTCCATAACACACAATACTGTTCGACAAACCCTAAGAGTAGCAAAGCTTCTACCTAGCTTCTGTATAATTTGCCAGTATGAGTCTTATACGTTTACAAAACGCCCAGCTGGAGTTCGCTGATCAGGTAATACTGAATAATGCGGATTTCAGTATCGAGCGCAAAGAATGCATTGGTTTGATCGGCCGCAATGGGGCAGGCAAATCTACTTTGCTGCGAATCTTGCTAGGCCAGCAAGAGCTTGACCGTGGCGAACTACACCTTGCTGAGCATTTGCGGGTCAGTGTGCTGGCCCAAGAGCTACCACCCGATGACGACGTCAGCGTCAGTGCATTTGTGCTGCAAGGGCTTGGAAATCTGCAGTCGCTAATTGATGACTATCAGCGTTTAAGTGAATCGGAAGACGCTGCCACCTCGCTTATCGAGATGGAGCGTTTGCAAAACGCGATAGAGCAGGGTGGCGGGTGGACGCCGCAGCAACGAGTGAACTCTGTGTTGTCTGAGCTCGGCTTGAACGGTAGCGTTAAATTGTCTTCATTGTCAGGAGGCTGGCGCAGACGGGTTGCTCTGGGGAAGGCACTGGTTTCTACACCAAACTTGCTGTTGCTGGATGAGCCGACCAACCATCTGGACATAAATACCATCGAATGGCTTGAAAACAGACTTGCAGCATTTGAGGGTAGCATCGTACTGATTACGCACGACCGCAGTTTTCTGCAAAAACTGGCCAGCCGAATAGTTGAAATTGATCGCGGACGTTTGCTCAGCTGGGACGCCGATTTCCAGCAGTATTTGCGACTTAAGGAAAAAGCAGACGAAGAAGAAGACCGACACAATGCTCTTTTTGATAAGAAGCTGGCTCAGGAAGAACGCTGGATTCGCCAGGGTATTAAGGCCAGGCGCACCCGAAATGAGGGGCGTGTGCGTTCATTGGAATCGATGAGACTGCAGCGAAGCGAGCGTGTTAACCGTCAGGGTCGGGCCCAAATTACGGCGTCAGAAGGCGAGCACTCCGGTCGTAAAGTTATCGAGGCGCGTAAGCTGAATAAGTCCTTCGGCGAAGAGCAAATCGTTGCTGACTTCAGTGTGCGCGTTATGCGCGGCGATCGGATCGGCATAATAGGCAATAACGGTGTAGGTAAATCTACGCTACTGGGTTTGCTGCTCGGTAAATTAGAGGCCGATTCGGGTAGCGTAAAACTGGGAAGTGGCTTGCAAATTGCCTATCTTGATCAGCTTCGAAAGGAGTTGGATGGCAATTTGTCTGTTGCCGAGTTTGTCGCGGATGGCAAGGAATTTGTCAATGTAGGCGGTCGCGAGCGTCATGTAATTTCGTATTTGCAGCAATTTCTGTTTGGTCCCAAGCGTTCTCGAACAAAGATCAGAGCACTTTCTGGTGGTGAATGCAATCGGGTGTTACTGGCCAAGCTATTTACCCGCCCCTGTAATTTGCTGGTGCTTGATGAGCCTAGCAATGATCTGGATATCGAAATGCTGGAAGCACTCGAAAACAGGCTAGTGGAATTTGATGGCACATTGTTACTAGTCAGTCACGATCGGCAATTGTTAGACAATGTTGTGACGAGTGTGTTGGTGTTCGAACAAGGTAATCAAATCAACGAGTATGTCGGTGGGTTTTCTGACTGGCAGCGCAGAAAACAGAGTTTGACTGTCGCAGAGTCGTCAGCCGCTGCTGATGATACTGACGCTAAAGTAGATAACCCTGCCAGGCCGAACCGACAATCATCAGCACGTAAAAGTGGTCTCAGTTTCACAGAGCGGCATGAACTTAAGGACTTGCCTGAGCGTATTGCCGTTCTTGAGAATAAAGTGGAAGAAGTTCAGCAGGAAACGCTGGATAGTGAGTTTTACAAAAATTCACCGGAGTTTGTCGCCGAGCGTCTTAAGCTTCTCGAACTATCTCAGAAAACGTTGGAAGATTTAACAGAGCGCTGGTACGAACTAGAGGAAAAGAACGGTACACAATAGTGTAGAATCCTATAGGGTCACAGCAATGAAAACACGCAGGTAAAAAAGGCACGGCAGCAACCATGAACAACTTAGAAGCGGTTTCTATCATCGGAACGGGATTGTATACGCCAAGCGAATCGGTCAGTAATGCAGAGCTAGTGCACGCTTTTAATAGCTATGTACAACAGTTTAATTCCACCCACGCGGCGGAAATTGCATCCGGTGAACTGCATGCACTTGATGAATCCAGTACGGAGTTTATTGAGAAGGCCTCTGGAATTCACAGTCGGTATGTTATGAATCGCGAAGGCATTGTTGACCCGGATCGCATGTGCCCGCAATTACCAGACAGAAATAACGACGAACACTCGATTCAGTGTGAAATGGCGATTGCCGCTGCGCACGAAGCGATGGCACAAGCCGGGATTTCGGCATCTGAAATTGATGCTGTCATCGTGGCTTGCTCCAACCTGCAGCGGGCCTATCCAGCGGTAGCGGTTGAAGTTCAAGCGGCTCTTGGTATAGACGGTTACGCGTTCGATATGAATGTTGCTTGTTCGTCTGCAACCTTTGGTATTCAGACCGGTGTAGATGCGATCAGAAATAACAGCGCGCGAACCGTTCTTATGGTGAATCCCGAAATATGCTCAGGACATTTGAATTTTCGAGACAGAGACAGCCACTTTATTTTTGGCGACGCCTGTACTGCGGTCATACTCAGAGCGGGCGACAGCGCCGGCTATCGCATCCTCGGTAGTCGTCTGAAAACCGTTTATTCGAATAATATTCGAAATAATTTTGGCTTCCTTAATCGTGGAGACGAATCCGGCGTAGGTGCGACAGACAAGCTTTTCGTACAAAATGGTCGCAAAGTTTTCAAGGAAGTCTGCCCCATGGTTGCCGAGCAGATTGTGCAGCACTTGTCTGACCTTGGTATATCAAATGAAGCGTGCAAGCGTATGTGGCTGCATCAAGCGAATCTCAGCATGAATCAACTGGTCAGTAAGCGAGTACTTGGCCGCGAGGCAACCGCAGAAGAAGCGCCGGTCATTCTTGACCGGTACGCAAACACGAGTTCTGCTGGCTCAATCATTGCTTTTCATTTACATAATGAAGATTTGAAGAGTGGTGAAGTAGGCGTAATATGTTCTTTCGGAGCAGGCTACTCAGTGGGTAGCGTAATTGTTCAAAAGAATTAGGACCTAACTTGTGGCAGATTGGGACTACGAGACAGATGTTCTCGTTGTAGGCAGCGGAGCGGGTGGAATGAGCGCCGGCTTGTTTGCCTCTCTTGCGGGTTTTGAAAGCATTGTTCTTGAGAAGACCGAGCAGTGGGGTGGCACAACCGCGATGTCCGGTGGTGTTGTTTGGATACCTGCAAATAAGCAAATAGCGGATGTTGGCATAGAAGATTCCAGCGCCGAAGGCTTGCAGTATATTCAGAAAGTGGCTGGGCAGGTATCGCAATCGCGCTTGCAAGCTTTCGTTGATGCTGGTCCAAAAATGCTGCAACTGCTGCGTGAACAGACGCATGTGCGTTATACGCCCATGCAGGAGTATATGGATTACTACCCTGAGTTTGAAGGTTTCAAACAGGGCGGTCGTTCCATGGAGCCCGAACCGATTTCTATTCGCGCTATTGGTGAACACATTGATAGTGTTAGGAAGCCTGCTAACCAAGGCATATTAAATCGTTTCGCGGTCACCGCGGTGGAAGGTCAGCGCATTGCAAAGTTCAAAGCTGATGCGTATTTTTTGCTGGCTAAACGACTGCTGAGCTATTGGTTGGATATTCCGCAGCGACTGCGCAGCCGCGAGGATCGACGTCAGACACTGGGCAGGGCACTGGTAATTCGCCTACGAAAATCATTGCTTGAGAAAAATGTACCCGTTTGGTGTAACGCCAGAGTTCTTAAGCTGTTGCAAAGTAAGAGCGGCAAAGTACGCGGTGTGGCAATTAAACTCGATGGCGAACTAAAAACCGTCAAAGCGAGGAAGGGAGTAATACTGGCCTCGGGCGGCTTTGCCAAGAATACAAAACTACGGCAGAATTATCAGTACAAGTTTGTAACAGGCGACTGGACGGCGGCATCAGACGGCGACACCGGTGATGCGGTAGCACTAGGTGCCCGCGTGGGCGCGGCGTTCGAGCATATGCAGTGCGCCTGGTGGACGCCCACTTACATTCGACCAGATGGCGTAGCTGAAGCGCTCATTTCGGGCAAGTCTATGCCCGGTAGTATCTTTGTCAATTCGGATGGCCGACGCTTTGTTAATGAAGCCAAACCCTATGAAGAGCTGACTAAAATACAGCTGCAGGTTCATGCGCGCGAAGGAAACTGCTTGCCGTGTTTCATGATCATCGATGCGAATTATCGGCAGCGATACCCGGTAGGGCCTATCGGCCCTGCAAAAGCCCAACCGGATTCAGCTTTGGACGCTGAGTTGTTAAGTGATGATTTTTTGGTCAAGGCCGGCACCCTCAAAGAGCTGGCGGTAAAGCTGGGCGTAAACCCTTCTAACCTTGAGCAGACTGTGCGACGCTTCAATAAGTTTGCCATTGAGGGGCATGACAAGGATTTCATGCGTGGAGAAAGTCTGCACGATCGCTATTACGCCGACCCGCGCGTTACACCCAACCCCAGTCTAGCCCCACTTAACAAGGGGCCTTACTACGCGCTTCGCATTTACCCAGGTGATTTAAGCACAAAGGGCGGCTTGAAGTGTGACGAGAATGCCCAGGTATTCAGTACTCAGGGTGAGCTGATCAATGGGCTCTACGCAACCGGCAATTGCTCTGGTGCTGTGTTTGGAGATTCCTATCCTGGTGCAGGCGCAACGATCGCGTCTGCGATGACCTTTGCCTATTTGGCCGTCGAGCATATCCGCCGCAGTAATTGAGACCTGTGTCACAGCCTTTCTGGCTGTCGAATCTCTTCCCAGCCATCGGTCGGATCCAAATGGATCGAATTGTGATCGTTGTCTAGTTTTTAATGTATGAAACCGTTTATCTGCGTGCTTTGCGGCGCGTAACAGTGCTGTGTTCATGTGAGCACTCAGCAGCTGTATGCACGAATTGTGTAGATAACAAACTAGCGAGCAAAACGAAGTGCATAGCCTGAAATCGCAAAGCGTTGGTTTGAGTATGATAGTGGGCACTCTGATGGTGATTGCCATCATTGCGTACCAATCACTCAATTATCAGAAAACCAGCCGAACCGATAACCTGCAACAGCAGGGTAAGGCGCTTGCACAGCTTATTTCGGAAGTGCCTGCCGATGAACTTGATGAACAAACAACGCGTAATGCGCTGAAAATACTTCAGGAAAGCCTGGCGCGCAGCGATTTGGCGTACGCAGTGGTGGTTAGCTCAAAGGGCGTTCCACTGTCGCAAATTACAACCGCCGGCATAACACCACCAGCTCCACTGCTAAGCTCTGCGCCCAGTACCTGGACCGGGGAAAGAAAGCTGGATCTGGAAAACGGACGTTCAATAATGGAGTTCTATGCCCCTTTCCTGATAAAAAGTGAATACAAAGGATCAGTGCAAATAGGACTCTTTGAGCCTGAGTTGAGCGCCGGCTTCGAGCAGCTCTCGTTTCTGGCGAGCATGGCACTACCGGTGTTTCTGCTGGCGCCTCTGTTTTATTTCCTCATGAGTAAGCAACTACAACCTCTGCAAAAAACCCAGCGAGAGATTGCAGCGCATCTGCAATCAGGTGCAATGCAAAACGTGGAGGTCAGTGCCAGCGGTGAACTAGGCGAGTTCATGGACAATTTCAACGCCTACTTTCGTGAGGCGAGCAATAAAATACAAACGCTTGAACATGATAATCACAGTATGCTGGCGTCGAGCAAAGTTCTGAATTACAAGTTCAATCGAATAGAATCAGTCATTGAGGCTTTGCCTGGCGCCGTGCTGGTTTTTGACGCCAGCGGCAGCCTGATGTTTGCCAATTCCAAAGTAGCGACTTTGCTGGGTGTAGATCCAAATGTTGCTTTGGAGCAGCCTGTGGCGAGTTGGTGTCCAAACGACGATATTTTTCGCTTCCTAGCGCGCTGCAGTGATCCCGCGAACCGTGCAATACCCGAGCTGCGAGTTGATGTGGAAAGCGGTAATACCCGCAAACAATTGAATTTTAACGCCTATCCTTTGTTCGCATCGGCGAATGACGCACGTAGCAAGGGCAATTTGGTGATAATCCGCGATGCAAGCCGCGAAGTAGCGGCAGAATCCAGTCGCGAAGAGTTCGTAGCGCACATCTCGCACGAGCTTAAAACCCCGTTAAACACATTGATGATGTATAGCGAAGCATTGTTGGGTGAAGATGGTCGTGACGAAGAGTTTAGAACCCAGGGTCTGAATGTCATATTTGATGAAGCCGAAAGAATGGCGGGCTTGATCAGCAACTTGCTGAGTATTACAAAAATTGAAATGGGCAGCTTGAATATCGATCGCCAACGCGTGAAGTTCAATGAGTTCATTGAAGACACATTCAGTACCATCGAGAAGGGCAGTGGTGACAGCGGTCTGAACTTTCAGCTGCAGTTACCTGATGATGGTATACCGGTTGCTATCGACAAAGATTTGATGCGCATTGCTGTCAATAATTTGCTGACGAATGCGGTTAAATACAACCGACCCGGTGGAACAGTCAGTCTGGATGTTGAAGACCTGGATGATGCTGTGCGAATTACGGTACGCGACACCGGTATTGGTATTTCCAGTGAAGATCTTGAACACGTGTTTGATAAATTCTATCGAAGTGACTCTGATGAGGTGCGCGAGCGCACTGGGCATGGTCTTGGCCTGTCTTTAGCTTACGATATTGTGCAGCTGCATAACGGCCGCTTGAGCGTGACCAGCGAAATCAATGAAGGTACGCAGTTCACTCTTGAGCTGTTTAAAGAAAGTGACTTGTTGAGGAACGCAAGCTAATGGCAAAGCGAATTCTTTTGGTTGACGACGAGCCCCATATTATCCGCGTCATGCAGATGGGCCTGACAAGGGCGGGCTACGATGTGGTAACTGCGCGAAATGGCTTGGAAGGTCTTGAGAAGTTCAGAGAGCTGCAACCTGATGCGATGGTTGCCGATGTTGACATGCCCAAAATGACAGGCGTACAGATGTGCACGACCTTGCACCAGGAGTTTCCAGAGACTTCTTGCAAAATATTTGTTTCTACTTCCAGAGCGGAAGCGGAGCTAAGAGTGTGGGCCAAAGACACTGGCGGAATACAATTTCTGGAAAAACCCATCAGTATAAGAACGCTGACAGCCGCACTGAATGATCATTTTGGGTCTGCAGATGCTGCTTGAGAGCTTAGCTTAGTTTCGAATGGCCATGCATCGCGACCCACTGCTAGCTTGCTTGAATACCACGCACTTTTTCTGCGTTGCGCGTTGTTTGTTTCCGGGCATTGCTTCAATGCGATTGCTGGGCGCACAGCGTGATCTACTGCAGGAGAGTGATAAAGACATTAAGACCTCAGACGAGGAGCTTATTGCAGCGATCGAGAACCTGGTGATTGAGGCTGGTGAAGAGCGAATCGAGCAAGGCTTTCTAAAGCGCGTTGAAGATCAACAGTACATATACTCACGAAACCTCCGTACTTACACAGATGCCTTGATTGGCACACTGGTTGTCGAGTTTTCAGGGATACCTGATCACGACCCTGCCAGCTTGAGTTCGCTGGAGGAACTTTTTATAAGCGATTATCAACTCAATATGGAATTGGACTCGGCAACCATGGAGTTGACCGACCGCTACGAAGAGTTGAATCTGATTTACGGAACTGATGACTCAGCAGAGCAGTTTGATAAGGGTCATTCAGTCATGGCAAACCTGGTGCTGCAATGCTCCGAGCGCATGAATGTTGCCACTACCATTCTGTGCCTGCCAGACCAGAATATTCTTATTGTCGAACACGCTGATCAGCAAAGTTCCAGACATGACATCGAGCGCCTGGCATCCGATGTGTTCATGCCGTGGATAGTTTCAGTAGGCGGCACGCTTGTTGTAAACGATGAATTTGATGATGAACTTAAGCGTTATTGTCCTGAGCTAGAGCAAAAGATCCTTATCTGCCCAATCTATGGCTATGCCAGCCAAGCCTGTGGCTACATTGGTGTTCTTAACGATCTAGCTTGCGGAGACTTCAGTAATAGCGATCGAAACCTGCTGCAGATTTTGAGTCGCAAGGCATCGCGCGTTGTTAAAAGCAATTACGATGAGCTAACTGGACTGGCGAACAAGGTCAGTTTCGAGTTTTTGTTAGATGAATTGATCAAGCAGAGCGAGGCCGGCGCGGAATCAAGTTTATTGTTGATCGATTTACGGGGTTTGCATGTCGTTAATGACTCAGCGGGCAATGATGCAGGCGATGCCCTGATCCGAGAGACAGGCAGACTACTCGATAAGGGATTAACCCCCGATAGTTTTCTCTCAAGACTTGAAGGCGATATTTTTGCCGTCGCCTTCAAAGGTTCAGATATTGATCAGAGCTATGAGATAGCGAAGAACATTCTTGCTGCTGTCAATAGCATGCAGTTTGAATGGCAAGGCGTTCGTTTTCATACCAATGTAAGCATGGGCCTGATACCTATCAGTCTTGATCAGGATGCACAGCAAGCAATAAGCACCGCAAAGATCGCACTGCAAATGGCCTGCGACAAAGGCAACAATCTTATTGAAGTACAGAGTTCTGACAATGGTGAGATTGCTCTGCGCAAGGAAAGAATGCGCAGTCTAAATACCATTCACGATGCACTGGAAAACGACCACTTTGAGTTGTATTGCCAGGGCATCTTTCCTACGCAGCCAGGTGCTCAACCGCACCACTATGAAGTCTTGCTGCGACTCAGAGACGCAGAAGGGAACCTTGTATCCCCTGATGTTTTTATTCCAGCGGCAGAGCACTACAAAGTAATGCCCGATGTTGATCGTTGGGTATTGCGTAACAGCTTGCTGACGTTGAGTGAATCGTGGGACGTACTGCAGAACACGTCACAGAGCTGGGCAATTAACCTATCGGGGCAAACATTCGCACAGCCAGACCTGATTGACTTTATCAGTTCCGAGTTAGAAAACTGCATCGTCCCTGCAGAGCGAATAGCATTTGAGATTACTGAAACCGTTGCCGTCGATGATTTGTCGGCCGCACGAAGAACCATTGAACAGGTTCAAGACCTGGGTTGCGAATTTTACCTGGATGATTTCGGAACTGGCTTGAGTTCTTTTACTTATCTACAGGAACTTCCATTTAACCATGTGAAGATTGACGGCCGTTTCGTCAAGGAAGTCGGCGATGACAAAGTCGCACAGGCAATGGTTAAGGCCATAAGTGATGTCGCTCATGTGTTGGGCATGTCTACGGTTGCCGAATACGTAGAGAACGATGCGATCATCGCTGTACTTCGAACTCTGGGCGTAGAGTATCTGCAAGGCTACGGTCTGCACAAGCCTGAACCAATTATTGATGTGATCAATCGCGTTCGTGCCAACTCCCGCATCAGCGCCTGAGAAAAATAATGAACGCGTCGGTTGAAATTAATAAGGAACTAATCCAGCGAACCCAGATAGGAGTAATGACCTATCTGGCACCTAAGCAGTCTTTAACAGACGCGCATGTGCGCGAAGCATTCGACGAATCTGTTGAGGCATGCATTAGCCAGATGCAGGTTAATCTAGTGCTTGATCTCGCCGCTATCCAGATAGTGAATAGTGCGGCGATGGAATCCATGATCAGTGCTCAGGATCGTTTGCTGCGTCTGGGCGGCTGGCTGAAGGTTGCAAACGCCAGTCGCTTGATCAAGGAAATTTTCAGAATCACCCGATTTGGAGACTCGGTCGCTATCATCGACAATGACGGTGTGGTTGGCGAAATTACTGAGCAAGAACAACCCGACATGAAGCTTGGTGACATCTTGCTGGATAAGGGCTTGCTCAGTGAGATACAGCTAGAGCAAGCAATAAAGCTGCAGCAAGAAACGGGTAAGAAGCTTGGCCAGGTGTTGATCGACTCGGATTTCGCGCCAGAAAATGAAGTATACGAAGCACTCTCGCGGCAACTGAAAATGTCTTTCGTGCGCCTGAAGATGGGCTTGTTCGACGCTGAGGTTGTTAAACAGCTGGATAAGTCAGTGCTTTCCCGTCTGGGTGTGTTGCCTTTGTTCTGCGTGCGCAAGAAATTGGTCGTAGCCACGGCCAGCCCGCAAGACATGCCCTCGCTGAATGAAATTGAAGAGCGACTTGGTGTTCAGGCAATACCCATACTTGCTAGCCCCAAAGACATCGCGAAACACATAGAGGAAGCCTTCGAAAGCAGTGGCTTTGCCGATGACATCATAATTGATCTGGAGGATGGTTTTGAAGTTGTCGACACCTCCTTAAGCAATGACTACGACGTGATTGATGAGCTTGCTGCAGGAAGCCCCGTCATCAATCTAGTGAATTCAGTGATTCAACGCGCAGTACGCGACGGTGCTAGTGATGTACACATTGAGCCAGGACGGAAGAAATCCCGCGTTCGCTATCGGATAGATGGCGTCTTGTACGAAGCTATTGCCCCCAGTGCTGAGATGCACCCGGCTATTGTGTCCCGACTTAAGGTTATGGCTAACCTTGATATCGCTGAGCGCCGTATGCCGCAGGACGGCCGTATTCAGGTTCAGACGCAAGGGCGACAGGTTGATCTTCGGTTTAGTTCGCTACCAGGTATGCATGGTGAAAAAGTAGTTCTTCGTGTACTCGACAAGAACCAGGCGATTCTTGATATCAATAAGCTTGGCATGAAGGAAGCCAACGTCGACAAATTTCGCGAGCTAATGACACGAAGTTATGGTTTGGTACTTGTCACCGGCCCAACCGGTAGTGGCAAAACAACCAGTTTGTACGCCGCACTTAACCATCTTAATTCAATAGAAAAGAACATAGTGACGATTGAGGATCCGGTGGAGTACCAGCTGGATATCATCAATCAAAATGAGGTTAAGGCTGGTATTGGATTGGGTTTTGCCAAAATGTTGAAGCACATTTTGCGGCAAGATCCAGACATTGTGATGGTCGGCGAAATACGCGACCGCGAGACGGCCGAAATTGCTGTACAGGCCGCACTCACAGGTCATTTGGTACTTTCAACCCTGCATACTAATGACAGTATTGGCGCCGTCACACGAATTATCGATATGGGTGTTGAGCCTTACTTACTGTCTTCGGCGCTGCTTGGCGTGGTTGCTCAGCGACTATTGCGTACCATTTGCCCAAACTGTAAAACGAAATTTGTCGCACCTGCTGATGTGTGTGAGCAGTACGGATTTGATAACAGCAATCCTGTTCAATTAGCGAAGGGAAGGGGATGCACTGAGTGCTATGACTCAGGTTACCGTGGCCGCGCAGGTATTCATGAGATTTTGGAAGTTACACCCGGTCTTCAGCAATTGATCATGAGCAATCCAAGTCGAGATCAGCTAAACGCCTATTTAAACGAATATGAAGTTGAAACCTTGATTCACAGCGGGCTTGAGCGTGTACTGCGCCAGGAAACGACGATTGAAGAAGTTTCACGTGTAGTGAACACCTAGATGGCTATCAATATAAAACAATTGGAAGAGCAGGGTGGCACTACACAGGTAGCCGCTAAAAGCTCACTGCGAATTGGTGCTGCGAACGATGGTGCTGAGACTACGAACAAGTCGGGTGATATAAAACTCAATCTCGATTTTTTAGCCCCAAGCAAAGTCACAGCCAATGACCGAATGTTCTTTACTGAGCAGCTGGCGTTAATGCTGGATACTGGTAACAGCTTACTGGAGTCCTTACGGAGCTTGAGTCGTTACGGAAATAGCGTGGCTTTGAAAAAGCTAATCAATAGTATTGCAGATGACGTAGAGCAAGGCCAATCCTTCTCTTATGCGCTGGCCAAGCACCCGGAAGTCTTTAACAGTACGTATTGCAATCTGGTTAAAGCCAGTGAGCAAGGCGGCTTTATGAGCGATGTGCTTGAAGAATTGATGGAAATGGATGAAAAGCGATCCAAGCTGCAAGCGAC
>JBGCDE010000130.1:0-54168 GCA_045105115.1 Pseudomonadales bacterium | reverse complement strand
TTAGCTCTAATTTCAATCCGCGCAGACGCCATCCAATCCATAAGAGCATTCGGGCCCATCGTGGCATCGATTACGCTGCTCCGCGCGGCACACCGGTATTCGCAGCCGGCGATGGCCGAGTAACAAAATCTGGGTACTCACGGGCTAATGGCAACTTTATAGTGGTTAGTCACGGGCCGCAGTACACCACAAAATATCTCCATCTCACCAAACGCCACGTCAAGCGTTTAAGCAAAGTGAAGAAAGGACAGGTTATTGGTACGGTCGGCTCAACCGGTTATGCAACAGGGCCGCACCTGCATTACGAATTTCTCGTCAATGGTGTTCACCGCAATCCGCGCACTATTCTAAACAAGCTGCCAAAAGCAAAATCGATTGCTGACGCTGAAATGCAACGCTTCAAACAAAGCATTGCCTCTTTGGAAGTGAAACTGGCCAAGCACCAACAAGCCTACCAGTTAGCGCAATTAAACACTGGCGCCTACACCTTAGTGGAACCACGAAGCGCTGATGCCGGCCATTAGGTCTAGCGTTCCCGACAAATACTATATCGGCGTAATGTCGGGCACCAGCCTCGACGGTCTAGACCTGGTTGTTGTTGATCTATCAGGGCAACCACAGAGCCTTTTTCACCACCACCTGAATTACGACAGCACTGCACGCGCGGAAATGTTGGCCTTGTGCGAAAACGAGCATCTTACGCTGGAAAGCATGATGAGCGCAGACGCTAGCCTAGGCCAATTAGTGGCTAAGGGCGTCGAGCAACTTCTGGTTAAGGCGGATTTGGCGCCTGAGCAAATACGCGCTATTGGTAGCCACGGCCAAACCATTCGCCATTGCCCACCAAGTGACCCTTCGAAACCTGGCACTACATTGCAGATCGGCGACCCAAATACTATCGCCACTCGAACCGGCATTACCGTGGTCGGTGATTTCCGTCGCGCCAATCTGGCTAATGGTGGGCACGGAGCACCACTTGCCCCAGCCTTCCACGCGGCGGCTTTTAGCAGCGCCAACACTCGAGCCATCGTCAACATAGGCGGCATGGCAAACATAAGCGTTTTGAACGCTAAGGAAGTTGTGTTGGGGTTTGACAGCGGACCAGGCAACGTATTGATGGATGCCTGGATCGGCGCGCAGCAACAAAAATCATTTGACGAGGATGGCGCTTGGGCCTCTCAGGGTGCAGTCAATTCTGAGTTACTCAGCGCACTTAATGCACATCCATTCCTGAAGCTTGCGCCCCCCAAGAGCACCGGCAGAGAACAATTCAACCTACATTGGTTGCAAGAAAAGCTGCTGAATCATTCTTCCACCCCACAACAAGATGTTCAGGCAACGCTCTTGGAGTTCACTGCATCAAGCATTAAGTCGGGTATCGACCTTGCACCTGGGCATATTGATGAGGTGTTTGTGTGCGGCGGTGGCGCCTACAACCTGGCTCTGATGAAACGTCTCTCAGATCTGATGCCCAACACCGCTGTTGCATCTACTGAAGTACTGGGAATAGCGCCTGATTTAGTAGAGTGCTGCGCGTTTGCATGGTTTGCGCAGCAAACCATGGCCGGCAACAAAGTTGCAATCAAGAGTTTTACCGGTGGTTTGCAAGATTCGGTATTGGGTGGAATTTTTCTAGGCTAGCGGCAAACGCTCACATCGAAAATGATGACCCGCAACCACAAGTGGTATCAGCATTCGGGTTATCGACGATAAATCTAGCGCCTTCCAGATTCTCAACAAAATCAATTCTGGAGCCAACAAGATAGGAATAACTTAACGAGTCAACAAGTACGCCTACGCCTTCTTTCTCAACCAAGGCGTCATCATCAGCCGCAAATTCGTCGAAGGTAAATCCGTACTGGAAGCCTGAGCAGCCGCCACCGGTGACAAAGACACGCAACTTGAGCTCGTCATTACCTTCATCTTCGATCAGGGCCTTGAGTTTGGCAACGGCCTGATCGCTAACAACAAGAATGTTGTCTTCTATATTACTGCTGGCTGTCATGCTTATGCCTGTTACTTATGAGAGTCCAGCAGCAATTATCCCTAGGCGCTGGCCTTGCCGTCAACAAAACCCTTCATGTTCTTTGAACCACTGCCCTTCTTGTCGACATTTGCGCCGAACTTGAGCTCATCACTGGGTGTGGAACGCTTACCTTTGGGTGCTTCTTCAGAATAAGCCGAATTATAGATCAGGTTTCCATTCACCTGCGCACCACGCACCATCTCAATGATGTTGTAGTGAACATTACCTTCTACATGCGCTTTACTGGCAAGCTCAATGTATTTGCTGGAATGAACTTCACCCGTTACATTGCCGTTGATGACCACATGTGGAACATATACATCACCTTCCACACGGCCGCTTTCCATAATCCGCATGGCGGATTCAGCGCCCTCGGCCGCAATGATATTGCCTTTAACACAACCTTCAATTTCTAGGTTGCCGCTAAAGCGGATATCGCCAAGAATTTCAGTGCCTTCTGCTACCAACGTGGTAACGCCACTGTTCTTCTTTGGCGCACTTTTCTCACTTTTCTTAAACATGCTTATGCCTCCTGGGTTAACCAAGCAAATTTTTTCTCAACATAGACTGGCTTCGTCCCTGAGCCTCGCACCACCACATCAATCCTGGTTGGCTCATAGCCAACCGGCAGCACAACATCGCCTTCAATATTCTGAAAATATTTAAAGCGGTACTTAATATTTTTTGCAGCCACATTCTCAGAAAGGTCGCTCAGGGAAAGGGTTAAATCCTTACCCGCTTGCTTGCCCACCACACTCACATTCACGTTGCCCATCACCAGTCGGTGCTCATTGGCAAACTGTTGCAATACCATTTTGAATTGGTATTTACGTGGGCTGGCCGTCGCTAACAAATCAAGGCTTCGAATACTGACGCCTTTCTCGCGATCTTTCGGCGCCATTAAGCCTTTGTAAAAACTGATTTCAGAATTGAGCTCAGTAATCTCCTGCCTTAAATCGGCCATGCTCTCGCGCACCTGATTCGTGGCTTGCTGATCAACATTTGCACCCATCTGCAATTGCGCTACGCGTCTCTGCTGCTCTTTGTTTTCCTTATTCGCCTCAGACAACTCTATCAACAGATCATCACGCTGTTGTTTTACTGTGAAGTAATCTTGATTAGACAGAACAAAGCCTGCCGCGAAGCTTGCCGCCAATAGCAGCAATACGAACAAAACAAACAGAATTCTGCGGGAGGGGTCGTAGGGCACCACCACCATGCGAGTTTTCTTGCTTTCTTTTACCTTGGCCATGCGAGGGATTTGCGCCGAACAATTAAATCAATATCAACGCCAGTCCAAATCGGGCAACTCAGCTAAGGGCAGAGCGGCACGCTTTCCAGACCAGCGGTTTCGTTTAAGCCTAGCATGATATTCATACATTGTATGGCTTGACCGGAAGCGCCTTTCACCAAGTTATCAATCGCTGAACAAATAACCACCGTATTGCGCTGCTGTGGCTGGCTGACTGCAATCCGGCACACATTACTGCCTTTCACATTTCGCGTTTGCGGAAGCTGGCCAGCGGGCAATACATCTACGAAAGGTTCATCAGAATAATACTGCTCATACAAAGCCTGCAGGGCCTGCTCATCAATACCTTCGGCCTTAATTTGCCCATACAAAGTGGCATGAATACCCCGAATCACAGGCAACAAATGCGGTACGAAGGTTAATTGAACCGTCTGCTTTGCCGCGGTATTCAAGCCTTGCTCTATTTCCGGTAAATGCCTGTGACCGCTTACACCATAGGCTTTAAAGTTGTCGCTAAGCTCTGCCAGCAAATTATCTATTTTTGCCTGTCGTCCAGCGCCACTGACGCCGGATGCCGCATTGGCGATCAAAGTACTCTCATCAATGAGCTCGTTGGCCAACAATGGCAAAAAACCCAACTGAACCGAGGTGGGGTAACAGCCGGCTGCTGCAACCAGCTGAGCATCACGAATACTGGAGCGATTCACTTCCGGCAAGCCGTACACAGCTTGTTCAACCAACTCTGGGCAAGTGTGTTTTTGGCCATACCAGGTTTCCCACACGTCAATATCGCGCAGACGAAAGTCAGCCGACAAGTCCACCACACGGGTGCCACGCTTGATCAGCTCCGGCATAAGCTCCATTGCAACGCCGTGCGGCGTAGCGAAATACACCAGATCGCATTCTGCCAAGCGTCCGGCGTCCGGAGCCTCAAAGCTTAGATCGCATACCCCGCGCAGCGTTGGATACAGACTGTCAACGCGAACACCGGCTTCCGCACGCGAGGTAATCAAATCAACACGCGCTTCCCGGTGCCCTGCCAGCAAGCGCAACAACTCCGCGCCGGTGTAACCTGTACCACCCACTATTCCAACAGAAATCATCATCCTCTTCTCTTAATCTGATAGATTGACCGCAATATGCCCATCAAATCCATCACTGACTACGCGCATTGCCGCGCAACAGTATAATGTTTGCCAATGGTTAAACATAGAATACGCTGGCTGCAAGCGGCATTAAATCGAGTCTTCAACAGACCG
The DNA here is from genome assembly GCA_045105115.1 of Pseudomonadales bacterium. Lineage (GTDB taxonomy): Bacteria > Pseudomonadota > Gammaproteobacteria > Pseudomonadales > JAUIET01 > JAUIET01. The sequence continues at coordinate 49,631 of JBGCDE010000130.1, read as the reverse complement.
ATTGGCTATGTCAGACAAAAACTGGCGAACAACGAAGCTGTTCTTAGCCTGTCGATACTGGGCATCATTTCCGGCGCTTTAGCTGCCATGGTCATTTTGTTCTTTCGCTGGGTTATCGATGTTTCCCAGACCTTAGTTCTGCCAGCTGGCACCATAGGGAACTTTGCGCAGCTTGACGTATTGTGGCGTTTTGGTCTTCCAGCCACTGGCGGGCTGGTGTTGGGCTTGATGATGCTCGCCGTGAAACGAAAATCTCGAGGCCTGGGCCTCGCGCATGTTATTCACGTCACCAATAATCTGCACGGTGACCTACCCGCCAGAAATGCTATTTTGCAATTTGTCGCTGGTTCAGTCGCGATTGTCACCGGTCAAGCCGGTGGGCGTGAGGGGCCAGCGGTACACTTGGGCGCTGCCGTTACCAGTTGGGCAGCGCGTGCCATGAATTTGCCCAGAAACAGCTCAAGAATTCTTATTAGTTGCGGTACCGCGGCAGCCATTGCAGCTTCCTTCAATACACCGATTGCCGGTGTTATTTTTGCAATGGAAGTCGTGATGGTGGAATACACTATTGCCGGTTTTACGCCGGTAATTTTGGCGGCAATAACAGCCACACTGCTTAGCCTTGATTCCTTCGGTGGTGATTCCATGCTTTTGACCATGGCGGTGCAGATGACGTCAGCGCAGGAAGTTGTGTTTGTTGCGGCGATAGGTGTTGCCTGCGGCACAATCGCTGCGAGCTTTGTTGCTATCCAGAATGTCTGTTTGCGCTTGTCTCATATTAATCCAGTGTTGAGGCTTAGCCTTGCAGGAATCATTACTGGTTCAGTCGCAGTGTTCGTTCCCGAGGTTCTTGGCCTTGGTTATGACACCCTACAAAACATGTTAGAGAATAATATCGTCGGCGTTGCCTTGCTTGCGATTGTTCTTGGAAAACTATTTGTTACGGCCGTTTCCTGTGGACTCGGAATCCCACTGGGGTTTATTGGGCCAGCATTGATCATAGGCGCAGGCGTGGGAAGCTTAATGGGTGCGGTGGGCATTGAGTTACGACCAGATCAGGCATCTGATATCACCCTGTACGTTTTACTGGGTATGGGGGCCCTGATGGCAGCTATCCTCAATGCACCGTTGGCTGCATTGCTGGCCATTGTCGAACTCACAAACAACGCACACGTTATATTACCCGGCATGTTAGCCATCATTTGCGCTAACTTAACGCATAACGGCGTGTTCCGACAAAGCTCAGCGCAGCTCGCCACCCTACTCAGCCAAGGCTTCAAAATTCAAAATGATCCTCTATCAAGGGCTCTGCAGCGGGCGTCCGTTTCCAGCCTTATGGAGAGAAATTTCCGTCGCGTGTCGCACACGATGACTGTGGAACAAGTACAAACGCTGCTGGAAAACCGACCTCGCTGGTTGGTGGTCGCCCCCCCGGATTCTGCAAAATTTCTGGTAGATTCAACCGATTTGGTCCTGCACATGGAAGAGCACAATGCCCGCGCTGAAAGACGTGCGGAAAAGAATGAGGAAGAAGAGCAGGTCGCGCCGATTCAACTTCTCGATATTGGCGGGAAACGACGCCAACTGGCTGATATTCAACCCCAGGCCACTCTTCGGGAAGCATTAGAGCAGATGAATAAGGATGAAGCGGATGCGCTTTACGTTTCTGGCCCACCGCTGGCACTGTACGTACCGCCTAGCGGTATAATCACCAGAGGCGATATTGAAAACTATTATCGTCACCCGCAAAGAAGCTAGCGGCTGCCACAGAGATCTTTTAAATGCTTTGGATTAAAGCGCTACATATTATTTTTGTTGTTTGCTGGTTCTCAGGTATCTTCTACCTGCCACGCTTGTTTGTAAATTCTGCCATGGCAGAAACCGAAGAAACCAAACAGCAACTGAATGTTATGCAACATAAGCTGTATCGTTTCATGAGCTTGCTGGCCGCCCTCGCCATTTTCTTCGGTTTGGTTCTTTATGCCTTAAATTGGGAGTATTACGTATCCCAATTGTGGATGTGGCTAAAGCTATTGTTGATTGTGCTATTGCTGGCATTCCATTTAGCCTGCGGGCGCTTTGTACGCGCCTTTGAAGCGGGCACAGTTAATAAATCGCATCGCTATTTTCGTATCTTCAACGAGTTGCCTGTCGTCTTGTTGTTTACAATCGTCATATTGGTTGTTGTACGCCCATTTTAATTATCTAAAATCAGGACCGCTTTATGAGTCGATCATCCGAACTGTTCGCGCACGCCCAGAAACACATACCTGGCGGCGTTAACTCGCCAGTAAGAGCATTCAAAAGCGTAGGCGGGCAACCCATATTTATTGAAAGTGCAGAAGGCGCTTACATCATTGATGCTGACGGCAAACGTTACATTGATTATGTGGGTTCCTGGGGACCGATGATTGCCGGACACTCTCACCCGGATATTGTCTCGGCTATACAGCAACAATTAGCAAAAGGAATTAGCTTTGGCGCGCCGACCGAGCTGGAAACCGAGATGGCCGATTTGTTGTGCGAGCTGATCCCTTCTCTTGATCAGGTGAGAATGGTGAGCTCCGGTACCGAAGCGACCATGAGTGCAATTCGCCTGGCACGAGGTTACACCGGTCGAGAGAAAATTCTCAAGTTTGAAGGTTGCTATCACGGGCACGTTGATTCTCTACTGGTGAAAGCGGGGTCTGGGGCGTTAACGTTTGGCGAACCCACGTCGCCAGGAATATCGGCTAGTGTTGCGGCACAAACCTTGACCGCAGATTTCAACAACACTGACAGCGTAAACGAAATATTCGCAGCCTGTGGTTCAGACATTGCCTGTGTCATTGTTGAGCCAGTGGCTGGTAATATGAATTGCATACCGCCCACTGAAAACTTCTTGCAAGCGCTGCGTGCGGTTTGTGACGAGCATGGCACGGTACTTATTTTTGACGAAGTTATGACCGGCTTCCGGGTGGCATTGGGTGGCGCCCAAACTCTGTACGGCGTCACTCCGGATATGAGCACCTTCGGCAAGGTCATTGGCGGTGGAATGCCAGTCGGTGCTTTTGGTGGCCGCCAGGACATAATGAGTCAGTTAGCACCACTAGGACCTGTGTATCAGGCGGGCACTCTGTCTGGAAATCCGCTGGCTATGGCAGCCGGTTTGGCAAACTTAAAGCTGGTACAGCAGCCTGGTTTTTACGACACGATTCAGGCGCGAGTAGATCAACTACTGAGTGGCCTGCACGCGGCGGCCAGAGAACACAATGTAGCAATTTGCAGCAATAAGGTTGGCGGTATGTTCGGTCTGTTTTTCACCGATGCAGATTCAGTCACTTCGTACGATGGCGCAGTGAACTGCCACGCGCAGCGCTTCGGTCAGTTTTTTAGCTCAATGCTTGAACAGGGGATCTACCTCGCTCCCTCTGCATTTGAGGCAGGTTTTGTGTCATCTGCACATTCTGAGGCAGATATACACGCCACAGTAGAAGCAGCAGCTAAAGCCTTTGCTACTCTTAGCGAGTAACTCGCGATAGAGCATAGTAATGGCAGACACCAAATTTCGAACCGTCGCAAATGAAGCACTTCAGAAGCGTGCTACTACCGCACAAAATTTAGGCGCAACACTGCTGTTAGCGACCCTTGTATTTAACAGTCACCAGGCGCATGCCGCCGATTTTGCTGCACGCATAGGCGTAGACTCCTGGTCACAAGATCTTGGTGGTTCGATCGACAGCACTAATACAGACATTGGTACTGTGAGCGTTGAGGACGACCTGGGATTTGGATCGGAAACCGGGCTTTCCTACTACTTGTTATTGGAACACCCACTGGGCGTGGTACCCAACGTAAAGCTGCAGTACACCGAGCTAAATTCTGACGAAACCAACGACCTTCAGCGCGACATTACTTATGACAATGTGACGTTTACGGCCAACCAGACAATTCGTTCAGCGCTGGACTTGAACCACGTTGATCTAAGTCTTTACTGGCAACCCGTACAAGGCCGCTTCGACGTGAGTCTTGGCTTCACCATTCGGGTACTGGACGGCTCTTTTACAGTTCGAAGCCAAGACAATCAATCGGTTGCCCGGCAGTCAGTAGATGAAGCCTTACCTTTGCCATACGCGCACATCGGCTATGAATTTGGTAACACCGGTCTATCAGTCGACGCTGAAGTAAAAGCGGCCGCCTTTGAAGGCGACAAATTCATCGACAGCAATCTTCGCCTTGGTTGGGAAAGCAAAATTGGTCTGGGTCTGGAACTTGGCTATCGCAGCATTACTCTGGAAGCTGACGACCTTGATGTCACCGACTCAAATGGCAACCCGGACTTTATCGACCTGGATATAGAAGCGAAAGGCCTTTACTTTGGCGCATTCTATGAGTTTTAGTAACAACCCTTGTTACAAGAACACTCGTGCCATAAATGCCCCCAGTCATAATCCCTCAGCCTAACCGACCCAAAATAGGCCTGGCACTTGGCAGTGGTGCTGCGCGTGGTCTCGCCCATATTGGCGTAATCCGTGAACTCAAGAAGTTTGGCCTTAGTCCAGACATAATATGCGGCAGTTCCATCGGTGCCTTTATGGGTGCCGCCCATATTCTCGGTCGCCTGGATGACGTTCAGGATTGGTTGGCCGGCATGAGCACATACGAATTGGTCAGGCAGATGGACATAAAGTTGCTTGCCAGCAGCGGCTTGGCCGATGGCGAGAATATGCTGCGCTTTGTCATCGAAGAATTTGGTAACCCAAACATTGAAGACCTTGATTTACCGTATGCCGCGATCGCTACTGACATGAAAACTGGTCGCGAAATCTGGTTGCAGGAGGGTCCGATCTGGAACGCAGCCCGTGCTTCCATGGCATTGCCCGGTATGCTGACACCCATTAATCTGAATGGAAGATGGTTACTGGATGGCGGCCTCGTCAACCCGGTTCCAGTTTCAGTGTGCAAAGCCTTGGGCGCTGACATTATTATTGCCGTTAACCTTAATGGCGACCTGGTCAGCCGTGATCAAGTGTTGATTCGTGACGATACAGTGAGTGAAGAAGTGTATTCTGCCGAGCAGCAAACGGGTGATAGTAAGTCAGATTCGAAGCGGCCGGAAACGGCAACTGCCGCCAGTGAAGACCAGATCAGTTTTTTTGAAAAACTCTCAGCCAGCATTCGTGAACGCACAACACCTCTGGTGGAACAATGGATGAGCCCAAGCGAAGAGGCACCCGGCTTATTCAACGTAGTCAGTAGCTCCATCAACATTATGCAAGACCGCATAACCCGAAGTCGTTTGGCTGGTGAACCCGCCGATCTTATTCTTACTCCGCGCCTATCGCATATCGGCATGCTGGAAGTTACTCGTGCAGAAGAAATTGTCGCCGAAGGTGAAGCGTGCGTTCAACGCATGAATGCCGTGATCGAACACCGCCTTGGCTTGCGCGCTGAGGATCAATCCTCAGTCTGAGGCATACACCCAGTTCTTTCCCGCGCTGTTGCAGGCAAGCATTGTGCTGGCCAGCCACTCACAGTCTGCTGCTAAAGGGGCAGAATCAGGGTAGCGCTTGCCCACTGCCAAAGTGCGTTTGTCTTTTTTAAGCAAGGCAAAACTGCGCTGGATACGCGCTGCAAAATCAGTTCCAGTATTTTCCAGTTCATAGTAAGTGTGTGCAAACGCGGAATACGTTGAACTGGAACCAGCCAAACCAATGCTTAACAGAGCAACAATGTACTCCTTGTAGGCCACCGCCAACCACGCATCAATAGGCTCGTTAACTTTTTTCTCTGGCAATCGCAGCACGTTAGCATCACCAAGTGCAGTAGCAGGAAGCTCGGAATTTCTGCGATTGGTTTGCAAACGAAACTGCCTCTTGCCACAGGTGATTTTGCGTTTTGTATAGCGACAATTTGGCTGGTCATACGCAGTCCAGTCCGTTTTTCTGGATTGCAAAGGCGGTTTAGATGCTGGTGCAGTCACAGTGGCAGTCACTTTGGCTGAGCGCGAATCAGTCACTGGTGATTCTTTAACAGGTTTGCTCAAGGCAATTCCCTCACGGCTTGCGGCCCGCTTGAGCAACAAATATTGGACCTTGGCCGGATTTCGCCGAAACTCCTGCAAACTCGGTAATCCATAATTATAACGGCTGCTACTCAGCGTGCAGAACGCCTGCTCGTATTGGCTACCGGGTGCGGCTTGACACTTGGGCGCGGCCGCCAAGTTGGCACAATGTGACGCGACAAGTACCACAAGCACAACTTGGCTAGCCTTATGAAAAGCACGAAACATAATCTTGGTAATGCTCATATTGTGCTGCAAAGCGGGCCTATAGCATACTATCGTTCGTATCACTCGGCAGACCGATCATGCTTGAATTGTGCTCAGTTCATACTATTCCCGAGGGTGAAACCCGGGGTTTCAATATTCAGGGGCAACCGCTATTTGTGGTTCGCAAAGACCTGCAATGCTATGTTTACCGCAACGCCTGTCCGCACCAGGGCGTGCAACTCAACTGGATGGAGCATCAGTTTCTTGACCAGGAAAATCACTTTATTCAATGCTCAACCCACGGTGCGCTGTTTGAGCCTGAAACTGGCTTGTGTGTGCAAGGGCCTTGCCAGGGTGCATCACTCGAACCGATCGAAAGTGAGCAACAAAACGGTAAACTGTACGTTTATATGTAATCTAGCTGGCTTAAAGGCCAACTTTCTGGTAGTTTCCCCCGCGTTTGGCCACCCGGCCACTGGGCGGGCCTTAAATTCATTCTAAAAGCGACATCGGTAATAGTGGCACGTCGCTTTGTTCGAGCGTCCAAATGTTGAGGGATGACTATGCCAGCTAAGAAATCGAAGGCAGCTGCATCAAAAACCAAGAAAGCGGCCACCAAGAAAACAACCGCAAAGAAAGCCAGCACCAAAAAAGCGGCGCCGGCTAAAGCCGCTGTCAAGAAAACAGCCGCAAAAAAGACAAGTACTGCAAAGAAGCCTGCTGTTAAGAAATCAACAGCAAAGAAAGCTGCAGTAAAGACAGCAAAGAAAGCCGCGGTAAAGAAAACGGCTGCCAAGAAAACAACGGCTAGCAAAACTACTGCTAAAAAAGCAGCGCCAAAGAAAGCAGCGTCAACCGCTAAAAAAGCAACTGTAAAAAGTGATGCGAGCAAAAGTGCAAGCAGCACAAAAAAGACTACAGTTAAGAAAACCGCAGCGAAAAAGCCCGCGGCTACCAAGAAAACCGGTACTGTCGCAAAAAAAGCGACTACCAAAAAATCTTCCATCAAACCCAAGGATACAAAAACAGCAGTGAGCGTAGCAAGTCGTAGTGAGGCAGCGCCCGTTTTTAAACCTTATGTAGTCAAGCGCAGTGAAGACTACATGAACGATCCACAGAAAGATCACTTCCGTGAAATCCTCAATGATTGGAAATCGGAATTGATGGCTGAAGTTGATCGCACCGTCATGCACATGAAAGATGAGGCAAGCAATTTCCCCGACCCAGCCGATCGCGCTAGTCAGGAAGAAGAATTCAGTCTTGAATTGCGCACGCGTGACAGAGAGCGAAAACTGATTCGTAAGATTGACTCTACCCTAGAGCTGATTGAAATGGACGAATACGGTTATTGTGAAGCCTGCGGAGTCGAGATCGGCATTCAACGACTGGAAGCTCGCCCAACAGCGTCATTGTGCATTGATTGCAAAACGCTGGACGAAATCAAAGAGCGCCAGGAGCACGGTTAAACACCGCTGCTGAGGGCGAAGCGATCGGTACTCAGGTATCAAACCATTACATTGGTCGCTTCGCACCTTCTCCTACAGGACCACTTCATCGCGGATCATTGCTGTGCGCTTTGGCGAGTTATCTAGACGCTCGCGCGCAAAATGGGTCGTGGCTGCTACGCATTGAGGATTTAGATCCGCCGCGCGAGCAACCAGGTGCGGACCAACTGATTATTCAAAGTCTATTAGCGCATGGCTTGCATTGGGATGGCGACATTCTCTATCAGAGCAGTCGCCTGGACGACTACGCCGAGACAATCGAACAACTGAATAATAACGATCAAGTGTATCGATGTGCTTGCACGAGAGCTAAATTAGCCGAGCTTGGCGGGCCTTACCCTGGATTCTGCCGACACCAGAGTCATTCGGTTAATACAGACTGCGCAATCAGACTAACCGTGAACGAAAACGACATTGTGTTCGAAGATCAGTTTCAGGGCACTGTTTCTGAAACACTTAGCAACACCTGCGGCGATTTTATTATACGCCGTAAAGACGGTTTAATTTCCTACCAACTAGCCGTCAGCGTAGACGATGCGTTTCAGGGCATAACGCATGTTATTCGCGGCATCGACTTATTAGAATCCACCTCCCGCCAAATTCATGTCTTGAAGCAGTTAAATGCAGTTGTTCCAGTGTACGGACACATTCCTGTATTGGTCGATGCCTACGGTGATAAGCTCAGCAAACAGGCGGGGGCGCAAGCACTAAACAATACGCAAGCGTGTGAAAATTTGTGCACCGCGCTAAGGTATCTTGGCCAAGAGCTACCACCCATGAGTGCGCGCAGCAGCGTTGATGATATCCTTGCCCACGCAATTGCACATTACCGCCCTGCAGCCTGGCAACGTAAGCAATGCATCACCGATGTGGATGGCAGTGATTAATGTACATACAACGCGCTCTTTTTCTACTTATTTTGATTGTCGTTATTTTTCTACCTTCATGGATGGATTGGGCCCTGGCTTCACCCAAGGCTTGGTATCGGCCTCACCTGCTTTGGTTTGGTGCAATTCTTTTGATTTATCTTGGAGAACGACGTGCCCGTCAATGACTGGCTGAAGATTAGGTTGCAAGGCTTAGAGCAATGACGATCGTCGCCCAATGAATTTTGAACTCGGCCAGGTTCTGTTTTTTGGCGTCGCATACTTGTCGATACTGTTTGGTATCGCGTACGCAGCCGACCGCGGGTGGATTCCAGACCGGTTCATTCGCCACCCTATTACCTATATTTTGTCGATTGGCGTTATCGCCGGCGCCTGGGCCATATTTGGCATGGTTGATCTGGCCTCCCGATACGGTTTTTCCTATCTGAGCTACTTCTTCGGTATTTCCGCAGTTTTTCTTTTTAGTTCGCTGATTTTGGCGCCCATGATGCGAATCGCCAGGCTATACCAGCTGCGGTCACTGCCCGATATGCTCGCGTTTCGATTCCGCAGTCAATGGGCCGGAATAGTACTGACAATATTTATGCTGTTCGCCATGTTGCCGCTTTTTGCGCTGCAAATTACCGCAGTGTCTGACACCATACTTATTCTTACAGACTCTAGTTTTGAGCTGTTTCCTGGCGACAACAGGCAAAGTGGTCTGGCGTTTGTGTTCTGCTGCATGATTACCTTATTCACCGTGCTGTTTGGTGCAAGACATGTTGGCACTCAGGAACGACACGACGGACTGGTGGTGGCCATCGCCTTTGAGTCTTTAAGCAAACTGCTCTTGATGATAGTGATCGCGGTAGTCTGCGTGATTATGGTATTTGGTGGATTGGATGGATTACAAATCTGGCTTGAACAAAATGCCACACTGTTCAAGCCACTAAACGATCAGCAAGACGACAATATTCGCTACTTTTTGCTGCTGTTCTTTCTGGCCTCAGTATTGATGCCACATTCGTTTCATATGCTTTTCTCAGAGCGACCCTCACCCACTGCATTCAAAGCGGCTAGCTGGGGTTTTCCTCTTTACATGCTATTACTCAGCATCCCCGTTCTTATCATATATTGGGCCGCGGTCAGCCTCGGTGTCGGGGTGCCGATGCAATACGCAACAATCGGTGTAGGCATTTCTTTGCAGCTTCCACAAATGGAATTGCTTGCCTACATGGCGGGTATGTCAGCGGCAAGCAGTATCATTATTGTTGCAACGCTGGCGCTTGCATCCATGTGTCTTAATCATCTGGTTTTGGCTGTGTATCAGCCTGACACCAATGACATTTACCGATGGCTGATGTGGATTAGGCGATTACTGATCGTCAGCATTATATTGATGTCGTATTTGTTTTATAGAATTGTCAGCGATCAGCATGATCTTGCCAGTCTCGGCATCGCAGCATTCAGTGGGGTGCTGCAATTCATGCCAGGTGTACTTGCCATGCTGTACTGGCCTGAGGCCAACCGAACAGGCTTCAACGGCGGACTAATCGTTGGCATTTTAATTTGGTTTTTTCTGGTTTTGTTGCCGCTGTTACAACCTGAAAGTTCAGCGTTTGTTGGCAGCATCATTCCTAGCCAACTAAACCAGCTGCCCGCGTGGCAAGCGGGTACTCTGGGATCGTTAGGCGCAAATATTTTAGTATTTTTGCTTGGCTCACTGTTGGCGAAGCAAAGTGAAGAAGAGCACCAGGCGGCCGAGATATGTTCAACTGATGAACTGAGCCGGCCTATTCGTCGCGCACTTGATGTTCACTCTCCTGCAGAGATGAAAGACCGCCTGGCAAGAGCTGTTGGAGAAACCACAGCCGAGCGTGAGCTCAGCAACGCGCTGCATGACTTGAACATGGAATTAACCGAAAGCCGGCCCTACGCATTACGTAGACTTCGGGAGCAAATTGAAGCTAACCTTTCGGGCTTGCTAGGTCCATCCAGCGCTTACGAGATCATTAACAAACACCTGCCATTTATTCGCAATGATGACAGCCATCAAACCGAAGACATTCAATATATAGAAAGTCGCATTGAAACCTATCAAGCTGACCTTACTGGTCTTGCTGCCGAGCTGAATAACTTGCGCCGCTATCACCGGGAAACTCTGCAAGCCTTGCCTGTAGGCGTTTGCATAGTAGGCGCTGATCATGAAATTACGCTGTGGAATAGCATGCTGGAGGACCTAACTGAGATTCACTCCGAAGACGTTGTTGGCAGCGCAGTGCACGCTATCAAACAGCCCTGGTCATCAGTTCTAACTGATTTTATCGATTCCACCGAATCACATCGCTACAAGCAGCACATTGTTCACGAGGGCGTTGAGCGCTGGGTAAGCCTGCACAAAACTCTGCTGCAACCGACCGAAACTCTAACCAGTAATCAGGCGATCGTTATTGAAGACCTGACAGAAACACAAATTCTTGAGCAAGAGTTAACACACAGCGAACGCTTGGCATCTGTTGGCAGGTTAGCCGCTGGCGTGGCTCATGAGATAGGAAACCCTGTGACAGGTATAGCCTGTATTGCGCAGAACCTGGCCTCTGAGTACGATGACCCAGACATCAAAGCAAGCACCTCTGAAATACTCACCCAGACGCAGCGCGTGTCGGGCATTGTGCAATCACTGGTGAATTTTTCGCACAGTGGCGAGCAGCGCGATGATCTTGATATCGATTCAGTTAACTTGCGACAGAACGTAGAAGAATGCATCCGATTGTTGCAACTTAACAAAGAAGCTGTGAACGTTAGTTATCAGGTAAGCATTGACAAAGGCTTGCATGTTTTTGGTGATCAGCAGCGACTTGCTCAAGTTTTTATTAACTTGCTAAGCAACGCACGAGACGCCAGCAAAGAAGGCGATGCTGTTAAGGTGGTTGCCAATGCCAGCGAGTACTCGGTAATGATTGAGATTTGCGACCAAGGCACAGGTATTCCACGAGAGCTTCAAGAGCAAATCTTTGAGCCGTTTTTCACCACCAAACCTGCGGGTGAAGGAACCGGTCTTGGCCTACCGCTTGTCTATCAAATTGTTGAGGATCACAGCGGCTCTATTCAGGTAGAAAGCCCTGCAGATTCCAGAACTGGCACTGGTACCTGCTTCACAATTACACTGCCCTACAGCAAAGAACCGGCGCAATCCCCTTAAAGGCACAGCTTGACACACACTGAATTCGATTTAAGGTGTCGAAACCTTGACCTTTTTTGCGCTACAATTGCATTCCATGGTGCGCAGGCACCCCTATCTAAAGTCGTATGAAGTCTATTCTTGTCGTCGAAGATGAAGCCGTTATCCGCAGTGCGTTGAAGCGCCTGCTGGAACGCAATGACTACAAAGTTGAGGAAGCAGGCTCGGTTTCTGAAGCGACGAATAAGTTCAAGTTCTCAGACTTTGGCTTGGTCATTAGTGATTTGCGCCTACCGGGTGCACCGGGTACTGATCTTATTCGCCTGGCTGGAAACACGCCGGTACTGATTATGACTAGCTACGCCAGTCTTCGCTCCGCAGTTGACTCAATGAAAATGGGTGCGGTTGATTACATAGCAAAGCCCTTCGATCACGACGATATGCTGGGCGCGGTGAAAAGAATCATTGCGCAAACCAAAGCCGACACAGATCAGCAGCCCGCCGCACCCGGTTCTCCCATAGAAGGAATTATTGGTCGCTGCTCTGCGATGGCGCAGCTGCAGAACGGCATACATAAGGTTGCCCCGACCGACAGTACTGTTTTGATTCTCGGTGAAACCGGCACGGGTAAAGAACTGGTCGCCAAAGCAGTGCATGGTGAAAGCAACCGCGCGGGCAAACCCATAGTTTGCGTTAATTGTGCGGCCATACCAGAAACCCTGATTGAATCCGAACTGTTTGGCTACGAAAAAGGCGCTTTCACTGGAGCGAATACCAATCGCAGCGGCTTGATCGAAGCCGCAGACGGCGGCACTTTGTTTCTCGATGAAATTGGTGAGCTGCCACTTGAAGCACAAGCACGACTTTTGCGTTTTATTCAAGAAGGTGAAATCAGGCGCATTGGGTCTACAGAATCTATTAAAGTGAACGTTCGTCTGATCAGTGCAACGCATCGTGACTTACAAACACTGAGCGCGCAGCAAAAATTCCGGCAAGACCTTTTCTATCGAATAAATGTGTTCAGCCTTAAGCTGCCTCCTCTGAGGGAGCGTGGTAAGGATGTACTTGATTTAGCCGACACCATTATCGGCAAAAAAGCGAAGACGTTGGATGTTGACGCAAAAGTACTGTCACCTGAAACTATCCAGGCCATCATGACCTACAACTGGCCGGGCAATGTTCGAGAACTTGAAAACGCGATTGAACGAGCGTTGATTATGTGTGACGGCGACCAAATTGGTCTTGAGCACCTCGGTATCGATATGCAGCTTATCGACACTCAGCCTGACGACGACGATGACGCAGACCAATCAGAGCAAAAGCGCAGTCGAAAAGTATCGCAGGTTGCAACAGAGCCTAACGAAGACTTGTCACTGGAAGACTATTTCCAGCATTTTATCCTTGAGCATCAAGACACCATGAGCGAAACCGAGCTTGCTCAAAAGCTGGGAGTAAGCCGAAAATGCCTGTGGGAACGCCGCCAAAGGTTTGGAATTCCCAGAAAAAAGGCGTCAGCAAATAATGGCAGTCAAAGTAAGTTAGCGTAATATCAGCCAAGCTCGTAGACTATTTTTTGATCAGCGTGACGTTTTTTTGTTACTTTCTGCTCTGGAAGTAACGTTTCTAGTGTGAATTTGTAACAAAAATTTGACTATTTCAGTATTACTCCTAAGCTTTATTTTGCAAGCCACTGAATTTGCTTAGTTTTTTAAAACTGGCACGGTTGCTGCAGTTATTAACCACAATAAGAAAAACAAACAAAAACAATAATACGCAAAACAATAAAAAGTAAGGCCTGGATGGGGAAAACTACGTTTTCCCCTTTCGCTCATCCAAAATTCATCATAATTTCTAGCCACTTAAATTCTATCGTTTGTCGTTCGCGCTCTTTGAGCGGCCGCACGCGTGGAATATGCTAATATACTCGGTTTTATACTTGGCTTTCAGAGCCTCAGGGTACAGCATTCACAAATGGCAAATGACGCTTCAGGTCAGATCACAAGCACCCGTATTAAAGCACCCGACATTGGTAAGCAACTTCGAGAGATAAGCCCGCATTCTGTTCAGGTTGTTGAAAGCCTGAGAGAGAACGGTTTCGAAGCTTACATTGTAGGGGGCTGCTTACGTGACTTGCTTTTGGGTCGCACTCCAAAAGATTTTGATGTAGCAACCAACGCGGAACCGCAAGCGGTTGTTAAGCTATTCAAGCGTTCACGAATTGTGGGCCGCCGATTTCAGATTGTGCACGTACGCAATGGTCGAGATGTAGTTGAAGTCACTACGTTTCGGGCCAATCACGATACCCGCGATACAGAAGATCACGAATCGGAGCAAAGTGACACTGGCATGCTGCTTCGTGACAACGTGTATGGCGACTTGTCTGACGACGCTGTTCGCCGCGACTTCACCGTGAATGCTCTGTACTTCTCGCCTGAAACAGATGAAATCATTGACTACGTAAATGCCCTCTCAGATTTGAAAGAGGGGCGCCTGAGGGTTATCGGCAACGCCGACACACGCTACGAGGAAGATCCGGTACGCATGTTACGAGCGGCACGCTTTGCCGGCAAACTTGAGTTTGAGATGGAGCCAGAAACCTCCGCTGCCATTGAAAAGAATGGTCATCTATTGCGTCAGGTTGCACCTGCTCGCATGTTCGACGAAGTGCTTAAACTATTTTTGGGCGGTGCGGCTGCCAATACCTTGGCTGTATTGCAACGCTTCGATCTGCTCCAGTATTTGTTTCCTGCCACGGCCGAAGCGCTTGAAGACGACCAGCCTTACGCACAAGAAATTATTCAGGCCACTATGGAAAACACCGACGCGCGTATTGAGGCAGGCAAGCCTGTCACACCCGCGTTCATGTACGCAGCCGTTCTATGGCCAGCGGTTATCGAGCTGCGCGAGGCCTGTCTTGATCAAGGCATGCATATTGTCGAAGCCATGCGCGAAGCAGCGCACGCTGCAACAATGGATCAATTACAAACCACTTCAATTCCAAAACGTTTCTCGATTCCTATGCGTGAAATTTGGGATCTGCAGTCACGCTTACACCTTAAAGAAGGCAAGCGTGCAGAGAAACTGAGATCCAATCCGCGTTTTCGTGCGGCCTACGACTTCATACTTTTGCGCGAGCAGTCAGGTGAAGACATGGAAGGACTGGGTGAGTGGTGGACGCAATATCAAATTGATAATCCGGTAGACGAAGAGGCCAATCGCTCTGAACAGCGCCGTCGTCCACCGCGTCGCAGACGCAAACGCCCGCCCAGAGAAGCCCAGGGCCAATAAAGCACAGCGAGCCTATAAAATGCCTATCGTTTATCTGGCATTGGGAAGCAACCTGAATCGACCGCATTGGCAGCTGCGCCGTGCCGTTCGTGCCATTGCGGCCACTGCGCAAACAAAGCTGCTGACCTGCTCGTCAATTTACCGCAGCTCTCCTATAGGACCGGCCATTCAGCCAGATTACCTCAACGCAGTTGTTGCAGTGCAATGCACCTTGCGGCCACTTGCGCTGCTCACACAAACCCAGGCTATCGAAAAGCAGCAGGGCCGCAAGCGTCGCCAGCGCTGGGGACCCCGCACCCTAGACATTGATATATTGCTGTTTGCCAACCATCAATTACGCCATTCTCGCTTAATAGTGCCCCACCCCAGACTCACACAACGCCGATTCGCGATGGAGCCTCTGCTTGAAATTGCGCCGCACGCGCAGCTTCCAGACGGCCGTCTTATTCAGACATTCGCTAACCAGCTTGCGGCTGGCGTGCAGCAGGAAAAAATCACCCTCACATCATTGTCCTTGAATAGCTGACAGTGCGCAGCCTGCGCTATACTGGCGAGCCGCAAATCTGGAATATTCATGAGCACAGCGCCAGTCGAATTCAGCGCAAGCAGTTACCAATCGCCTACGGTTGCTGCTCAGAATGCGCCACGCTTCATTGCTGTCGAAGGCCCTATTGGTGTTGGTAAAACGACGCTCGCGCGAAAATTGGCCGAAGCGTTTAATTATGAAGTGCTGCTGGAACGCGCCGAAGAGAATCCATTTCTTGAACGTTTCTATCGTAAAAATGGTGAAGGTGCGCTGGCGACCCAACTGTTCTTTCTGTTTCAGCGCGCACAGCAAATTCATGATATTCGACAGGCTGATATGTTTGCGCCAATAAGAGTGGCCGATTTCCTAATCGACAAAGACAGACTGTTTGCGCAGGCAAATCTCAGTAACGAAGAATTCGAGCTTTACGAAAAGGTTTATCAACAAACCACTATTGATGCGCCCTCTCCTGATCTGGTGATTTATTTGCAAGCGCCCACCGATATTTTACTGCAACGTATACAGCAGCGCGGCATTGACGCGGAAAAGAGTATTGATAGCGCCTATCTGGAAAAGCTGAATGACGCCTACTGCAATTTTTTTCACTTTTACGATGCCGCACCACTATTGATTGTGAATGCCAGTCAGATTGACCTGGCCAATAATCAACAGCATTTCGATCGTCTTCTCGAGTTTGCCTTGCAAACGAAAAGCGGCCGACACTACTTCAATCCCAGCGCACTGGGTTAGCCGGACCACGACACACTAAACAATGCAACGATGTAAAAAAATTAAAGAGCTTCGCGCCGCTATCCGCGTAAAGCGACATGCCGGGCAACATATTGTGTTCGTACCCACTATGGGCAACTTGCATGACGGCCACATAAGCCTGGTCCGCAAGGCGCGTGAGATAAGCGATTATGTTGTGGTAAGTATCTTCGTTAATCCACTGCAATTTGGAGAAAACGAAGACCTGGAAAACTACCCGCGCACACTGGAGGAAGATCAGGCCAAACTTCAACGCGAGGGTGCCAGTGTATTGTTCTTGCCAGACGTGGAAGAAATGTACCCGGGTGGTCAACAGGATTTAACCCGGGTATCTGTACCAAAATTCAATGCCATGCTTTGTGGTGTGAGTCGCCCGGTTCATTTTGATGGCGTGACTACCGTGGTTAACAAATTGTTCAATATAGTGCAGCCAGATACAGCCGTGTTTGGTGAAAAAGATTTTCAGCAGTTATTTCTTATTCGGAAAATGGTTGCAGATCTGAGTCTTAATGTAGAAGTTATCGGCGCTCCGATTATGCGCGAAAAAGACGGCCTGGCGATGAGCTCGCGCAATACTTACCTGAGCGAATCAGATCGAAACACGGCGCCTGCGCTTTCTCGGGTATTGCATGAAACCAAAGATCGTTGCGAGGGTCAGGGCAACGACCTGGAATTGCTCAGGCAAGCCGAACTGCAGGCAAATACTGTATTGAAAGAAATCGGCTTTGATATCGACTACGTTCAAATACGTGACGCCCACACCTTGCTGGCGCCTTCTTTAGATACGCAACAATTGGTTCTGCTGGCGGCCGCAACGGTTGGCAGCACCCGCTTAATAGATAATATGACCTTCTCAGCACGCTAGAATCACAATGAAAACTTATATAGTCGACGTTTTTGCAGAGAGCCAGCTGGCCGGAAACCAGTTGGCAGTTGTGATGGACGCTGCAACGCTAAGCAGCGAGACCATGCAGCGAATAGCGCGTGAAACAAACTTCTCTGAAACAACATTTGTAACAGCGCATCACGGCGATAAAGCCACGGTTCGCATTTTTACGCCCACCAAGGAATTGCCGTTTGCTGGTCATCCAACCGTGGGGACAGCCTGGGTACTTGCAACACTTGAATCCGATTCACCACGCTCAAACATTACTCTGCAGCTGGGCGTGGGAGACGTACCCGTACGATTAGACAATGATACCGGCATAGTCTGGCTAGAATCGCCGCAAGCCACATTCAGCGAAGGAATCTCTAGAGATTTCGCTGCACGTTTGTTGAGCATCGACGGCTCTGATTTGCTGGATGACAAGTTTCCAATTCGCTCTGCCGAATTAGGCCCCAGTTTTCAGCTGATTGCCGTGAAAGATTTGGACACGCTAGGCAAATGCCGTGTTGATTCAAATGAGTTTATGCACTTCCAAGCCGAGGGAAATGGCGTTCAGGGCCTGTTTGTTTTCACGCCCTTTGGGCACAGCGCCAGCAGCAATTATGCCGCACGCATGTTTTTCGAAGCCGATGGTATCCGCGAGGACCCCGCCACCGGCTCTGCAAATTGCTGTTTTGCAGCCTATTTAAAATCACTACAGATCAATGATCAAAAAGCAATTGTAGATCAGGGTGTAGAAATGGGTCGCCCTTCCGTTATTTACTTAAACCTTGCGGACCCAATCTTGGTCGGTGGAAAAGTACAGCATGTATTCTCAGGTGAATTGCATCTTTAGCCTGATCAATAGCAAAAGAGGAACGCATCAGTGAGCGAAAAAAACTACCCGGTGCCTGCGCACTTTGCCGCGAATGCCTTGATCGATGAAGCCACTTACCAGGCCGAGTATCAACGATCTATCAATGACCCCGCAGGCTTTTGGGCCGACAAGGCACAAGAGTTGCTAAGCTGGGAGCAACCATGGTCTAGCGTTGTTAGCTACGATTTTAAAAGCGCACAAGCGAGTTGGTTTAGCGATGCAAAATTAAATGTAAGCGTTAACTGCATAGATCGCCATCTTGAACAGCACGCCGACAGAACCGCCATCATCTGGGAAGGCGACGACATCGACGACAGCAAACACATTAGCTACCAAACACTGCACGACAATGTCTGCCAGCTTGCCAATGGCTTGCGCGCTAGAGGTGTTAAGAAAGGCGACCGCGTTTGCATTTATATGCCAATGATTGCTGAAGCGGCGTATGCCATGCTAGCTTGCGCGCGCATTGGTGCGGTGCACTCAGTAGTCTTTGGCGGCTTTTCACCAGAGGCATTGAAAGACCGAATTCTCGACAGCGATTGTCAAGTACTGATCACCTCGGATGAAGGCGTACGTGGCGGTAAGAATATTCCACTGAAAGCGAATGCAGATCAGGCACTCGAAAAGTGCCCCGATGTACATACCTGCTTGACCGTTATGCGCACCGGTGAAGACATTGGCTGGCAAGAAGGTCGCGATGTTTGGTACCACGAATTATGTAACCAACAGTCCACAGAGTGCGAGCCTGAGAGTATGGACGCGGAAGACCCGCTGTTCATACTCTACACCTCGGGCTCAACGGGTAAACCAAAAGGCGTACTGCACACCACAGCAGGTTATTTGTTAAATGCAGCTTTCACACACAAAGCCGTATTCAATTATTCCGTAGGCGATGTTTACTGGTGTACCGCAGATGTTGGTTGGATAACCGGGCACAGCTATATTGTTTACGGACCACTAGCAAACGCTGCAACCACCGTAATGTTTGAAGGCGTGCCTACTTATCCAGACGCATCGCGCTTCTGGCAGGTCATTGATAAACATCAGGTCAGTATTTTCTACACCGCGCCTACCGCTATTCGTGCTCTCATGGCAGTTGGCGATGAACCAGTTACACGCACATCTCGCTCATCACTACGATTACTTGGTACGGTTGGCGAGCCGATCAACCCGGAAGCCTGGGAATGGTATCACCGCGTAGTAGGTGAAGAACGCTGCCCAATAGTAGATACCTGGTGGCAAACCGAAACGGGGGCGATCATGATCACGCCCCTGCCTGGTTGCACACCGACCAAGCCGGGTTCGGCGACGCGCCCATTCTTTGGCGTTGAACCGGTATTGTTAGATGCTGAAGGCAATGAGCTACCGGCAGAAGGCGCACAAGAAGGCAATCTTGCCATTAAACAAAGCTGGCCATCGCAGATTCGAAGCGTTTATGGCGACCATCAACGTTGCATTGACACGTATTTCAGCACCTACCCCGGTTACTATTTTACGGGTGACGGGGCGCGACGCGACGAAGACGGCTATTGGTGGATCACCGGTCGTGTGGATGATGTTCTTAATGTCAGCGGGCATCGTATGGGTACGGCCGAAGTTGAAAGTGCTTTGGTACTGCACGACAGCATTGCGGAAGCCGCTGTTGTTGGCTATCCACACGATATTAAAGGGCAAGGTATTTATGCCTATGTAACACCCATGCACAACGTTGAGCCCAATGATGAATTACTCAATGAGTTGCGCGCACTCGTCAATCAGGAAATTGGCCCTATCGCCAAGCCTGATCTTATTCAATGGGCACCGGGTTTACCCAAAACTCGCTCTGGCAAAATAATGCGCCGAATACTACGTAAAATAGCCGCGAATGAAACGGACAATCTGGGTGACACCAGCACACTGGCAGACCCAAGTGTGGTGCAGGACCTGATTGATCAGCGCAAAAACCGCTAGGTGTAGCTCACGGCAAATTAAAATGGCAGAACAATACCCCGAGAACAGCAATTCAAGTCCCGCGAAGCGCTGGCTGTGGTTGTTGCTGGTCTGTGTGTTACTGATTGCTGTATTAGCCGGTCTCAAATATGTGCAAATCAGTAAGGCGATAGCCTTCGCAGAGTCCTTCCCTGAACGCTCTGAGTCGGTTACCGCAATCAATTTGGAGCCGGTTCATTGGAACAAGATGTACCGAACAATTGGCGAGGTCAAAGCCGCTCAGTTTGTAGAGCTTCGCAACGAAATGGATGGGGTGATTGCTGAGCTGGGCTTTATTGGCGGCAGTGCTGTTGAAAAAGGTCAGCTGCTGCTGCGCCTGGACAGCAAAGAAGAACAGTCGCAACGACGCGCTCTTCTCGCCCAGTTGGAGCTTGCCGAAATACAACTTGAGCGCTTGACTGAGCTAAGAACCAAGAAACTTGCTAGCAAAAACGACTACGACCGCGCACTGGCCGACAAAAACGTGTTACTTGCCAATGTGTCGGCTTTAGACGCTACCATTTCAAAGAAAATGCTGACCTCTCCGTTCGATGCCAAAACAACACTGCACGACTTGCAGATCGGTCAGTATCTTGCATCCAACTCGTTGGTGACCGAGCTCAGTGGCGCAGGTAATCAATACTGGGTTGATTTTAAATTGCCGCAGGACAAGGCCACGCTTGTTCCCGGTGATGATGTTCTGGTGAGCAGTCGATCGCTAATTGAAGAACCAATGACCGCAAGCATAGTGTCTGCAGGTGCCAGCTTTAACGTGAACTCCAGAAGCCTTGCCTACAGAGCGCTACTGATTGAACCTCCAGTTGCCGTTCGGCCTGGTGCTGTCGTTGACATAAATCTTAGCCT
Organism: Pseudomonadales bacterium; assembly: GCA_045105115.1. Lineage (GTDB taxonomy): Bacteria > Pseudomonadota > Gammaproteobacteria > Pseudomonadales > JAUIET01 > JAUIET01. The sequence continues at coordinate 28,673 of JBGCDE010000130.1, read as the reverse complement.
CGGTACTGTTGATGGCGTATTCAGGTTACCGGCCAGCGCCATAAGAAGGAGCAACTTTGGCGCGTATGCCTATGTACTGCGTGCAGCAGAGAAAGGTGCGGCTGCTCCCTTTCGTGCTGAGCGCCGGGAAGTGACAGCAGGCCCACTGGATGGCAGCGACATTATTGTATTATCTGGTTTAGAGCCAGGTGAACGGATTGCAGGTATTGGTGCATTCAAATTACAAGACGGCATGCTTGTGCACGTTGTAGAGCGCAGCAATAGAACTGAAGAGCAAGCCCTCAGCTCACCACAATGAGTCGCTCACTCGACAAGCCCAATGTGCTGGATATTTTTATTCAGCGGCCATTGCTCGCGGTCGTAATGTCTCTAGCGCTAGTGTTGCTGGGTATTCGCGCCGCAGTGCAAATGCCTGTGTTGGAATTCCCAAAAATCGAAAGCTCCGCGCTGACAATCAATACGCCCTATGTAGGCGCCTCTGCAGAAACAGTTCAGGGGTTTGTGACGGACCCCATAGAGCGCGCTGTATCAACGGTTCCAGGCGTTGATTATATTGAGTCCACTACCACAGCTGGTATGAGTTCTGTGAAAGCGTGGTTAAAGCTCAATGAACCCAGCACCTTGGCGCTCGCTGAATTAACCGCACGCTTGAGCCAGATTCGCTTCGAACTTCCATCAGGTGCTGAAGACCCGGCAATTATCGTTACCCGCGCTGATGCATCCAACTCCATTTTTTATCTTGACGTTGATATCAGCGACCTCAATCGCGCTGAAATCAGCGATTACCTCAGTCGTTATGTAATACCGGTACTGTCGTCGATAAAAGGCGTGCAGCGTATCGATATGTTGGGACACCGCCCTCCCACGATGCGAGTGTGGTTAGATCCTGTGCGGATGAATTTTCTAAAAGTAAGCGCCCAACAAGTCCGCCAGACACTGCTTAGCAATAACGTAATCGCGGCCATCGGCAGCACAGAAAATTCTCAGCAACGCATTGATTTGCAAACAACAGCCACACTGCGAAATGTTGAAGAGTTCGAGCGCATGGTCATTACCACTCGTGATGATGCGGTTATTCGTTTATCAGATGTAGCCCGCATAGAGCTCGGCGAAGCTGAAAGTAATGATGTCGCTCGAATTGATCAACGCGAGAACATCTGGCTGGCGGTCGATGGCCTGCCCGGTGCTAATGAATTGGAAATAGGCAACGATCTGTACAAGGTACTTGATGAGATCAACGCAACACTTCCAGATGGCGTTTTTATTGCGATTGGTTTTGACGGCACAAACTATATGCGCAATGCGCTAAGAGAAATTTTTATCACACTGGCCGAAACTGTTTTACTGGTGGGCATCGTGGTTCTGCTGTTCATGGGTTCGATACGCACAGCCTTAGTGCCGTTGGTCACCATACCCATTTCACTACTAGGCGCCATGGTTGTGATGACCATGATGGGCTTCTCACTGAATTTGCTAACGATTCTGGCAATCGTATTGTCTGTTGGCTTGGTAGTAGATGATGCCATTGTGGTTGTGGAGAATGTGTCACGCTTTATGCGCGAAGGCATGAGTCGCACTCAGGCGGCGTTGGCTAGTTCCAGACAATTGCTAACACCTATTATCGGAATGACTGTAACACTGGCAGCTGTATATGTACCGATCGGATTTCTATCCGGCTTAACCGGTGTTTTGATCAAAGAGTTCGCGTTTACGCTTGCGGTAGCGGTACTGTTATCGGGTTTAGTCGCGTTAACGCTCTCACCGATTATGAGTGCGTACGCAAGCCCTGCCCGCGGCAAAGAAGGAAAACTCACCAAACAGATTAACGCAAACTTTGATGCAGTACGCCAAATCTACGAACGCATGCTGCGCAGTACACTTTCATGGACACCGCAAATTTTATGCTTCGCATTGTTTCTTGCTTTGCTTGCTATCCCCTTCCTATTAATGTCACAACAAGAGCTTGCACCGATTGAAGACGAAGGCGAAATATTTGTTATCTCGGAAGCACCAGCGGAAGCATCGGTCATATATACAGACGATCATATGCGCGATGTCGTCCATGTTATGAATGCTCTTCCTGACACCAAATCAATGTGGCAGGTGGTCAATCCAAACGCTGGATACGGCGGCCAGGAATTTGTTGAGCATGCAAAGCGAGATTTCACACCTATGGACTTGCTGCAACCAACCTTTGCAGAATTGGCCGCTATTCCCGGCCTTAGAGCCTTTCCCAATTTGGTACCCTCTTTACCAAGCGCCGGTCAATTTGCTGTTGAACTGGTCGTGACTGCGCCAGTGCCTGTGGAAGACATGCAGCCTTATGCCGACAAGCTGGTAGATGCCGCGTACGCGAGCGGTAAATTCATGTTTGTGGATACCAACCTGAAAATTGATTTCCCCCAAGCCAACTTTACGCTCGACAGGGATCGCATAGCCGATCTAGGTATGACGGTTGCAGATGTCAGTGAGCAGTTATCAATTTTTCTATCGGGCGATTACGTTAATCGTTTCAACCTGGACGGCAAAGCCTATCGAGTAGTGCCAATGGTTGAGAAAGTCGATCGACTGGATCTGAACTCCATTGAGCAAATCCAACTGCAGACACCAACAGGCGACCTTGTGCCTTTCTCATCAGTAGCAACTCGCAACGAGCGCGTAGGACCGCGTTCTTTAAGCAAATTCCAACAACGAAATTCGTTCACGATATTTGGTGGCACAATACCGATATACACCAAGGAAGATGGTCTGCGTGCAGTAGAGCAAGCCGCGAAAGAGGTCTTACCGGAAGGCTATCTTGTGGACTACGCCGGCGAATCACGGCAGTTGCGCCAAGAAGGCAATACGCTTTTCGGTGCGCTGGCTTTTGCGCTGGCTTTCGTATTCCTGGTGCTGGTTGTATTGTTTAACAGCTTGAGAGACCCACTGGTAGTATTACTGGGCTGCGTACCCTTGGCGCTATCCGGTGCGATGCTGTTCACCTTCCTGGGCTGGACAACCATCAACATCTACTCCCAAATAGGTTTTATCACCCTGGTAGGGCTGGTCACAAAGAATGGAATATTAATGGTTGAGTTTGCCAATCACTTGCAGATGAAGGGGCGCAGTAAATTGGACGCCATCATTGAAGGTGCCAGCGTTCGCTTGCGACCGGTTCTAATGACCACCGGGGCAACAGTCATCGGCCATTTTCCTTTGGTATTGGTCTCAGGCGCCGGTGCAGAAGCGCGCAATAGCATCGGCATCATTCTGGTAGCCGGCATGCTGATTGGCACCCTGTTCACTCTGTTTATTCTTCCCAGCGTTTATTTGGCGCTCGCCTCAGACCATTCAACAGAAGAAGATCTTCTAGACGATGCAGTACCGGCCTAAGATAAAGATCCGCAGCTCCGATGCTTGCTGCTAAGCGTTAAAGGCCGCCATATCGAAATAATCACGCCAGGCGCAAATTTTCCCTTCACGCATTTCAAATACACCCATCACCGCCAGTTCTATCCACTTACCATTCATGCACAAACGATCAGTGCGTTCGTTCATTATCAGGGTTCCATCCTGGCTAACCACTTCATTGTGAACAATGAACTCAATACCTTCACAACTTCCCGCAAAGCCATCAACAAACGCGCGAATTTCTTCCTTGCCGCGATTCGGTGGATCCATGGGTATATTGATGTAAACGGCGTCGTCCGTGAATGAATCGACGATGGTATCAACGTCCATTCGACCCCAGGCGTCGATAAATTGCTGCATGAATTCAGTGCTGTTCATATGATCTCCTGTATTCCAGTCGTCGCTTAGCTCCAGCTACTGTAATACAGAACACCACTACAGGGTATGAAAGAAGCGGTTCTTACGCGGGATGTAATAATTCTCGTAGTTAAGCGACATCACTACCTGTTTCGCCCTGCCAACTATTTCACCCCGTGGCACCATGCCAATCACTCGTGAGTCGGCACTGTTGTCGCGACTGTCACCCATCACCATGTAATGGCCTTCGGGTATTCTGACAGGCTCGAACGAAGACATTTGCGTTGCTTGCGGATAGAACCAAATCTTGTGCCGAAGGCCTAGCAAGTCTTCCTCTGCTTCTGCAAAGGGTTGTCCAAGCGTTGCATCACGATAGGCAAGATCTTGACCATTGATTCGCAATCGATTGTTTCGCATCGCAACCACGTCACCAGGCAAGCCGATCACGCGCTTGACCAATCGCTTATCTGCAGACTGGGAATCGAAAATAACGATATCACCTCGCTCGGGGTCCGATCGCTTTATCAGCGAGATATGTGTAAACGGCAGTCTCAGATCGTAGGCCATTTTATTTACTAATAAACGATCGCCTTCAATAATTGTTGGCTTCATTGAACCGGTAGGCACTTCGTTCCAATCAGCAAAGGCGCTTCGGAACACAAACATCAACAGTAAGAAGATCAGGAATACCCGATTTTCCCGCCATAGCATTGGCAATTTTCTGAACATATTATTCCCCTTGGTTTTCGTAAAACCAGAACTCTACTTCATCAGTTTCGACCTCAAAACGGGCCGCATGTTCCTTATTGGCCGTCCTATAAAGGCAGTTGTTTGATTCTATCTGGATACTCTCCAGCCATAGATGCTTCCGTTAAGGTCAAGTCTAAAAGATTTGGCGAAAGGTTAAATTCAGTCTAGGGCCGCACGGCGTGCTGAGTTTATCGATACCGTGTTTCCAGTGTTGCTGTGTTTTTCCGCGCATCACCATTAAAGTAGATGAATGTAGAGGAATACGCAGTGGCTTCAGATCTTTACGAGATTTGTGCTTCAATTTTAATACACGCGTGGCCCCAAAACTGAGCGACGCAATTATTGGCTCACGACCCAGTTCTCTCTCGTCGTCTGCATGCATGCCCATGCTATCGCGGTGATCACGGTAATAGTTAAGTAGCACGCTGTTGAACTGAGCACCGCAATGTGCCGATACTCGCTGCTTGATGTGATTTAATTCATCGATCCAGGCTAGCGGCGATAGCGTGATACCTGAATATTGGTAGTTTGCTCGCTCGTCACCATACCAGGCAAACAATCGGGGTTGTAAATAGCTTTTTCCAAAAAGCGTAATCTTCTCTTCCCGCCAGTCGACTTTATCAACAAGCGTGGCCATTACTTTATTTGCATCATCGCCGCAATCAAACTCTTCAAATAACTCGATGTGCGCATCATCTATTGGCAGTCGTGCGTCGGTAAGCTCGTCAAATAGTCCCGGCATGAAGCGTTCAGCCATAAAGCCGTTAGTTACTCCGATACCTATTGATTTCATCTCGCAAGCTCAGCGCAGCCTGGCGCGCAGCCTGCTGAAAGTCCTCGCCTTCGCTAGCGTACAACACACCGCGCGATGAATTCACAATAAGGCCCGAGCCGCTCGCAGTTTGCCCCGCCTCAATCATGGCCTTCACGTCGCCGCCTTGCGCACCAACACCAGGCACCAACAAAGGCATATCACCAACAAGGTTACGCACTTTGGCCATTTGCTCAGGCCAGGTCGCACCCACAACCAGCAAACAGTTGCCATGCTTATTCCATTCACCACTCACTTTTTGCGCCACATGTTGGTAGAGAGGTTCACCATCAACGACCAGATCCTGAAAATCATTGGCGCCTTCGTTCGATGTGCGACACAAAATAATCACACCACGATCGGTGTATTGCATGAAAGGCTGAATTGCGTCGTATCCCATGTAGGGGTTTACCGTCACCGCATCCGCACCGTATCGCTCGAAGGCCTCCAGTGCATACTTGCTTGCTGTTGAGCCAATGTCGCCGCGTTTGGCATCCAGAATGACAGGAATACCCGGGTATTCCCGATGAATGTATTCAATGGTCTGCAATAACTGATCTTCGGCACGCTCCGCTGCAAAATAGGATATTTGCGGTTTATAAGCGCACACCAAATCGTGGGTAGCATCCACAATCGCTTTGTTAAATTCAAACAAAGGGTTTTCAGTAGCCGCGATTGATTCAGGAAATCGTGCAGTATCGGGGTCAAGCCCAACACACAACAGGGAATTGCTTTGTTCCCAGCGTTTGGAAAGCGTACTAATAAAGCTCATGCAGTCTCTTCATCATTGTCAGTTGGCAGATTATACCCTGCCAGGTTTGCAGGTCTGTAGTCGCTGCGTGCTTTTATTCGTGCGGCCACACTCCAATGCAGCTCAGCATCAGTCGGCAAACGACGAAGCTCGCGGGCCGGTACATAACAACCCAACATTGAGCGAAGATGCGACTGCTCCCGGTTTCGAACCGATTTGGGCAGATACTCCAGCATTGCCCAGGGCAGTGACATGGAATCATGCATGTTGGCCGCTGGATCTGCAGCAGAATCGCCTATTTTGGTCAGAGCCTGCTTTTTCAATGCCAAATGGTCAGCTAGCTGTTCGGTCATCCACTGCAGCGACAGCAACGACAAGCCACTTTCTTCATCAGGATACCCGCCACCCACATCCGAATGCACACCTGGAAACCAGACCTGATTCAACTCTTGAGATTCTATTTTTTCTGGATCTTTGGGTCGAAACGGACCGCCCCAGAATTCCTCACCCGTACGCCATAGATAGGGACGAAACATTCTGCGCTGCTCGTCAATAGCAACGGCATGGCAAACGGTCTGCACACTTGGATTTCGTTCGGTGTAAGCCAACTGTCTGCGTGCCGGCAGATAGAATCGATCACTGCGCGGCACCAATATGCTGCTCACAGTGTCCCACAAACCAAGAAAGCGAATAGCTGGGCGCTCTGGCCGCAGTATTCGCTCGAACTGCCTGACAGTATCAAACTGGCCGTCTTCGGATATCTGTTTGTAAGCTCTGAAGGCGTATTCAGTAAGATGTTGCTGGTCCGGATGCAAAATACCAATCGCGTTTACAAAACCTGCAAGTACTCGCACGGTATACGCGCCGCGGCTATAACCAAATAAATAGATCTCGTCACCGCGAGCATAGGTTCTGGATAAGAATTCATAGGCCGCTAAAACATTTCGGTCCAGCCCAAAGCCAGTCACCAGCGACAATACACTTTCAGTATTGGCTTTCCAACGCGCCCACTCTTCGGTGCTGCTAATGGTGCCAATACCGGGGTCATAGAAAACCCGCTGGTCTTTGTTTTTCTTGAGAAGCTTATAGAGGCGAAGAACGTTAGATTGACGACTGTCGATCTGATTGCCCGTACCATCACACAGTATAACCAGCTTGCGGGGTGTTTTGCGGATGGGCACGGGGCAACCTGCGAGGCTTATAGTGTTTTTATAATACCATTGCTGGTTGGCTGGGCTCTAACGAATGTTGAATATCGCTCGCCAGATAAAGAATGTGAAGCAATAATGTCTGGTCTGCGAGACCGGCGAGAACATGAAGTCCGGCTACCAAGACACGCCGTAAACCCATCCATGGGGGCTTGTGTTCGAGGTCCCTCTCTCACACAGTCTTGGTAGCCGGACTTCATGCTCTCACCTCAAGAGTAAATATCTGGCTTTGGAAAATGGCACTAAGGCGGTGAAGCGAGTATCGGCTAGCGGGACTGTTTGAGACAGGATGTCGAAAACCAAGCCCCCAGGGATGGGTTCACGGCGTGTCCCGATAGTTGATACTCGCTTTATCGCCGATCTCGAGTACTAAGAAATTTGCTTTCGAAGCTACTTCTCAATAATCACATCTTCAATAACAAGCACATCCAACCCCGTCGTGTGGAAAACGGAAACCGCGTCTTCTACAGAATGGATGATCGGTTTACCCATTATGTTGAAACTGGTGTTTAACACGATCGGAACACCCGTCAGCTTGTTAAATTCTGAGATTAACTCGTGATACATCGGGTTTAGTTCTTTGGTCACCGACTGCAATCGTCCACTTCCATTTTCGTGAACAACAGCGGGTGGCTTATCGTAAACCTCAGGGCGGAAATTTAGGGTTCGCTCCATGTAAGGAGTGAACTGATAATTCTCGAAATACTCTTCGCCGTATTCGTGAAGGATAGAAGGCGCGAACGGTCTGAATTCTTCGCGAAATTTTACACCCGCATTGATCTTGTCTTTCATTTCCGGCGCTCGTGGGTCAGCCAGAATCGACCGGTTGCCCAGAGAACGTGGGCCAAATTCAGCGCGGCCTTGAACCCAACCTACAATTTTTCCTTCAGACAATAACTTTGCTGTTGCCTGCGTAACTTCTGATTGACTCAATCCGCTTCGCATATTGGGGTGACGACTGAAACGCTTGAGGTTATCCAGCGATTCGCCAATTACTGTCGAACCTAGATACGGGCTATGTGAAACCGCTGGCGCCGCTGATGGCGGATTGTCTTCATAGTAGGCCAACAAGGCCGCACCCATTGCATTGCCATCATCTGCAGGTGCAGAGTAGACGTGCAAGGATTCAAAGCTGGTTTGGTCAACGATCTGGCCATTCCACGTTGAATTCAATCCACAACCACCGCCAAGTACCAGGTTCGGGCAGTCTGTTTTGGAATGGAAGTTTTGCAGAAGCTCACCGGCCAATTCAGCAAACACTTGTTGGCCAGTGTGGGCAAGGTCAGCCATTTCCAGCGGTTTTTGGCCGGGCTGAATTGAAAAGCGATCGTACAACTCCACCAAGGCAGCCGCACTGTCAGCCGGACAAACAATTTGCAAGCCGTCTATTTTGATGTAGCGCCTTAGCAGCTCGTGTATTTCCGGATTGATTTTTCCGTAGGGGGCAAGCCCCATCACTTTCCATTCTTCGCCTTTCCAGTGCTCAAAGCCACACAAACCTGTTAGATTTACATACAACGAACCGAGACTCCACTTCATATTGCCAGGTGGGGTTTCAACATCAATAATCTTGCCGTTTTCATATTTATAGAAAGAACAGCTAGTGCCCTCGCCGAAGCCGTCAATTATTGCCACGGCCGCTTCGTCATAGGGGCTGGTGTAAGCCGCTGTAGCAGCATGCGTGAGATGATGGTTGTATTGGCGCATTTCTACATCGCGTTTCTCTCGCACGCCAAAACCGGTGCCCAGCACATGCTGTATGTGCATACCTGATTGTTCTACATTTGATTTGAAGAAATCGAGAATGTGTCGATAGTCTTGCAATCGGTGCATCATGAACTGAGCTGAGGGTGATGCTTTGCGACCAGCCATTAAGTCCAGGTATTCACCCATCTCTTGATATTCTGTGTCCAGTGTTGCAACGGCTTCGTTACTCCAGGACTTGCTGACCACTATGTCTGCGTTGGGTTCACAGTATTCATCAATCAGCATGCCGATGCGCACCAGGTCATCTGGCAATGCGCCGATGGCGCGCTTATTTTGCAGGTATCGTTCGGTGGCTTCTGCAAATACGACCTTGCCCTTTGAGTTCACAATTGCCAGCGCGTTGTCATGGCCTGTGCAGGCCAAACCTATGTAATTTTTGATTGCCATTTACCCAATCTTTCCTATCAATTTGAAGGCACGGTACTTCAATGGAACCGCCCCCGGATACATTCCTAAAGTGTAGACAAGAAACCACTGTGAAGCTTAATTCCGCTGGATCGCCTATTTACTGTTCATCGCTCGTACCGACTTGAAAACAATCGTTTTTCACGGTTTTTCGACAAGCTAAAACGGATGAACTAGGCTGAAGTGAGAGCATTCAGGAGCACACAGGTGATAGTAAGAACACGAAACCAGGAAACGTCCGCATTGTTTAGCAACGGTGTCACTGTGCGCGAAATGGTCCATCTCGATGATGGCATGGGCGTGCGCATGTTCGACATTGATCTTGAGCCAAGCAGCACATTTACTGTGCAGGACTTGATGTCTGAAAAGAACTATACCCTGGCCTTGTTTGGTTGCACTGGCTCTATGTCAGTATCAATCGCCACCCAAACTCTGGAACTGCTTGCTGATAACCTGATTGGCTTTTCTTCCAGCGCCGACTGTGTAATCACTGCTCAATCTAAAAGCAGGCTTTTAGTTGTGGCGTGTATGGGCGGCAGCTATGAAGGTATATTGCATCGTTCACTGGCGGAAATTAAAGACACCGAGCGTTCAGTGGCTTGGGGTAATGGACTGAGTCAACGCTATTTGGTTGAGCGCGACAGTTTAGGGTTTGCACTGTGCTACACCATTGGCAACGCGAACACCGACTCCAACATTCAATACAAGAACCATCTTGAGGCCTGCTATTACCTGATTGGCAGTGGCGAGTATGTGTGGGATCAGGGGGCACACCCAATTCTCACCGACGAGCGCAACGCGACAATGTTTGTAATGGATAAGCACGATCAGCATCGAATGGTGATTCATGATCGTTCGGTGTGTATTAGTGTGTTTTGCCCGCCTATCTCAGGCCATGAAAAACACGACTTCAGCGCAAAAGAGCCTTCAGTTTACTAGGGCTTGTTCTCTAAGCGTCTTTTTATCGATTTTGCCGGTTGAGGTATAAGGCAACTCTTTCACAAGTTCGATCGCCTTCGGCAACATGTACTGCGGCAAATACGCGGCACAGTGTTCAAACAGTTTCTCAACGGTATAACTGCTGTCTTTTAGACGCAAGTACACCACTATTTCATTGCCTATAAGATCATGTGGTACAGCAATGGCTGCGACCACCTCTACGGCGTCACAGTGATACAACACTGATTCCACTTCGCCAAGGTCAATTCGATAACCGCGGCTTTTAATTAGGGCGTCTTTACGACCGAGCATAATGTATTCGCCGTGCTCGTTTAGCGTTACCAGATCACCGGTTTTATACACTCTGCCGCACGCGATTTGATCTCTAGGGTCAGTAATGAATTTCTCTGTGGTCAGTGCCGTATCGCTCCAATAACCAAGCGCGATGGTTGAACTTTTTATATGCAGTTCGCCTTCTTCACCAGCCGCTGAAATCTCTGTACCTTCCGCGTTCAGCGCAAACACTTCGCAGCCCGGCATTGCATTGCCGATCGGCATTTTTTGATTAGGAGAATCGGGCAGTTGCTCAATCGGATAGCACATTGTGGAATTGGCTTCGGTTTGCCCATACTGGTTTACAAAACTGGCCTTGGGCATAGCCCGCATCGCAATTTTCAAGTGCCTGACAGCAAGCACTTCGCCACTGAAGTGCACCAGACGAAGTGCTTCAAAATCAAACTCTTCCAATTTGCCATTTTCTGCAAGCAAGGCAATCACAGACGCTACTGAATTCCACACAGAAATTTTCTGCTCAGAAATATACTTCGCCAGCTCTTTAGGAAACACCGAATAGCGCTTTGGCACCATAACCACCGTGCCGCTACATTTCAGCGCGGTAAATACATCAAACACTGACAAATCAAAATGCAGTGGCGCATGACTCGCCACCCGATCACACTCTGTAAAATCGAAACGGTCCGCAATCATGTCTACAAAACTCAAAGAGTTTTGGTGCGCAATGACTACACCCTTCGGAACACCGGTTGAACCGGATGTGTGAAGAATATAAGCCGGATGACTATCACTGATAGAGAACTCAGGTGCGGTGTTACTTTCTTTAGCGCACTCTTCATTCAGGGTGTGCGTAATAAATCCGGGAATATCGGCTTTAAGTGCGTCAACACCTTTACCGGTGAGCAGCACATTACGAAGTGGCGTTTCCTTACCCATCAAGGCAATAGTCTTTGCCGCAACATCAGCACTTGTGATCACACACTGCAGCGTGCAGTTGTTTACGATATGCCGGGCTCGTTCAACCGGTGACAAGGGGTCGATCGGTACATAAACAGCGGCGGCTTTCAGAATACCAAACAGAGAAATAACAGAGTCAATGGAATGCGCTAGCTGAATTCCAACACGGTCTCCGAATTGCACTCCTAAACGTATCAGCACATTCGCCAATTGGCTACTGCGCTCATCCAGTTGCTGGTAGCTGATTTCTTCTTTTCCGCATACAACGGCGATTTTGTCAGGATGCGCGATCGCACTCTGTTGTAGCAGATGTTGTATTAAGAAAGTACGCATGCGATTTAGCGCTTATAAGCCAAGCCAACTGGCAATCGTATTGCGTTGTATCTCGGAGGTGCCGGAGTAAATTCTTGAAGCCAATGAATCTCTAAGGTTACGCTCTACACCATATTCTCGCATGCAACCGTAACCACCATGTATTTGCACGGCGTCTAAACTGGATTGCACATAGCTTTCACTGGTGAACAATTTAGCGATTGCTGATTCAAGATGCGCACGCTTCCCATTGGCTTTCATCCAGGCCACTTTGTAGAGCATCAGTTGCGCCAATTCGATACGCACTTTCATGTCGGCAATTTTTCCGGAGATCGCCTGAAACTCACCAATCGACTTACCGAACTGTCGTCTGTCTTTGGCGTAACGAACGCATTCATCCAATTGTCGCTCCATGGAACCAAGATGCGAAGCGAATAAACAACTACGTTCCCATTCCATTTCAGCGTTGAAAATCGCTGAGCCCGCACCTTCCGGACCTAAGCGACTGGCCGCTGACACCTTGCAGTCTTCAAGAAACACTTCACCAGTTGGCGATGTTCTAAGACCTGTTTTGTCCAAAGGTTTGCCAATACTAATTCCTGGTTGAGATGTTTCTACAATGAATACCGACAGGCCCGCAAAGCCTTTGTCTTTGTCAGTGAGTGCAAAGATCAGGAGCACATCAGCAATAGGTGCGTTAGACGTAAATATCTTCGAGCCATTCAGAATATAAGAATCGCCATCGCGCACGGCGGTGGTCGTTAAGGCATAAGCGTCAGAACCGCTATCAGGTTCAGTCATAGCGTGACCGCCGATCATCGTGCCGTGGCTAAGCTTGGGTAAGTACTTGGCCTTTTGTTCGTCGGAACCAAATTGCATCATAGGTATGCTGCAGGTCCAGACGTGAGAATTTAGCGCAAACAGCAGGCCCGCATCTTCACAGGCAAAACCCAAACCTTGCATAGCTAACACGCAGGTTAGTATGTCGGCGTTTTGGCCGCCGTATTGTTCGTCTACCGGTAAACCGAGAAGTCCGAACTCAGCGCATTTCTTCCAACCATGCCAATCAAACTCTTCGGTGTGATCGCGCTCGAGTACATTATTGTTTAATTCCTTTTTAGCGAATTTAACAATCGTATCGTGGTATTGCTGCTGTTCTTCGCTAAACGAAAAGTCCATGTCAGCTGGTTTTACTGCTTAGAAAGCCCGAGATTGCATCAATCGTTTCAAAGTTATCCAGCAATATTTCATCGTCAGATACTGCTACCTTAAAGCTCTTCTCTAGAAAGGCTACCAGCTTCATGATGCCCAGTGAGTCAACAACACCACTGTCGATCAGGTTTTCATCGTTGCTTAAATCGGCTGCACTGCCATCTTTAATCAGATCGCTCAGAATAAATTGTTTTATCTGTTCTTCGTGCATGTGCGGCCTCCATATGGCGCTGTTTTCAGTAGGTTTTCACCCTTGGCGAATGTACCCTTATTCATTTGAGAATAGACGCTGAAACACACGCTAACAAGGTTACGGACGAGCACCGACACGACGTTTTGTGCAATAATCAACCGCGCATCCCAGTGGTATTGGCACTGCACGGAACACCTTAACCAGCGGCGCTCTCTCGAATAAATCGCTGAAACTTTAGTCAATAAAAAGAGGTCAGAACATGTTGCTGGAAAAATCGTACGCCGTTGGACCGACCGAACCGACCATAAAAGAGCTGACCATTGGCCAGGCTTTAGCTGAGGCAGCCGCTGAAGCGCCTCAACAAAAGGCGCTGATTGCAGGTTCAGCAGACCCTGAAGCACGACGTGAATGGACTTATGAAGAGTTGTATCACGGGGCTCAAATTGTGGCCCGTGCACTGCTAACAAAATTCGAACCTGGTGAGCGCGTAGCCGTATGGGCACCGAATATTCCCGAATGGGTATTGCTTGAGTACGGCTTTGCGCTGGCCGGTGTTGTGCTGGTCACGGTGAATCCCTCTTTTCAAGCCAAAGAGCTTGCCTACGTGCTCAAACAATCTCGAAGTGCTGGCATTTTTCTTCTGCCTGAGTTTCGCGGCAATCGCCTGCTCACGCATCTTGAAGAAGTACAACAAGAGTGCGAAGAGTTACGCCAGGTCATTCGTCTCGATGAATGGGACGACTTTCTGGCTGCCGGTGCCGATGCCACCATTTCCCTGCCTGAGGTCGGCGTTGACGATGCCTGCATGATTCAATACACCTCAGGTACTACTGGTTTCCCAAAAGGTGCGTTGCTGCATCATCGTGGGCTAGTGAATAACGGTGCGCATGTTAGCGATCGAATGGGTCAGCCCTATCGTGGCACCTCTATTATGTACATGCCCTTGTTTCACACCGGCGGTTGCGTTTGTGGCGTGCTTGGCGCGCTGGGCCAACGTGCGTGTCTTGTACTGATGGAAATGTTCGAACCCGCCTTGGTGCTTGAACTGATTGAGACGTATCAGGGTACCGCCATGAGCGGCGTGCCAACTATGTTGATTAGCCTGCTTGAGCATCCAGACTTTGCCACACGCGATCTCAGTTCCATCCGTTGTTTAGGCTCTGGTGGTTCAACCGTACCGTCTGCGCTGGTAAAGCGTCTTGAAGAAACACTTAACTCACCATTCACTATTGTATTTGGCCAAACCGAATGTTCGCCAGTGGCATCAATGACATGCGCAGACGACACACTCGAAGACAAAGCCGAGACACTGGGTGGCCCTATGCCGCATGTGGAAGTAAAAATTGTTGATGTAGATACCGGCGAAACCGTGCCCGTAAATGCGCTGGGCGAATATTGCACGCGAGGCTACCACGTGATGCACGGTTATTTTGAAATGCCGGAAGCCACCGCCGGCACCATTGATGAAGAAGGCTGGTTACACACCGGTGATCTGTGCTCAATGGACGAGCGAGGTTATACGAAAATAGAAGGCCGCCTAAAAGACATGATTATTCGTGGTGGCGAGAACATTTATCCGCGTGAAATTGAAGAATTATTGTTTAAACACCCTAGTGTTGGAGAAGTGGCCGTTGTTGGCTTACCCAGTGAACGCTTCGGTGAAGAAGTGGGCGCGTTTGTGCGTGCAACACCCGGGGAGACCATCAATAAAGATGCCTTGTTCAACTACTTGCGTGAGCATCTTTCCGCACAGAAAACTCCAAGATATTGGTTTGAGGTTGGTGACTACCCGTTAACAGGCTCTGGAAAAATTCAGAAGTTTGTACTGCGCAAGCAATGGGAAGATGGATTACATACCGAGCTGTAATCGGAAAACGTGAGCAAGACGTTAAAAAAGATAGCGCAGCGCAAGACTCAGTTGCGATTCATCCCATGAAATTCGCGTTGGTCTGGCTGACGCCCTGGACCAGTCGTTGTGAGAGTAGTCTAAAGACAAGCTGAGCTTATTCGTTGGCATAAACGTATAGGCGGCCGTTGCTGCCCAACCCTTCTCGTCATTCAGATCCAAAACACCCAGGTTGTCTTTGTCATCAACGCCAAATCGTTCTGAACGTAATGCGAAGCGATGTTTCTTCTGCAGTGTTTTCGCAAGCATGACGTACGCAGCGTCGAAGTCATTATCCACTCCAAAATCACCCATTACTGTGTTGCCCCACATCCATTGCGACAAAATTTCCCAGTGATGTCCAAAGCGCCAATGCAGAGCTAGCTGCGTAAACCGGGTATGCCACGCGTATTGTCCTTCTTCAATTTCCTTGGGGTCACCGTTGTTATCGTAGTAAACAGCCTGAATACGCAGGCTTCGATTTCTGCGCCATTCAAGCCCAAGATAGCCACCCATCCTGTTGTCCACTTCCTTGAAGGGTTCAAATTCTTGAGCCTGACGCTGAAAAGACTGGCCGTCAGCAAACGCTGGGATCCAACGCAGGGGCAGGGTCTCACCCACTCCAGTTTGCCTGTTGTGATTGGCCCAGCCGCGCCACGACAACATACTAGCTGCCGGATCATTAAAGCCAAACACAGCGGCAATCACAGAATATTTATTTGCTGAATGCGAGCTAGGCCGCCACGTCCAGATACCTTCCAAACCTATGGTTCTAAGTTCTTCGCCCAACCACGAGTTGATTACCGACGGTCTGCTGGTGTAAGTAGAAATCCATAACTTGCCACGATTTTCCAAAGAAAACGGCGCGTGAAATATTCCAGCACGATATCGGCTTCGCCACCGACTACTCGTCAACGGCTTGTATTGCCAGAAAGCCTGAGTGAGAGCAATGCGACCGTCTGGGTCGTCATGATAAAACAACTCTACATGCGCACTTGTTGTTAAGGATGGTTTGTAGCTTAAGCCCAATGCGAGGTTTTCAAAGACAGGTGCTGATTCGCTGCTTTCGTCGAATCGAAACTTACCCAAACCACCGTTCAACCAACTTTGTCGGGTATCACCTGAGTTAAATCTAAGACCCAACATCGCATCAATTGACCATGGGTTTTCTTCTGCCCGAACGAAATTGCTGCACGCAAGCGCTAGGGCAATTAAGCCAAGGCACTGCCTGATCCCTACCCGGCTTTTAATAGTCGTCATCTTCATGAAAAGAATGGGATGGTGCTTGAATCTGCTCAATGCGTTTTAAATTTACACTCAGCTGCATACTTTTTGCAGCGCCTTTTATTTCCACATTGCTCTGAACAGGCGCTGGCATGGAAGGATGCCAGTACGAAAGCAGGTAGGCACCAGGTTCCAGATTTTCAAACCGCACCTGATTATTCAGTGGCTGCGCAAAGTGTGGCGTGTCAACCACATACACATAGGCCAACATCCAGTCATGAATATTGCAACCAACCACAATCACGCCGGGCTTGTTCACGGCAATCTCGTGAGACTCTTGTTGGCTGTACAATTCAGACTGAAATTTCGCGGGTTCGGAAAATGAGTATACGTGGTGCGCAAAACTGTCGCGGTTAGGGAACTTGATGCTGCTGCCTTTTTGCACAGCACTGATGAACGGTATGAACTGCGAGCCAACTTGCTCAATTCGATGAACTGTATCTGTTGCCTGACCTTTTGAGCTGGAATCAACGGCATGCATCGAAACAATAGCCTGTGCAGTTGCTAGCTCGTCGCCTGTCTTATTGTGTATGTTCACAGCTAAAGTTGCAGCGTATGTGAGAGACGCCAAGAAAAAGCAACACAGCCCTATTAGTGTGCGCCCCACAGCTGTTTTTAATTCGGTCACGATGTGCATCCATTCTGTAATCTATAAAGACTAGCAAACCTTGGGTGCGCGGCAATGTTGTTAGACAATCTGAAAAACGTCGAGCAAGCTGACCAAAAATCACCTAACTGCTGGATTATTGTGCAAGCGTTTAAACTTTGGGAAACATCAGCTACTGTGTAGAAAAATCATCTTCCTTTACGCCAGCGCACAACTCTACGCTCAAGAAAGCGAGACGCTATTGCAAACCTTGATTCGCTACACTGACATAAATGGGTGATGACCAGGCCCTGTGCTCCGCTTTACTCAGACAGTCATCATCTACGCTACCGCCCTGGCAATAATTGCTTGTTACGCACTGCCCTCTGTCATTATATTCACAATGAAACGGGTCGCCCTGAATAGTATCTGTAGCCTCTTGTATTGCGCGAACGTAGTACGCGGCATCTCGACCAGTCTGCAGGAACTCAGGATCACTGAATTCAGCCGTGCAACTTAGCTCTTGTCCTTTGCATTCAAATACTTGCCATGGATCTTGAATTAGCTCAGCCGTTGGCTGCTTGCCTGCAGTTTGAGGCAACACCCTTACTACTTCCAGCCGCTCAATTCGCCAAGCTTCATTCGACGGATTCTGACATTCATTTCGGCACAGGCTTTGTACTCGGTCATCACCCAGCGCGTTGTGCACAAACTCAGGGCAACCGGGTTTTTGCTTCAAACTGCCAACGGCGCTTACCTTAAATTTAGGTGCGCTGGCCACAGACACTTCACTGCCCATGGTATGTGCAGTGTTTTGTTCGTCCAGCAAATCAAACCACAATTTAATCCGCGGCCCTGAGGTGCCATACACCGCGCGTTGCTGCAACGCGTTCCAGATAGCTTCACGGCTTCTGTCAGCGCTGTGCACAGCAACCAAACCACCGGTGAAATAGAATGCGTTGGCAGCATCTTCCTGGTCTGTGAAGCTGAAACGAAGCTTACCGGGTTTTTTAGGTTGATCGGCTTTCACATTTGATACCGCTTGCTCTTCATCCCGGGTTTTGGTGTCTGTTGTGTAGTAGCGATCGGTTTCCTTGTAGCTGTTGCCCGGCCGTGCCAGGTGATTGTCGCTGGAGCCAATAAACCCTGGCTTAAAGCGCTGGCCATCGTTATTAAGCGATAGAATATACTGCGCTGATTGCTTTGGCTGGTAATTGTGGGCAGGCTGGAAGGCGTCTGTAAGCTGGTCACATTGACCCCAGTCGTCGGCCGTCGTGTCGGGAACAACCGTGCGGTGCGGGCTGAGCTGACTAATCGGCTTCAAGGCTTGCATGTACATCGCACGCGTGTTGTCCGCACGCGCTTCGCAATCATCACCGCCATTTAATTCGCAGCGCTGCTGGATAATAGTGCCCGCTTGCCAACAGCACGGCGTATAGCCGTTGGCCGGTTCCGGGCATTGTTCATCACCCGCCATTGTTATGCTTACATCGCGATATACTTCTGAGTTACCGTGCCCCGAATACACTTCAAGCAGTCGTTGGTATTTGCTATTGAGCTGATCCATTTGCTGCTGGAAATCGGCACCTACGGGGTTAGTAGTGCCCCATGCCAAACCGTGCGGAATCACCAGAGCCTCATAACCGCCCTGCTCCAATTTCGAAAATAGCTCATTTGGGGTGTCGGCCACTTCATGACAATCCGCTGTGCGCGAATCAAGATCTTCAGCGCGGCAATCCGGCGTTTCATACACCGACTGCAGATGGTGTGCCAATGAGTCAAAGCCAGCGAACTTAAAACCACTGGCCGCCATGATCGCGAAGCCGCGCACAATAGGTGATGAAGTGCCTATCTGACGCCAGATGTTTTTCTTTCCTGACCCTATCGCCCGAGGCGGCACTTTCTCTTCGTCTTGCTCAAGAAAGATCACATTTTTATGACCGTAGTGCGTGACGTCACCCCCGCCACCTTGCGACCACTCCCAACCTAAAAACGTCACCATATCAGGCGAGGCTGGCGTGGTTGCTGCATTGCATTGGCGCACTGCATCTTTGGTGACTTGCCACTGCCACGGCGCGAGACCTTCTGCATGATCGTTGGGGCTCCAGAAATCCAGAGCGGAACAATAACGTGCATAGTCACAGGCATCCGCCGGGGTTGTATAGCCCGTGCCTTTGACCAGAGAAGTGTCGAAGATGGCGGCATCCATTGAGTAGCTGGAATGGGTGTGTAGGTCGCCGAACAGAATTTGTTGTTGAGTGCTGCTTTCTTGAATTGAAAACGGTTGGTCTTTGGAAACGTTGTTTATTCTTGCCTGGGATACTGGCGGAGTTATTTCTGGTGCATCAATCAATGAGGCGCTGCCAATAAACCATGCGGCGATTGTGGCGGCGAGCGCTAAAACCAGTAGCACTAAAAAAAGGTACAATACTTTTCGCATAATTCTGTAGTTTCCTAAAAATCGAGCCTCCGGAAAAGCTCTAACTTAGCCATCTTGATAGGGTAACAGCATATCTTTAAGCCGCGTTTGTGCTCTAAGTTCAGCGAAATATGGCGATCGACCAATCATTACGGCATAGCGCTCGTTAAAGCTCAATGCCGTAGCAAGTGCGCTAATGGCCTGGTCATCTTCGCCAAGTAGCATGTGTACTTGAGCAGCCGCATAGTGAGACTCAGGGTGTTCAGGCGTCAGCTCAATCGCACGCTGTGCCATTGTTGTCGCTTTCTTCCCCTGTTCCATATGCGCGTAGTAGACCGCTGCTAATCGAATCGTTTTAATATCTTGCACATTTATTTGCAAATTACTCTCCGCCAGTTTTGCGGCTTGAGCAAATGTTTCGCGTGCGTCTTCGGGTCGCTTTGCAAAATAATAGGCTTCACCTAATCGCCCCCATACACGATGATCATCGGGTGCCAATTCCAGTGCATTCTGTTGGTATTCGATGGCGCTATCGAAGTTCTTTTTGTAATACTGAAGCAAACCGATATTGGTATAAGCCTGTCGTGTGGGCTTAACTTTCAAGGACTGTTGGTAAGCATCAATCGCGTGGTCGAAGTCACCTAGCATCCAATAACTAATCCCCATTCCTGAATACACTGTTGCCACAGATGGCGCCAGCTGGGAGGCTCGCTTGTAATGCTTGATCGCTTCCTTGTAGCGTTTATTCGTGTAATACAGACTACCAAGCGCCTCTTCAGTGGCCCAATAATCAGGGCTGTTCTGAGATGCTTTCTTCAAGGCTTGCTCAGCTTCCTCAAAATGCCCCTGCCTATTTTTTAACTCGCCAATTTCAATGTATACATCCGCGGGCTGATCTGACAATTGGAGCGCGCGGCTCAATTGGGCCTCAGCAAGTTCGTAACGGCCCTGAAAGAGGTAGAGCTTTCCCAAGGCGAGAGCAATGTCATCGCCCAGGCTAGTATCCAAGCGCTCTGCTTCGATACATGCGTTTTCAGCAAGCTCGAAGTCAATCTTGCTGTTACTTTTCTCAAAAATACGAAGTAACGCTTCGCAAACTCCTGCATGAGCGCGGGCGAACCTTGGGTCTATCGAGATCGCTTTGGAAAACAGCTGGCTCGCTTCCTTCATCACGTCAACGTCTCTGGAACTTCTAAGTCTCCCCACGCCTTCCAGATACTCAACGTAAGCTTTGCTGGAATTTGTTGCCTGCTTCTCTAATTCAGCTTTCGAATCAGGTGACAGCACAAGCTGCAGCTCAGTGACAATGCTACTCGCAATCTCTTGCTGGATTTTAAATATGTCATCAAGCGGCCTTTCATATTTTTGAACCCAATCTATATAGCCGCTGCTTGCTTTCGACAAATAGCTCGCAACGATTACTCTGCCCTCAGCTTGACGCGCACTGCCAGAGAGCACATTGGCAACAGACAGTCGTGCAGCTATGTCCTTAACATCAGCTGCAGAATCCCTGAACTGGAAAGATGACGTTCGAGAAGCAACTTTCAGTTCTTTCAAACTCGACAGAGTAAGAATTATTTCCTCGGCGAGCCCGGCTGCAAAATACTCTGCTTCGGTCGAACCAGAAAAATTTTGAAAAGGTATAACCGCGATAGAGTTTGGCGCGGCAGTACTTTCAATTCCCACTTGCTCACTCGGCTCCATCATGCTGGCGGTTTCACTTAGTAGGAGAATTATCAGGTAGTAAGCACTTGCGCCAAGTAACAGCACCAGTAATACCGCCATTATCAAATCGCTTTTGCGCTGCTCTCGTTCCGCCGCACCCCCAAACAAAGGAAGATCAAAGATCAACCCTTCCGGGCGAATATCAATCACCCAGGCGAGAACAAAGGCAATGGGAAAGCCAACGATTGTTGCAATGATTAGGGCACGCATTGTCCAGGCGGGAAAATTCAGCGGCTCAGACACAACAACACCCACTTGTAAAACCACCCACGCAGTCACAGCGTATACGGCAACCACCCGCAAGACCTTTCTGCGACGGATCTCAGTAGCCAAACGTTGGAACATCAGTACAACACCTCAGAAGTCGCGTACACCCAGAAATCGATAGGGTTAATTGAATGCAGCCACCCACCAATAGTTGTGGATTTTACATTGTGGGCAGTTTAAGCTTTACAGCCCGAAAATTACAATGATAGAGGGCAATACCATGATGTTAACCGAAAGCCTGGGACGCGAAGATGGCGTAACTGACGACCGAGAAGGTGAAGGTGATCATCGAGAGGGCGAAGGTGATCATCGAGAGGGTGAAGGAGATCATCGAGAGGGCGAAGGAGATCACCGAGAGGGCGAGGGAGATCACCGAGAAGGTGAAGGAGACCACCGCTAAATAATCCGGGTTATCCAACGATAGGGCCGTGCGCATCATGACTAAAATCAAGGTGCGCCAGCCCTTCTCCATGTTGTCACAAGCATCCGTCCACGTTGATTCTCAATAGCGTTTATGGCAAGCAAACACGCGCTGATCATAGGTATTAACAAATACCCTCACATGGGCAAGAAAGCTCAACTTGCTGGCTGTGTAAACGACGCCAAGTTGATGCGTAACATCTTAATCGGTAAGTTTAATTTCGATCGACACAATATTGTCGAACTGCACAACGAAGCTGCCAACCGCAAGCGCATTCTGCAGGAAATGAACCGCTTGGTTCGTCGTACAAAAAAAGACGATATTGTTGTGTTGCATTACAGCGGTCACGGAGCTCGAAGCACCATTAGAGGTGGCGACGGTTACTCTAACGAAGGTAGCGGTAAAGACAATTGCATCCTGCCAGCGGATGATTGCAAACCAATCAAGGTGTCGAAGAGGTATCCTGAGGGTAAGGAATACCGTGAGATTCGTGATGATCAGATCAACGATTGGCTCACCCGATTAGCTCAAAAAACACGTTATATCACGCTGATCTTCGACGCCTGCCATTCGGCAACCATGACACGCAGCAGCGGTGACGGCACCAAAGCTCGGCATGTTCCAGAATCAGCTCGCCCAACCCAAAACAAAGCTCCGGCTCCAGTCTCCAAAAAAGCGATTCGAAAAAAAGGCCCCGGCGGCTGGTTGGCACTCAGCAATAATTACGTAGTTATTTCCGGCTGTCGGGATATGCAGACCTCCAAGGAAAAGTACTTTTCGGAGTCCAATGGCAAAAGGTACAAACACGGCGTACTCAGCTACAACCTGATTAACGCAATGACTCGCGCCAAGCCGGGCACCACGTATCGCGACGTTTTCGAGCTGGCCTGTGCCGGTGTAGTGGCCAGGGTGTCCGGTCAAAATCCGCAAATTGAAGGCCGCCTGGATAGAGAGTTGTTTGGCGTTAAAGATATTGAACCGCTGCGTTTTATTCCGGTTGAGAAAGTATCTGGCAACAACGTGACGTTGGGCGGTGGTGCTGCACAGGGCCTGCGCATAGGCTCGCGCTGGACAGCGTATCCTCAGGGCACCAAGCAAACCGAAGGCGCAAGCAGTCAAGGCATTCTGCAGGTGAGCAAAGTGGGGGCTTTGAGCTCTAGTGCCACGGTCATTTCATCGTCCAGCCCGGTCAAGACTGGCTCGCGATGCGTTGAAACCCAGGCGGTCATTGAACCGCAGCAACTATGTGTTGGCTTACATGCACTTACGACCGCGCAGCAGGCCTTAATAAAGACAGGTATTCAAAGCTCAAAACTTCTTACACTCGCCAGCTCGGTATCTGATGCTGACGTAACGGCCAATGTATTACCCATTGGTGCACAATCTCCGGTAACGGGCAAGAATCTGACCGAGGCCAGCTGGGCTTTCCACGAAGACGACGAGCTGGCGATGCCATTGCATCCATTGAGTGAACGCGGCGTTGCCAAGCTGCTGGTCAGCAACTTGGAGACCATTGCTCGATTTCGCCGAACCATTGCATTAGACAATCCAGTGACCAACTTGAATGTAGAATTCAACCTGTATAAACGCAGTGCGAGCGACAAACTGAAGCTGGCCAACGGCGGCAGTACCGAATTTACCGAAGACGACGCTATGGTGTTGGAGGTTTGCAATAAAGAAGCCTCTCGCTCGGTATTCATCAGCGTACTGTGGATGAGCGCGAACAAGGAAATTGGCCACTTCTACCCACCCAGAAAATCCAGTGAAGAAATTCAGGCTGGTAAATCAATTCGTATTGGCCACGGGAAACGCAAACTGCGCGCAAAATTGGCCAAAAACCACCCCACAGACTTCGGCCTTGAAACTTGCAAGATTTTCATCACTACTGAAGCCTCAGATTTCACTTGGCTAAATCAGCAAGGTACGCGCTCGGCCGCGAAGAAACTGAAACCACTGGAGAGCGCCATTCGTGGCAACGCGTCCAAGCCTGTAACCAAAGCAAAAGCCAACGGCCCCGATTGGGACGCCATCAATCGCTCGTTTATTCTTAAACGTGCTGCAACCGGCAAAGCCAAGACCAAACACTAAGCATGGCCTCCAAGCTGCCTGTCGTATTTCTAGCGTTTGCAAACTCGCTGGACGATCATCTAGCCACGCTTAAGGAAGAGAGCCGAAATATTTTCAACACGCTGCACGAACTGCAGCAAACTGACAAAATTGCTATCCATCGCGAAGAAAGCTCCGAAGTGGATGAGCTGTACAGCGACCTGTTATTGCACGACGGGCGCATCGTTATCTTTCACTATGGCGGCCACTCTGATGGTTCCATGCTGCAGCTGGAAGGTGGCGTAGGAGGTGCTGGTGGTATTGCAAAATTGCTGGGACAGCAAGCCGGTCTGAAACTGGTGTTTTTAAACGGCTGCGCCAACAAAGAGCAAGTGACGCTTCTTCACGCAGTCGGCGTGCCAGCCGTTATCGCCACTGCGGTCAAAATAAACGATACCAAAGCCACGCTGTTTTCTGATGCTTTCTACAAATCGCTGGTGCAAGGCCACAGTATTTTTGAGGCTTTTGATTCCGCTGCCGCCTTTGTGGAAGCAAAATTTGGCACGGGTAGCGGCGCGGGCGTGTCATTCAATCGCGCCCCGATGTGGGATGAGGAAGAAGAGGAAACGGAAGAATCCCTGGAGCCCGGCGAGTTCGAATGGGCTCTGTACACTCGTGAAGAGGCCGTCAACGACCTAAAACAATGGCGCTTACCTGAAGCGCAGTCGAACTGGCAAACCCAACTGCAAGACAGCAAAGGCCCTGTGCGCAATCTGCTGGGCGAAACAATCACTTTGGATCACCGCACACGCTTGCGCACAGTCAACGCAGCAGTATGTAAACAATGTGGCGCTACGGCCTCACTGCTTGCGGATGATGAGCAACACTGCTCAGTCTGCGGTAATAACAACATAGAAAAAACCGACGCAAGAACCGAGCTTGCCGAGCATATTATACCCGCTTCGCTCAATGCAGATGACGCAAGGCAAAGCGTCACGTCTGCGTTGGAAATACAAAGCGAGAATATCCTCAGCCTCGAACCCGTCTATTTGCCGCACTGGGTATTTGATGTTGGAACACGCACCTCGCTGTCTGCGCAGCGAGGCATGGTAAAAGCCTTCGACACCGATTCGCCGGCACTTGAATGGGAAGACGTTGCCGAAGTGTTTGACGTAGAGGTTAAGAATTTCGTCGTTCCGGCCGGAACCTCACCCGCAGGACGCGGCGGCTTAGGCCATTGGGTTTGGGATTTTGAAACAGCGCAGCCTTTAAAAGAACTCGATGCATCGCTGCGGGTAGTGCCACAAAACCAGTCCATGCAAGCCGGATTCGACCAGGTAACTCCGTACTTTGACAATGAAATAGAAGCCGAAGGCCTGGACCGAATTGGCGGCCACCAACAGCGCGGCATGAAAACCGACACCAAGTACAAACACCTCAGTGCACGCAGCGTATTGCTGCCGCACTGGTATGCCACGGCGGAAACGCCCGATGGCAAAACATCTGTCATCGTTAACGGCCAAACCGGTGCCGTGAAGTTTCCAAGAGTACCGGGGCTATTAGCCATCGATAAAGAGGATCATTCAAGCATGAATCAGAATAGCTTTGAACCCGGCGGCGGCAAGCCGAAAACATCGCTGATGGTGTCCGTATACAGCGGCATTGGTATTGGCATCATGGTGGGCCTGCTGATGGGACTGGCTGCACCCCAAGGCGCGGATGCAAAATCAGTTGTGAGTATTTTTATAGGCGCCGTTGGCGTGGGTCTAGCCACACTGCTCGGACTCAATGATAGGCATTTCAGCACTGCCAAAGGATTGCGTATAGGCTCGTTCGGCTTGGCAGTCGCCTTGTCTGGTCTTACCGGCATATACGTCAGAGATAATGGCTTGCTATCGCCGACCTTAATAGAGAAAGCGGGTCAGATACGTACTGCTTTCAAGGGTATCAGTGACGACCAGGTCATTGCGCTTCTTACCATAACTGAGGAAATCGAAACTGCCGATGGTGTTAAGAAAACGGTACGCAGATCCAGCATCACTCCAGCGAGTGTGATGTTTTCAGGTGGCGGCGTTAACCGCTCTGTCTGCCATAAATTGGCTACCGCATGGGATGATGAAGCCACTGCCTCAGACGTACTTAAAAACTTCCGCTTCAGAGATCCGGACGGCGAGCTAGGTTGGCACCAGCTGGCCGACAAGGTTGAGAAACGCCTGCCATTGGATGACCAAAAGCCCTTATTGTTTATAGCCAGAGATGCAGCGTGCGGCTCTTCACTCGAGTTTGAAACGCCACTAAAGCCTGAGGCAGAATCCTGCAAACTTATCAATATCGATAAAATCGATGATGAACAACGCAGGAAGGCTTTTGCCGAATCAATAGAATTTGTGAAAGTACTGAATAGAGTTGATAAAGAAATATCCGAAAATAGGCGCAATGCGGCGCTTAAATTACTTACACCAGTACTTTGTTCGGTCGACATTAAAGAGTAAATAGGAAGAAAAATTATGAAGATCAACCTGCATTTCGTACGTACAGTATTGTCTTTAGTGAGTATTTCACTGCTATCTGTCTCTTTAAGCGCGCAGACAACTCTGGATCAGCGACTTAGCAGCAGCGGCACAGACCCAAGACACAAATCTGTCGTTAGAGTGGTCGTTGACGATAGCGTGGCGAGTGGTTTTGTTTGGCAGAACTCTAAGCAAGTGATTACGTCCTTGCACGCTTTGCGGGCAAAGCCCGCCAGTATTCATGTTGAATGCAGAGGCACGCCCTACAGAGCCAAGGTGAAGAAATATCTGAGGCGCGCAGATTTAGCGCTGCTTCAAACAACAGAAGCGATGGCAGGATGTACACCATTGTCCAGTTACGAAAATAACCGTCCTAGCGGAAAGCCCACGTTTACGGCCTACGGGTACAAGCCAGGCAACAGCACAAGCACCACCAAAAACCTGAGAAAAGCGTCAGCTGCAAACGAAACATTGAAGCATCTCGTGAGCGAAAAGTTGGCAAAGAGTCTTGAAGCTCTAAAAATGCCTTCTATTCACCTGCCCATTTACTATGTTACCGGTGGCGTTTACAAAGGCTACTCGGGCGGGCCAGTGTTTCATGACGACACTGGCAAGCTGGTTGGAATTGTAGAAGGCGGATTAGACAAAGGCACATCAAACCATAATTGGCTGATACCTGCACCGTACATCGGTGAGATGATGAAAGGCCCAGATGTAAGCGACGTACCATCTGATATTGCTAACGCAGAGTTTTATTATTCCTCCGTAGCACGTGAAGTAGGCAGCAAATTTATTATCGAAAAAGTTGATGGTGAATTCACGTATAAGTGGTCGAAAACCAAAACAAAAACCTTTGAACAATTGGAAATATCCGCCAACCCTGCTGAAGGGCTGACGGAGCTTTGGGATCATATCGTTCCAACAATCGTGACCGATGCAGAACGCAATCTCGCGTTTGATGTCTATGAAGATCAGAATCTAGGGCTAATTATTGTTGTGCCATCTGGCCACAAACTTAAGTATGAGTTAGTTGACGGTGAATGGTATCTGGTGACTGAGCTGAATCAGAATAGTCGCGAGCAGGTGGAGTTTGCGGTACAGCACGGGCATTTGGAATTTGAAGACTCAAGCGGCCAAACCATCGAGGCTGGTGATCCAGAGTTCTTCAGCATCTATATGAACACGCGCCTTACCGCGTGCAGTCAGGGGAACATCCAATGCGAAGTAGATGAGGATATTATGCGCTTGATTGACTATGGAGACGGTAAGCAGATACTAAAGGTTGGATTCAAAATACACGACAGCGCGTCAGATACAACGGTCTATATATTCGAGAGTATTGCTGTCAAGGGTAAGGAAGCACTTGTTTCTAAAGCCACCATCAACTTTGGCGCGGACAGTAGCGTTGCCAAGTGCATGAGCCAGGAAACCGAAGCAACATGCGGCAGCACGTTTTGGTTGCCTGCGTCCTACATGATCGCCGCACAGTTAACATCAATCAGTGATTTAAGCGTGGGAGCACTGGAACCAAGAGTGGAGACAAATTTCTCTTATGACTGTGTTAATTGTGTGGAAGAACAAAATAACGCAGTGAATGCAGAGCAGGAGAGCATGCAGAACATGGCGTCAGAACAAGCGGGTCACGCCGCGCATACGCAAGGCGTATTTGACACCACACAAGTAGGATATTTTGAAGGCGATCTTCAAATATTCCAACATCAAGGCGGTGCTGCCTGGGTAGTATATACCAACCAACAATGGGTGAATGCCAGGGAAACTAGCCGGGATGCCGACTATGTTTACCTACAGGCTCAAGACGGCACACTGTATTATCTAGGCATTCAAGGTGGTCCGTATGGTTATCGTTATTCCCTTAATGATCAATGGCAAGCTGCTGGTTCGGTTCACGTCCGCTGAGAAAACACTAAATGACAACCGGAATCACTGGCTTCGGTAACCACCTGCGGTATTTGAATTTGCATGGTTAGGTGTAACACCATTGCCAACTCCGCTGGTTTAATGGCCAACGAACTGGCCGCTGACTTTGACGGTAATCAATGAAACAATTGCCCACCATCCACCACTAGACTCTGCCCATTAACCCACGAAGCCTGGCCAGACACCAACCAAACACAGGCAGCGGCCACTTCATCAGCACTGCCCATGCGGCCAGACGGGTTTGAC
>JBGCDE010000129.1:0-18548 GCA_045105115.1 Pseudomonadales bacterium | reverse complement strand
GGCATCAGAACTTTGCCGTTTACATCGCTTACCTCGGTGTACTTGTCGATTTGTTTGGAAATTTCTTCATTGCTGCCAACCGCAACAATACGACCTTGGTCGATCAGCACGGCTTCATGGATAGCGTTGTTGGCGTCCATGGTGAGAACTTTGGCATTTAGAATAGCTCTGCGGGTAGGTTCAGTGCTAAGGCTCGATAAACTGATTATTAATGCTGTCAGGAATAGTGCGGCGGCGAACCACCCCCAGAAACTGCCTTGTCGCATAGCTACCTCCGAAAGAAGGCACTATTTTAGGATGCCATGCCCTGTTGCAGCAACTCTTGGGCATGCTCTTCTTGTTCGGGACTATAGAGACAGTAATCAGCACCAACGGCCACTGCATGCTGCCGAGCTACAGCGGCATTATGGGTTAACAGTTCGGCATAACTTCCATCATCAGGAAATACGCTGACACCGATCGCGCAGATCGGTTCGACAGTAACGTCGCCCAGCTGTAAAGGTTTTGTGATCGCGGTGATGAATCGCTGCAAAGCTACGTCAATCGCGTCCTTATTGTTTAGCTCGCTTAATAGCAAGCCAAACTCATCCGAGCCCAGCCGAGAAATATCGGCAAATGAATTATCGCCTTCTGAGCTGACCAATGAGTCGCTGGAGCGCAACACAGATTCCAACCGCTGCGCAATTTCGGCAAGCATTGTGTCAGCGAGCTCAAACCCCAAAGTATCACTGACCGTGCGATAAGACGTGACACCAATCGATAACACGGCAGTCAACTGCTCATAGCGATAACCACGAACAATAGCCTGGCCGATACTTTCGTGAAAAGGATCGCGGCGTTTGAATCCAGTCAAGGAGTCAAAGCTAATCAATGCTTCAAGCTCATGCTCTTTGTCTTCTGCAAGCTGCTCAAGTTCCTGCAGGCGCGATCGCATAGCGTTCACTTCATCAGTTGTATTTGCATCGGAACCGTCATTGGCGGCAATACGAAGTTCAGCCGGGACGTTCTCGGTCTCGGCCTTACCTGCATGCTCGCTTTGCATCTCTGGGCTGAAACACACAACACGATTTCGACCAGTTTCTTTGGCAACGTATAAAGCCTGGTCAGCCTCATCGAGTAGCGCTTCCTTATCTTTCGCGCCATGAGTGATGCTTGCAACGCCAAGGCTGGCTGTAATTACCTTACCTTCTGTATGCTCAACCGCGTCACTTTCCGCTAAGGCCTTACCGATTCGGGTGGCGATGCTTTCTGCACCTCGTGAGTCTATTTTTTCCAGAACGATAGCGAATTCTTCACCGCCATAGCGAGCAACCAAATCACATTCGCGTGCATTATCATGCAATACCTTGGCGAGAATCTTGATCACCTCGTCGCCGGCGCTGTGGCCGAAGCTATCGTTTATCGATTTAAAATGGTCAATGTCGACCATGATGGCTGTTAAGTCTTCGTTCTTGTTACGCGCGTGTACAAACTTTTGTTCAAACTCAGTGTAGAACGAACGACGGTTGAGACAGTTCGTCATAGGATCTCGGGTTGCAAGTAAATGCAGCTTGGCATTTTGAGCCTGAACGCGCTGTTGCGACATTTGCAGTTTGCCAAGCATCACCCGTAAATGATTGTTCTTTTCTTCCAGTTCCGACACGTCGTCAAACGTTGCCAACACACCACGGGCCTCACCACCACCGTCGTGAATAGGCACGCAATTCACCATGAATACGCGCTCTTCACCTGAACCGTCATGTAGAAACAGACGAATACCTGTACGGTTTCTCGCGTCATCAAAAACAGCGTTCCAAGGCAACTCCTCGGAGCCAGCCTGCTCGCCACCCTCCGTATAAGCCCAGTCGAACATATCCGGGCTTTTACCGATAAGCTCCTCGGCGTCCATTTGGGCAAACTGAATAAACGAGGAGTTCGCGAGCACAATCGAGCGCTGCTCATCAATGATGAGTACACCTTCTGCAAGCGCATCAAACGCAGTTTTGACCCGGTCAGGAATGGCGGCTGAAGGATCCAATTCGCGCAAAGCGCGTTTCATGAATAATCGATAGGCCATAAACCCAAATAGAGTAACGAAAGCCACCAGTGCTAGTGTTGGGTAGCGTTTTACCCATGCCATCCAGCCGCTAAGTTCTGCTTCTGCGAAACGAAGTTCTACCAGGCCCCAGCGTAAGCCGTCACGAAAAATAGGAACACTGATCTGGGTGGGTATCAGCTGTTCACTTTCACCGTCGATATTCTCTTGATTCGACCAATGCTGTTCGTGTTCGCCAAATACGTAATTTCGACCGCTGGTGCGGATAGCGGCGGACTCGAGATCATCGTTTTTTTCAACCAGTAGTTTAAGTGTGCTTTCAATGGTTGATTCGTGCCCACGATAAGCAAGCGAAGACAATTGAATAGCAAACACTTCCGCGAATTTTTTACGCGATTCAAGTTCTGCATTCTGGCTGTTTGGTATCAGACCGAACAATTCGCTTATAAAGAGTAAGCTAGCCGTCAGACAGACAATTCCAACGCTAATCTGAGTGATCGGATTAATCTTGGCCAGAGACCAGTTCATTTTCATGGTCAGACTAACTCATTCATCGGGATTTCAATGGCCATATTCAGGCAGTCCATGCTGTTGGCTCTTGAAAGCGTCAGTCATTATTCGGCAGCTTGAACGATCATTGGCTCGGCACGCATGCCTTGTCTGGCTTGGTCCCGGTTCGATGCGTTAGCTCCCAACGCAAACTGTGCTCTACAGCGCAGGCCGCCAAACAACTTGTGATCAGCGTTGGGTACAGTGAGTCTGATGCCAAACGTACCGCTGGCCGCATCGACAATGCCGTCGACCACACTTACCTCAGCTTCATAACGACCACTGGCAGGCTGCTCGGGAAATATCTGCGCAGTCATACCTTTTTTAACTTTGCCAAACAATTCGCGCGGTGCGATAACTTCTATGCGCAAAGGGTCAATTTGCGCAAGTTTTAGAATTGGTTTGTCCTCGACAGATTCGCCGGGATTCAGATATCGATCAACAACAATGCCTGACACAGGACTGGTTATAGTGCGCTGTTGGAGTGCGGCTTCTGCACGGGCGAGTTCTAACTCGGCAAGTCGCTTATTATTGCGCGCGGTTTCAAGTTCAAGTTTGGCAAGCTGTGCATCAGTCTCGGCCTGATCTTTGTCGGCTCCAGAGGCGGCTTTCTTCTCGTGTAACTCGCGTACGCGTTCTCGTTGTCTGGCAGTGTATGCAGCGGTTACTTGCTTTGCCTGGATTGTATCTTCCATCTGGGCGCGTTCTCGTGCCAGTGCAACGGCGGCTTTCTCCACTGAGGACTCGAGTGCTACCAGCTTATCGCCGTGTTTTATAAAATCGCTTTTATCGACCGCGATTTTTTCGACAATTCCATCCACTGAGCTGCCCAATTCAACGGTCATCTCTGGTTCAATTAAACAGTCCAGCTCTTGATTGGCTGCCCAAGAAACAGGCGCGGCAGAAGTGGCTATTGCAAATAGGAGTACGTTTGTTTTTGATAGTACTTTGTTCACGATGTCCGTATCCCTGATAGAAAGTTTGGCGGATATCCTAAAAGCTTAGATCATTTCTGTAGTAATCCCATCGTTCGCTAACGGCTAATTGCGCGCTGGATATATTGATCGGCTGCGCTAATCTAAAGAGACCATCAAATAAATATAAAGGTGCTCAAAAATGGAACTTAAAGGCGAAAAAATAAGCAAAAAACAAATTACCCTA
The DNA here is from genome assembly GCA_045105115.1 of Pseudomonadales bacterium. Classification (GTDB taxonomy): domain Bacteria; phylum Pseudomonadota; class Gammaproteobacteria; order Pseudomonadales; family JAUIET01; genus JAUIET01. Next base: position 14,803 of record JBGCDE010000129.1, on the reverse strand, counting down.
GACGGAAACAGTTTTGTTGACTGCGAAATAAGCGACAGTGTTTTGGTCTATAAAGGTGGTGTTTTACCGGTTTTGCGTGACTGCAAAATCAATGACTGCCAGTGGAATTTTAGTGACCAGGCGGCAAATACTTTGCAGTTTTTGGCTGCGATGTATAACGGCATGGGAATGGGTGGGATGGACATTGTTGATCAAACGATCGTCAATATCCGCAACAACACCTTGGTGTCGCCGCAGCAAGCAGCCCAGCTTAGTGCGACTGAAGAGAATGCTGCCAACGAAGCAAATGTGAATCAAGAAGCTCGGGATCAAGGTAATGTGGCTGAACAATACGCTACCGAAGCCAAGCCGATAGCGCGCAAAAAGTCGAAATCGAAAGCAAAGGCAAATTCTGACGCCGCCTAATTTGGACTAATTTGTTGAGAGTCGCTCTGATTGCCATCGTGATCAGAGTGGCACTGCCAACCCCTCATTCACTACGCCCACTGAAGGCGAGTAAATCTTCCATTTGTTTATCCTGGTGCAACACCTGACGTCGCTGCGCACGAAGCCTTTGCTGTAGGCTGCGTTGTGGCAATTTGGTTAGCAAGGAAGCGGCCAGACTGGGAGCGCTAGAACGCATTTTTAAGCCGAGATTATGAAGGCTGTGAGGTAAGTGATCGCTTACTAACGCATCATCCAGCGCAACATACATTTCGAAACTGCCGGGTTCTCCCTGACGCCCACAGCGACCGAATAGTTGTCGATCCACACGACCTGACTGATTGGGTTCGCACGCGATAACGTGCAAGCCACCCAAACGTTCAACACCTCTACCAAGCTTAATATCTGTGCCCCGCCCCGCCATGTTGGTTGCTACAGTCACTGCATTTCTAAGACCTGCGCCAGCGACAACCTGTGCCTCTTGAGCGTCTTGTCTTGCGCTAAGTACAAGATGTGGAATTTGGTAAGCATCCAGTAGTCCACTTAGTTTTTCAGAGTTTGCTACTGACGCCGTGCCGAGCAATATCGGCTGGCCACTTTTATGCAGCTCGCATACGCGCTCTGCGATTACTTGCCATTTCGCGTCACTGTTACTTGATACGTGGCAAGCCAGACCGCGAGCAAGTCGTGGTTTGTTCGGGGGCACCAATAACAAAGGCTTGCTGTATACAGATTGCAATTCGCCAGATACTTCGCTCAAGGTACCACTCATACCCGCCAGTTGCAGATAGCGCAAAAAGAACCGCTGATAGCTAATGCGGGCCAGGGTTTCACGTTGTCCGGTAAGCGCGCAAGACTCTTTGGTTTCGACCATTTGATGTAAGCCTTGCTGCCAGGAGCGATCAGGCATGGTACGACCCGTATTGGGGTCTATGATCTCAATACGATCATCACGGATCAGGTAGTGTTCGTCAGCGCGAAAAATATACAAAGCCGCAAGCGCTTGCTGCACAAGCCATTCGCGGCGCTGTTTACCGCGCCAAATACCTTGTAAACCAACACCTGCATCACTATCCACACTGCACAATTCCTCCAAACGTGATTTGCCACTGCTTGTCAGCGTGGCCTTCATTTCGGACTGTTTGAGCGTGAAGTCTTGTTCTTGTTCCAAGTGTTTTGCTAAGCCAAGTGCGTCGGCGTACATCTGTTCGCGGTCGGGGTCTTTTATTTCTCGCGACAGCAACAGAGGCGTGCAGGCCTCGTCAATCAACACAGAATCGGCCTCGTCGACGATAGCAAAGCACAAGCCGCGTAATACCGGGCCAGTCTCTGGATCGAATTGGCGAAGTCGAAGTGCCAGCTGACTGCTTTCGTTCTGCGTTACCAAGCGGTCGCGTAGATAATCAAACGCCACCTGCTTGTTTGTGCAGTAGGTAACATCAGCGGCATAGGCGTTGCGGCGCTGCGGTGCCGTCATGTCTTCCACAACCGCAGTACATTGTAAGCCCAGCGCACGATACAGCGGCGCCATCTCGGCTGCATCGCGACTGGCCAGATATTCGTTCGTGGTGATCACATGGGTGGGTATCTTTGCCATGCCAGCGCATGCGGCCGCTAAAGTCGCAGTTAAGCTCTTGCCTTCGCCAGTACCCATTTCAACCATGTAGCCGTAGACCATCGCCCAGGCCGCCATCAGCTGAACGTCATAATGTCGTTTACCCAATGTATGCTCTGCGCAGGCACGAACCGCAGCAAACGCTTTAGCGACCAATTCCGTTTGCAAACCTTCGCGGGCGAGATCCGTTTTTAATTTTTGCAGATACGCATTGAACTCGCGGCTGCCTGTTTTTGGTAAGTTTTTCTCTGCCTTGTTCACTTGCTCAGATACGTAACTCAGGGAACAGTGGCGCTTACCTTTTAGCTGCTGCCATTTAACGCCCACGGAATCCGTAATTCGATCGGCTATGCCAGAATCAATGTCTTCTCTTTGTGGATAGGCGCCAAGACGCACGCCAGGTCGAAGACTGTCGCGTTTGTGAAAAATCCAATCAGGCATTGAAGTGCTTTAAGAATAACTGACGCGTACGCCGAACCAATTGTTGTGAAATGGTTTCTGTACCGTGATCGAAACGCACATACGCGCGAGTGCCCAGCTGAGCATTTTCCAAAGCCAGGGGTATTTCGAGCTCGTATTGGAAAAAGGCATTAAGACTTTGTTTGCCACTCTTGTCACCAGGATCGACCATCACTGTACCGCCACCAGTAGTGCCCAACACTTTGCTGGGCAATGCATTGCCAGCCTTAGGTGTTTGCTGTGCAATGCTGGCGGTCATGACCGTTGGTACAGCACTGCTCAAGCGCACCTGAACGCGGTCAACTTTGCGTTGTATACGATCTTGGTCAGCCTGATCAACAACCAGCTGAATGCGTGCTCTAGAATCGTTTTTGAGATAAGCAAGCAACTGTCCTTGCTTGACCAAGGTACCGGCCAGATCATCGGCATAGGGAATCGCAATGCGACCATCAGCAGGACTGATGACCAATAGATCGTCCACTTTCCCCTGTGCGTGGTCAACTCTTGCCTCAGCAGCTCGAATTTTTTCTTCTATTGCGGCGGCTTGAATGCGGTCGTTAACCTGGTAATCAATTTTAAGTGCTTCCAGTTCATTGAGTTTGGCTTGTGCGATGGCCAGATTGGCGTGGCGTTCGGGATCGTCCAGCTCAACAATGCCCTGACCTTTACTGATCAGTTGACCAGGTTGCACGAGTACGCGATGTACCACGGCATCGAGGTCGGCACTAATTCGGGCGTTACCTGGCAGCCAAACAACGCCTTCGTGCTGAGTGTTGGATGGCATTGGGACCATTGTTAAGAGCAGCACAATTGCAACGGTAGCCAGGCCGGAGACAGCTAATGCACGACTTTGATGAGGCCCAAGTCGATCTGATAACAGGAACCCCAATAGCTTGGCGATAGGCAGAGCAAATTGGGTCATCATCATCCACAACGCCAACATGACACCGAGCACGAACATCTTGCCGGCAAGGTACAAGCTGATCATCAGCATCAAGGCGGTGCGGTACAGAAACGAAGCGATGGAATAAAAAACAAACCAGGCAGGTTCACCACGAGCACTGACTGGCGATTGCGCGCCTTCAATTTTGAAGCAATAGCGCTGAATCAAATAACCAAGATATTGATTGGAGCGCTGCGCGAGGTTCGGTATACCAATAGCGTCTACGAGCATGTAGTAGGCGTCGTAGCGCAGTAAAGGATTGCCATTGAAAAGTAAGGTCGAAACACCGCCAATCAGCACTACGTTCAAAGCCATGTTACGAATTAAACCGTCTTCTAATACCAACCAGAGCATCATTGCCAATGCGCTTAAACCCAGCTCAACGATCATACCGGCCGCACTGACCAGTATTCGTTTACTGCGCTGCGAGAACGAACTGGACGCTGATGCATCCACGTAGGGTATAGGCATTAACACCAATAACATGATGCCTAATTCGTGTACCTCACCGCCTTCCAGTTTTACCGAATAGGCATGCGCCAGTTCGTGCAGTAATTTTACCAACGGGTAAAGAAGCACCAGCAACACAATATTGTATGGCTGCAGAGCTTGTTCGCTAATGGCATAGCTCAATGAATTCCAGTTGTTCGCAGCCTGTAAGCCTGCTAACACGCACAATAAACCGATGGCTACCAACACTGGCATAGTGAACAGTGGCTTTGCCAAGTGTTGGGTACGATTCAGAAATTTGTCGGGGTCCACCAGTGGGAACCGCAGTGCAGCGGGGTTTTTATAATGACTGCTTCGCTGAGCACGTTCGCGCTTTGTTCCGCGTTTCAGTAACTCGCTTAAGGCAGGACTTACATCGGCCAGCATTAAGTCTGCTGCATGCAGTTTTGACAACAAAGTAATAATATCGTTTTGGCTTGGCGCGTCATCGCCTAGAGACTCGTTGCATTGATTCCAGATGGATTCAACGGAACGCTCGCCATCCATTAGGCTAACGAAACGATACGCACTGGTGCTAAAACGATGGCTGCGTGCACCGACCGGGTCGCGCACAATGAACCAATCCTGGCCACGGTAAATATGCCAGCTGATATCAATCTGCGGTTTGAGACTGGGCTGAAGATCTTTAACTCGATACCAATACGGACTGAACAGCTCTTCAATCACGGCAGCCATACCCAAGCTTTGAGACGCAGCCAATTAATCAGCTCATGCGTCCAGATCCAGACCAAACTGCGCTCGCCCAGATCGAGTTTTGCTGCACCTTCCATACCGGGACGCAAGTCTTGCTGCCCGGCAGGAGTAGCTGCATCGTCCTCACTGATTCTAGCTTCAACTCGAAAGTAGTTGCTGGCGTCTTCAGCTATGGATACCGAAGTCACCTTCTCAACAACCAGCTGTCGCCTTTCGCCCGGTAAACTGGTCAGTACCAAAGTGCCATTGAGCCCGCTTTCAATACCCGCTATGTTTTTCTCGTCTACGTTTAACACGATTCGGTAGTCTGCTAGAGGCGCGACCTTAAATAACACATCGCCTTTATTGACGGGTGAGCCCAGTGACTGACTTAAATCACCTTCAATAATAATGCCATCAAAAGGTGCCATTAATCGGGTGCGCTTGAGCTGCTCATTAATCAATTGCATACGCGCGTTAGCCTGATCAATCTGTGCCGCTATGACGGCCACTTTCGCACTGTCATGCTCTGCCATGGCTTCACGATAGGCGCCGACCAGTTCTTGTTGCTCACTGGTAATGCTCAGTTGTTCCAGCTTAAGATCTTTATCATCCAACAGGCCCATCAGCTGTTGCGCTTTAACAGAGTCGCCGGCGCGAACATTGGAAGACGATAAAAAACCATCCAAAGGTGCTACCACCGCTCTTTGCACCTTGCCTTCAACGATGGCAGGCGCAGTAACCCGGTGTTCGCCTTTTGCAAACGTTAGAAACAGTGCCACCAGCAGTGCTGCAGCAACCTTCAGTTTTAAACTGCCATTTCCCTTACGCCCCAGCTTCTGGGTTAGCTGCTGAATTTTCTTGATGCCACGGTGGGCGATATTCAGTTGTTGTTCCTGGTGCAGAGACAGCGTATTAGCCAGCAAAGCACTTAGGTGTTGTACATAATCGAGTTCATTGCTGGAGAAAGGTTTTTCCGCGGGCCTTTCCAGCGTAAGCGCGGCAAAAAGACTGCCGTCAACACCAATTGGTACAGTGCACAAAGAACCGTTGGCTGAACTGTCACACAATAATTGGTGGGCCAGACTGTGCGGTGAACTTTGCTCAGTCTGATCTGGGAAATGAATAACGCGATCGTGTTCAATCGCTTCTTTCATCGCTGCCGACAAGCGCTGTATGGCTTCTGTCTTGCGACTAAAATTAGCACTGTGTGAGATTGCGGTAACCGAAAGACGTTTACCATTCCAACGGCCATAGCTCACTCGCGTGCAGCGTAATTGCGTGGCTAGCTCAGACACCATGCAGCTGCTCATCGCTGTAAGATCCTGCTGCTCGAGACATCGGGCGGCGGTGGTCCACAGTGACATGTGCGATACCGATGCAGCCTGCTCGGGCTGAAGATAGGCAAACCGGAACCAGTGGCTTCCCCACTGCAACATGTTCAGAACTGAACGCTGCATCAGCTCATTGCGCGCGCGCATATTGAGATGCACTACAAATACAAAGCAAGAAGTGCGCAGTAATGGGTAGCACACCTGGTCAATAGCGTTCTGCTCACCACTATTTAAGGTGGTAATACTGTGTTGTTGACTTTGCAGGCAGTCAACAATCGTGTCTGGCACAGACTGAAATTCGGGAATGGCTTGCGGCCAGTGCGACAGAGACAGCAGCTGTCGGTTGTCGATTTGATAACACAACACTTGTGCCGAATGCAGCTCTTTGACCATTGCGCACTGGGTGTGTAACCACTGCTGAGCGAGACGGTTCAGATTTTGACTGCCAGATGCGGTGCTGGTCGCAGACGATTCAGTGTCCGTCTGTTCGACCAATGGTACTGCCTGTGTCTGCATAACGTTCCGAACAAATGCCAGGCTGATCACCAATTAAGCGCTGGTGTCAGTAGTTGAGTGTTAATCGCCCAAATTGATGGTTAAACGCACAAAAAATGCTGAAAAATCAGCTATTTGCATGCTCAAAGAATAGGATATGTGTGGCTATTTTCCACTTGGGAAACGCCAGGGTCAGAGCGTCAGGCGCAGCATCCGAGAGATGGTTTTTTCGAGTTGACCCAGTGTATTGCATTCCACTGCATCGTGGCTGTACACAGCGTAACGGCGCATTTCAGAATCACCGCTAGACCACAGTGATTTGTTCTCCGGGTTGAGCCAAAGCAGTCGCTGGCAGCGGTCATGCATGGCTTTGAGTAACGCAGTTTGAGGGTCACCGTAATTGTTGCGACCATCGCCGAGCATAATAATGGTTGTGTGACGGTCGATGCTGTCAAGGCACAGTTCACTGAATTGCTGAAACGCCGAGCCGTAATCTGTCGAACCCATGCCGTACTGATGATTGATCAACTCGATCGCTTTTTCCACCGGATAGCGCTGCAAAATATCCGTTACTTCGCCAAGCTGAGACGAAAACGCAAACGACCTGACATTGGGTAATACGTCATGCAAGCTGTACAGCAGCATCAGCAAGAACCTGGCGTACAAGCTAACCGAACCGCTTACATCACAAATCGCCAGAACTTTTGGTCTGTCCTTGCGTTTGAACTTCCAGTGAGTTTCAAAAAGAATACCGTCATTAGCGATGTTTCTTCGAATGGTTTTTCCCGCGTTTAATTGGCCTTTCTTAAATATCTTTTTCCGCCTGGAGTGCTGGCTGGCCAACTTTTTGGCCATTTTATGAACCAGCATCTGCATGTCGCGAAAATAATGCGCATCCAGGCTGGATAAACGTGCTCGTTTCAGAACGTCTTCACGTAGTTTTTGTCCGGCATTGCTCGCAAACAACAGATATTGCTGTTCAACGTAGTTTCGAATGCGATCACGTAACTGGTCACGTCGTTGCTTGAGTTCTTCGGCCAGCAGATGATCTGTTTGAAACTCAGATTGTTCCAATTCATGAATGGTTTCCTCTAAACCTTCAAGTCCCATTTGCTGTAACACGCGGCGAGAATATTGCCCTTTCTGAGTGAATATTTTTATATCCGAGACACCAACGGCGTCACTGGCTCTAACAACCTCTGCTGACATTTCAGCCGCATCTGCGTTCATCAACATGTCGGCAAGGCCATCAAGAGCTGATTGGCTTTCATCGCCACCCGAGTTTGCGCTGGGTTCACTATCGCCAGAATTGGGCTTAGCGTTATCATCACTGGATTTCTCTTGCTCGACCGATGAGTCGGTCCGCTCCTCAGCATTTACATCCGGGTCCTGGAAAGCAAAGAAGTTCTCAAAGCAATAATCGAAACTGCTTTTTTCTTCTTCCGTTTTAGCAAGTGTTGCCGAAAGCGCCTGCTTTAACAGCAAACGATCATCATAACCAACCAAGGCCATGGCCTGCATTGCATCAATGCTTTCTGATGTAGATACCCGAACGTCTGCATTGCGCAGTACACGAACGAAATCAATCAGCTTTCGTTGCATAGCTTACTCAAAGACTCACTTGGAAATCTTGTTGCTGGACAATATTGAGTTCAACTCGGCCTCAATATTGTCGATGTCTTCCTGAAATTTTAGAACCACATTTAAGGTGTTGTGCACAATGTCGCGGTCAAGTGTATCGGCGTGCAGCAGAACCAGCGTTTTCGCCCAGTCTATGGTTTCACTGATTGCGGGAAGCTTTTTGAGATCGCGCTCGCGCAGCTGCTGAATAAAGCCCACCAATTGCTCGCGCAACTTACCAGGTAATTCAGGTACGCGTGACTCAATGATACGTTGCTCGAGACGTGCATCCGGAAATGGAATGTACAAATGCAAGCAACGTCGCTTTAATGCGTCGCTAATTTCGCGCGTATTGTTGCTGGTGAGTATAACCAGTGGCTTGTGTTTAGCTTTGATCGTTCCTATCTCTGGTACTGAAACCTGATAATCAGATAACAATTCCAACAACAGGGATTCAAACTCGTAATCGGATTTATCCAGCTCGTCGATTAGTAACACAGAGCCTTCTTCTTGCTCCATTGCTTTCAACAGCGGGCGCGGTTCGAGAAACTCTTCAGAGAAAAATATGTCGCCAAACTGGTGCAAGCGTTGCACAGATTCGTCCAAGCCCTTGGCGCCTTGCATCACATCGGCCAATTTTTCTTTCAAAACCTGTGTATACAAAAGCTGCTTGCCGTACTTCCATTCGTACAGCGCTTTGCTTTCGTCAAGCCCTTCGTAGCATTGCATGCGAATCAGTGGTCGCTGCAAATACTCTGCCGCGGTTTTGGCAAGCTCTGTTTTGCCAACACCGGGTGGCCCCTCAACCAAAATTGGCTTTTCAAGTTTTATAGCCAGAAATACAGCAGTCGCGATCTGCTCACTACAGATATAACCCTGTTGGTCGAAACCATCGCGAATGTGTTTTACGCTGTCGGCAGAAGACGACAATGATTGTTCTGCCGGTGAAGAAGAGTCAGGCATTAGCCCCCCGTCATATTCATGAACCGAACAATTTGCGGTTCATCGTGTAGATTGAAATGGTGACGCTCAGGCTTCAAATCCATTGCGCTAGTAATCGCTTGCTCAAGCTCCGTATCACTGGCGCCATCCCGCAAAATTGCGCGCAGGTCCATGGAGTGCTCATTGCCGAGACAAAGCAACAGCCGGCCTTCGACGGTTACGCGAACGCGGTTACATAAATGACAAAAATTATGACTGTGCGGCGAGATGAAACCGACCCGAATAGGGCTACCGGTCAGATGGTAGTAATCAGAAGGTCCTGCCGAACTGGCTGTGCTGTTGAATAGCTGGTGGCGTTGGCTGATGATGCTTCGCACGTCGTCGCTGGAGCAATAGGTAACGGCTCGGTCGTGCTCATCAATTAAACCCAGTGGCATTTCTTCAATGTAGGCAATGTCCAGGTCTCGCTCGATACAAAATTGCAGCAGGTCGAGCACTTCGTCTTCATTGCGCCCATTGAGTATTACTGCATTGATTTTAATTCGGTCAAAGCCTGCTTCACGCGCCGCATCAATACCGTCCAGCACTTGATCAAGCTTACCGGTGCGCGTAATTGCGTTGAAGCGCTCGGCTTGTAAGCTATCGAGACTGATGTTTAAGCGATTAACGCCCGCGGATCGTAATGCCCGAGCCTGTTTTCTAAGTTGCGAGCCATTACTGGTAATGTTGAGCTCGGACAAGCCCGGGGTTGCTGCAATGTCGCTGGCTAAAGACACGACATTCTTTCGCACCAGTGGCTCGCCGCCAGTTAGTCGAATTTTACTCACACCCAGACGTATAAACGCTTTGGCAATGCGGCTGATTTCTTCGAGCGACAATATTTCTTTGCGCGGCAAAAACTCCATGTCTTCCGCCATGCAATACACGCAGCGAAAATCGCAGCGGTCAGTGACCGACAAGCGCACGTAATCGACCTGGCGGCCGAAACGATCAATCAATTGTGTGGGTGTTGAAGTTGTCATACAGTCTGTAAAGCAGGCCATCAATGCATGGCAGCCCTGTATGATACCGTACCTTGGGGTGTCGTTTGTATTTCTGCGCGACGCTTGTGTAAGTTGCTGGCGATGAGAGCAGCGATTACGGTGTGAGGTGATGCTAAGTCTATGAAAACATTGGTTATTGGGGGTGCAGGTGCCACTGGTCAGTTTATCGTAAACGGACTGTTGGAAGGTGGTCATGATGTGACTCTTTTGAACCGGGGCCGCCATTCAATACCGGAATTACCCACCGATTTGCGGCGCATTCAGTCGGACCCCTATGATGAAGAGGTTCTAGGCGCATCGCTAACAGCTCAGCATTTCGATCTGTGCATCGCGACCTACGGGCGCTTAAGAGCGGTAGCCAGAGTGATGCGCGATAAATGCGATCGCTTCATCTCAGCCGGTGGCGCGCCTGCGTATCGTGGCTACATGAACGCTGAGCTATGGTGGCCGACCGGTCTACCGGCACCCACCGCAGAAGATGCGATCAAAGTGAGCAGCCCGGAGGAAGATGAAAAGGGCTTTCGTATTGTAAAAACCGAGCAAGCCCTGTTTGAGTACATTCCGCATGCTACCCACTTTCGCTACCCCTATGTTTACGGACCGTATCAAATGGCGCCGCGTGAATGGTGCGTTGTTAAACGAATACTCGACCAACGACCAGCGATCATACTTCCAGACGGCGGGCTTACCTTGCAAACCTTCGGCTACGCAGAGAATATTGCGCACGCTGTGTTACTGGCCAGCGAGAAACCAGATGTTGCCCAGGGCCAGATTTATAACTGCGGTGACGCACAGTGCTTGAGCTTGCGTCAGGTTGTAGAGGCGCTGGCGCACGCCTTAGGGCATGAGCTGGAAATCGTGTCTATACCTAACGAATTGTGTTCGGCGGGCCTGCCCTTGTTGGGTCAGCCGCAAAGCACGCATCGCCTATTGGATATGGGTAAACTCATACATGAATTAGGATACACAGATAAAGTTGAGCCTGTTGAAGGTTTGGCGCGAACAGCGAAATGGTTGCGTGACAACCCGCCTGAGCCCGGCGGCATGGAAGAAATGGTCATGCAAGATCCGTTTGATTACGCAGCTGAAGATCGTATTATCGATGCATGGAAATCATTAAGCGCGCAGCTGCCGGGCGATGAAGTGTTCGGCGCAGTACCCGGCGTGGGTATGGCTTACAGTGGTCCCGGTGGCCGACAACGCAGCAGCGCGCAATACACGCCGTGAACAATGCATGTTTTAGCAGGCAGGAGTAGACGATGGCAATCCATGACCGGGCACGAAGAAGCCGTGTTTATCTGGACGCGTTAAAACTCGCGAAAGAGTATCTGCAAAATCCAGAGAAACTGGACTCTCTGTTGAACAGAGCCGGCAGCAAAGCCGATGAACGAAAAGGTCGCTTGAACGAAGCCTGGCAGCAGGTGCAGCTGTTGATTGATATGTTGAGAAGTCACCGGCGCGGCGAATACAAAGACCTGTCCAGTAAATCACTGATGCTGATCATTGCGGCTTTGTTGTACTTTATTATGCCCGCTGACTTGATCCCGGATTTCCTGATTGGTCTGGGTTATATAGACGATGTTGCGTTATTGGCCTGGACTGTTCGCTCTATCTCAGGCGAACTTAATAAATTCGCCGAGTGGAGAAAAATTCAGACCTCGGCGATGGGTCCTGAACGTGCAAAGTCCAGCCGTGCGCGACCAGGGCTGCTTATTGAAGGCGAGATAACGTAGCCGGGTTTGACGCTATGCCTTATTGATCAGGATTTGCCTTCCTCATCACCCACCACAACAAGCCAGGCGCGAGACGCCGAAACAGCATCATAAAGCCCGCCGACTGCGGACAAACACGCCAGTTCTTCGCGCTTTTACCTTTGCCAAGTGCAGCTTCTACGGCATCAACAATATCTTGTGGTTCTGACATTCGGTTATCTTTTTTCGCACCAACAATTGAACCGGGACCTTTCTCTACCGCCTGATCAACCAGCGGCGTATTAACCATGGGCGGGCAAACTAATAAGTAATGAACCGGGCTGCTGCGCATTTCTTCGGCCAGTACTTCCATCCAAACATTAGTTGCTGCTTTGGTGGCACTATAACCACCTAGACCGTGTGTTAGAACCGATCCGGCCATGGAGCCAAATACGACTACTTGACCATGGCCGCGATTTTCCATGCCTTCCATAACCGTCTTGACCATATTTACTGTGCCACAGTAATTGATCATCATTTGCTTGTTGGTGAGTTCGATACTCATGCCCCGAATAGAGTCGCCGGGCATGATTGCAGCACATTGTGTTAAGCGGTCGATAGGGCCAAGCTCATTTTCAACTTTCTCTACTAAGGCTTGCACCGCAACTGCGTCGGAAACATCGCATTTGTAGGCGGTTATGTTGTCGGATTCTGCCGCAGTGGCGGCAAGGTTATCGTCATGCATATCAACGATTGCCACGCGAGCACCACCTTTGGCGAGTGCTAGTGCCGCAAGCCGTCCCATACCGCTCGCGCCACCGGTGACCAGTGCTACATTTACTTGCATAATATTCTCCAAAAAAGTGTTGCTTGTTAAGCGGCGTAAACCTGAACTTTGGCGCCGTTGACAACGCTGGTGCCTGAGGCGGTGTCCAGTGCTTCATGGTCAATCAGATCATTACAACTGATGCCAGGCGCCTGCTCATTAGCGAGGCTTTGCTGCGAGTCGTCGTAGACATGGCCAAAGCCATGCGGAATGCTGACGACACCAGGCATTATGTCGTCACTGATTTCAACGGGCACTTTAGACTCACCTACCTTGGATTTGACCAGCGCCATGCCACCGTCTGCTAAACCCAGGCGCTGCGCGTCGCTGCGGTGCACGATCATCGTGCAGCGGTCTTTGCCACGCACATATTGCTTGATGTTGTGTAACCAGGAATTCATGTCGCGAATATGACGACGACCAATTAACAACATGTCGTGATTATCGCGGGTGTCTTCTCGGGACGCGCACAGCTCAGAAAATGCGTCAGAAAGCCTGGCAAATTCGCCGACAATCAACGGATGCATTAGCCGAATGCGTTGTTCTTCAGTTTTTAGCTGGTCAGGTAACTGACTTTCGAGCGCGCCTAAGTCTACGTTGCCGCCCAGTGTTCTCAGTTTCGCCAGTGACAGTCCTTGCTCTGATGCAGCGTCAAAGCCGTCACCGTAAGGGCCATTGCGTAACATCAGGTCTATCATTCTTTCCCAGCCAGGCTGCTCGGCGTACTCCGCTCGAATAGCATCGGCATCAAGCTCACGACCAATAGCGGCCGATTGCGTGACAACACGTTGCAGTGTGCCTTCGAACATAAAGCTGTCCATGTCTGTGGCGCTGATTCCATTCAGGCCGGCGGTTATTTCGCACAAGGCATCGCCCATTGTTTGTAAATCATTGTCAGGCTCAAAAAGCTTGGGTGTGTAATTAGCAAAGTTGCGACCACTGGTGCCGGTAAACGTGAGGTCGTAGTTACTTTGCTCGGCCTGCGTGGTTGAGGGCAAAATGATATCAGCCTGGCTGCTGGTTTCATTGATGTAAATATCCAGGGCGACCATGAAGTCCAGTGTTTTGAGCGCTTCACGAATCTCTTTGCCATTGGGTACGCTTAACACGGGGTTACCGCAAATCGTGATCAGCGCGCGTACCTTATCGTCACCGGGTGCTGTAATTTCCTCAGCCATCAAATTGGCGGGTAATTCACCGCAGGTTTCCGGAAAGCCACGTACTCGCGATGTCCAGCGTCCCCAGTGCTCGGTGGTATCCGGCACGCCGGGACCAGGAGCGCTGGTTGGGGGGCGCGGAAACATCATGCCGCCTGGCACATCCAGCTTGCCAGCCAGCAAACTCACTACGTCAACCAGCCACGAGGCAAGAGTTCCGTATTCTTGAGTACACAGTCCTATTCGACCATACGCAGCGCCGGTATTTGCGCCGCAATACTCGGCGACCAATTGGCGCAATATTTCCGGCTTGATACCTGTCAGCTTGGCGGTGGTTTCGGGCGTGTAGTCTTGAACTGCAGTGCGCAGATCATCGATGCCATCAATTAAGCCATCCAGGTGACCCGGCGTGATCAGGTCTGTGGCAAACATCTCGTTAATAAAGGCCATCAACATAAAGGCGTCTGTGCCAGGGCAAATATAAATATGCTGATCAGCTTTCTCGGCGGTTTCGGTGTAACGCGGGTCGATCACAACAATTTTGCCGCCGCGCGCTTGAATGGCCTTGAGACGTGATTCAATGTCAGGTGCTGACATCAAGCTGCCTTGGGAGACCATCGGGTTAGCACCCATAATGATGAAGTAGTCGGTGCGGTCGGTGTCAGGAATTGGAAACTTCCATTCATCGCCATACAAAACGAAGCTGCCCATTTGCTGAGGGTGCTGGTCGACGGTACCTGCCGAAAAGAATCTTTCGGTGGCGAGAGACTGCATCAGGCCCTGTAAATAAAGTTGGCAACTGACAATATGCCCAGTCGGGTTGCCAACATACAGGGCGATAGCATCCTTTCCAGATTCGCTGCGGATGGCGTTGAGCTTTTCGGAAATCTCTGCGTACGCTTCATCCCAACTGATCGCCTCCCAGCTGCCATTAGCCGTCTTTCTTACCGGTGTTCGCAGTCGCTCTGGGTCGTCGTGAATGTATTTGAAGGCTTGGGACTTTGCGCATACATAACCGCGGCTGCGAGGGTCATCCGGGTCGCCATGCATCGAGACGATTTTTTGCCCCGTAT
>JBGCDE010000128.1:0-21856 GCA_045105115.1 Pseudomonadales bacterium | reverse complement strand
ACCGCCGACATAAGATTCAATTCGAACAAATGCTGCCAATCTTCGTCTTTCATATACAGAAAATTGCGCGAAGGGCCAATGCCGACATTGTTAACCAGGATATCCACGGGGCCTAGCTCATCGGCCTTGGCGAGCAAATCGGCCACGGCGTTAGCTTCGCTCATGTCCGCTACGAAGCCATTGACTGAGCCCTTAGTGGATGTTGGTTTATAGCCAGCCAGTTCGCTTACCGCGTCTTCACCACGTGCACAGAAAACAACATTGGCGCCTTGGTCAGCCAACATTTTGACAACGGCGTTACCAATGCCAAGACTGGCGCCGGTCACCAAGGCTCTTCGGCCAGTCAGATCAAGATTTAACATGCGATTTCGTACTCCACAATTAACATAACAGGCGCTACGATATCAAAATGCAAAGCGCCCCGCTTGGATGCGAGGCGCTCAGTTGTGCCACTTTGAAAGCGGCACGGGCAGTTAGGCCACGTTTAAGACTCTGCTGAGACCTTTTTATAAGTCAGTCCTGCAAGTGCCGCACCAACAATCGGCGCAACCCAGAACAGCCACAACTGTGATAACGCCCAGCCACCAACAAACAATGCTGGACCAGTGCTTCGTGCTGGGTTAACTGATGTATTGGTTACAGGAATGCTGATCAAGTGGATCAGGGTCAAGCCTAAGCCAATTGCCAACGGCGCGAAGCCAGCAGGTGCGCGGCCATCTGTTGCGCCCAGAATGATCATCAGGAACATAAATGTCATAACCAGTTCAATGATCAAAGCAGCTGTAAGACTATAGCCACCTGGCGAATGCTCACCGTAACCATTGGATGCGAAACCGGCGGCTACATCAAAACCGGCTGTACCGCTGGCTATGATGTAAAGAATGCCTGCGCCTGCAATACCGCCAGCTACTTGAGCCGCTATGTACGGGCCAAGTTCTGAAGCGGGGAAACGACCGCCCACCATCAAGCCTACTGAAACGGCGGGGTTTAAATGACAACCTGATATGTGGCCAATAGCGTACGCCATGGTCAACACTGTAAGACCAAAGGCCAAAGATACGCCCAACAGGCCAATGCCAACATCAGGGAATGCTGCGGCGAGAACGGCACTGCCGCAGCCACCAAGTACTAACCAGAATGTGCCGATAAATTCAGCAGCTAATTTATTCGAAAGTTTCATTTTGTGCACCATCGGTATAGAGAGAGCTTATCCTTGCAATAACTTGGCTCAGTAACAATAAAAAACGGCCCTGTTTTTACATTGTTTACATTGCCGCTGCGCGCTTTGGCGCTGTTAAAATGCCACGCTTGGTTCCTTGGAGTGAGTGAATGTTATTTGTACAAAGTTTGAGGTGGCAAGCAGCAATGCTAGCCGTGCTGTGCATGTCATTGCTGGTGTTTCCCGCAATTGCAGCAACGGACCCAGCTATCGACGCCGAGGCAGTGGCCGACGTTGAGGAAGTGGTGAACCCAACCTTGCAGACATTTGCCAGCATGTTGAAGGCAAGAGCTGATAAAACCGCTGACCTTCAAGCCGTGAAGAAGGCACTGTCTCGTTCATCGGATGAAGTTGAGCAAAAAGCGTATCGCGAACAAGCCGAGCAGTTGCAAAGTGAACTGGATGAATTGGAAGAACAGGTCGGTATTCTCGCTACTGGGGTTTCCGCCGCCGAGTTCGATCTTGCTGGTGGGCAGGCTATTGATCTGCAGGGTGAATTAGAACAGCTGGTGCAACCATTCGTGATTATGCTGAAGTCTGCCACGGCCGAGGCGCGTCAAATTGAGCAGTTGAAGCACAAGCGACTGACAGCAGAAGCCCATATTGGTATTGCGGAAAAGGCCTTAGAGGGTGTTGAAGAGCTGGACGCAGCCGATCTTGATGAGCCAATTGCCAGTGAGGTCGCCACGATTAAATCGGCCTGGCAGGAAAAGCTTGCGGAAGCGACGGATTTGCAGGCGACTATTGAGCATCAGCTTGCTGCACGTCTGGATGCACAGAAAAGAGAATCAGAAGAGGGTGGTTCTGCTTTTGGTGATTTCTTCAAAGATCGCGGCTTAAGTTTGTTGATGGGTATAGGTGCCGCCATTCTTGTATTCACCCTGTTAAAGCTGCTGGGATCAGGCTTTAGTTACGCGCGCACTAAAGGCGGTGTAGGGCGCAGTTTTCAGGTGAGACTCAGCGCGCTGTTGTTCAATGTTTTTAGCGTGGTAGCCGCTATAGGTGTGATGCTGTACATATTCAATATGCGCAACGACTGGTTACTGCTGGGCTTGGTCGTGCTGCTTTCAATAGCCATTCTTTGGATGGGCCTGAAAATGCTACCAGACATGATGGAGCAAATTACCTTGCTGCTGAACCTCGGCGCCGTTCAGGAAGGTGAGCGGGTAATGTTTGAAGGTGTACCTTGGGTAGTTAAGAAGCTGGATTTTTACACCGACTTCGAAAACC
Source organism: Pseudomonadales bacterium (assembly GCA_045105115.1). Taxonomy (GTDB): domain Bacteria; phylum Pseudomonadota; class Gammaproteobacteria; order Pseudomonadales; family JAUIET01; genus JAUIET01. The sequence continues at coordinate 19,407 of JBGCDE010000128.1, read as the reverse complement.
CCGAGTTGGCCGGTGGCACCTTCACGGTACCCGTGCGCGAACTATTGGGTTTGCACTCGCGCCCGGCTGCACCGGATGAGGCCTGGTTTCCAAGTCGCACAGGCGACTGGGTTAAAACGGAAGATGGGACGATTGGTAAAATCGTATTCCAGAGTCCGGAAATGGTTCAGATGGTGGAGTTGGGCGGTGCCAGGCACACGTTTTCTGCGCCGGCATATTTTGAGTCAGCCCCTACAAACTTGTCTTCTAATGCTCGCGTAGAAGTCGAGTTTGGTGTGTCTTATAAGCATCAAGCAATAGGCGGCACCGAGCTCCCAGAAAAGCTGGCGGCATTTGTTGAGAAAGGCTTGTTACAAATGCTGGATCGGGATGTGCTGCTTGATGTTAACGTAGAATTGCTGGCCTGCAATTCTTCCTCTTTAGATTATGAAGTAGAAGCGGATTTGCACGGCAGCGCAGCTGATCGCTACGAAGACGTAGAACGCGCACTCACCCGATTGTGCCTGGAAGCCTGTAATGAATACGGTTGGGAAATTCCATTCCCGCAACTTGTAGTGCACAAAGGCGATTAGGCCGGGTAAACTAGGTTTTTTTTGGAACGAAATAATGGCCGACAAATTCAACGAACTCAGCCCCGAAGAGCAACACATCATTTTGCATAAAGGCACAGAGCGGCCTTTTACTGGCAAATACGACGACTTTTTCGATGAAGGGCATTATGTGTGCAGGCAATGCAACGCCCCGTTGTATCGATCCGGGGACAAGTTTGCCTCGCATTGTGGCTGGCCCAGTTTCGATGATGAGATAGAGGGCGCAGTAAGGCGAGAAACTGACGCGGACGGACGCCGCGTTGAAATTTTATGCGCAGCCTGTGACGGTCATCTTGGTCACGTGTTTGAAGGCGAGCGTTTAACAGAAAAAAACGTACGGCACTGCGTTAACTCAGTGTCGATGAGTTTTGTTGCTGGAAAAGAAGCTTAGTATCTTTGTAGGCTGAGAGTGACTTTAGCTTCCGCGTTGGCGTTGCATTATCGTTGCCGCCACGCTGTTGCCGCCATCGTAAGCGCTTGAACAATGTCTGTTTGTGTTTGTTCGCCTGAAAACTCTCGGTAGAGTGTGCAAACATTAATGCCAATCCGTTCGGCGTCTAGCCAATCGCTGAATTCTGCAAGCGGAATGTCCAGCACGGCCTGTTCAAGAAGCATGCCTGCGTCGTAGCGCTCGCGAGCCTCACGTTCAATATGCCTAAGGTAAGCGGCAACGTTCTTAACACCTTGTGCATCGGTGATTGGACCATGCCCCGGTACGATGTGCTCGGCATCCATATCAAGAATAAGATCACAAGCCTTTAGCCAATTACTGACAGGACCAGCCCAAATGATGGGCGTGCCGTCAATGAATAGAATGTCGCCAGTGAACACCGTTTTGTCCGCCGGTACCCACGCTAATACATCGCCACCGGTATGCGCGGGCCCAACTTCTATCAACTCAACAGTTTTGTCGCCAACGGCCAGATCTGTTTTTCCGGAGAAGGTTCGAGATGGGGGTGTATGCACAATACCTTCAAAATCGAAAGCACCAAAACAATGGATCAGATATTCACCCAATTCGCCTAGTTCAGGAGCAGCGCGCATCATCTCCGCCATCATTTCTGGCGTCATCTCGTCCATCTCGGCCGCGGCTGTGGCTGAGGCGATTATCTCGGCCTTTGTTAGCAAGTGGTTGCCGTGACAATGATCGCCATTGGCATGCGTATTGACCAGGAAATCAATGGTGTCAGCGCGCACGTGGCTGACATCAGCCATGGTTTTTAGCATATCCAGGGTGAGCTGTTCGTCGAACAGCGTATCAACCAGTAGCGACTGATCACCGTCAACGATCAAGCCCGCATTTCTCCAACCCCAGGAACCGTCGGGTTGCAGATAAGCGAAAATTCCGTTGCCCAGGTCGAGCAGTCCTTTTTTGAACGCCATAACTATTTAAATTCGCTTGAGGAGGCTTGATCATAGATAATTGCGGATGCCACAACAAGCCAGGAAGGATAGCCTCATGCGTAGATTTTGTTCAGTCTTACTTACAGTAACGTTGTTTGGCTTAAGTGCCTGTGCGCCAATAGAGACTCACGATAGTAAGAGCGCGGCCAAAACAATAAAAGCAGAGCTAGTCTTGAGTTCTGGAATAGATCAAACAGCAATCGATAACACGGTTCGACCACAGGACGACTTTCATGCGTACGCCAATGGTGTGTGGTTGAAAGAAACCAAAATGCCTGCGGAATATGGAAGGTACGGCACTTTCACTGTTTTAAACGAGCGCGCGGAACGTAATCTCAAAGAAATAGTAGAACAGCTACAAGGCTCTGATGGCAGTGGAAACAGTGGTTCGCAAATAGCCGATCTCTACGCGAGTTATATGAACGCCGAGGCCATCGAAGCGGCCGGACTTGCCGGTGTTTCCATGGAATTGCGGGTAGTCGATGATATTAAGACCACTGAAGATCTCTATATTGCTTTTGCCACATTGGGGCGCGGGGGCATTGAAACCCCTTTAGCGGCTGGAGTAATGCCGGATTTCAAAAATTCGGAAAAGTACGCGTTCTATATTTTTCAAAACGGCTTGGGCTTGCCTGATCGCGATTACTTCCTGGATAAGAATAACGAGCGGTTTAAAACGGCCGTTCAAGATTACAGTGCGTATGCCTCTGACATGCTCGCATTGGCTGGTGCAGACCGCTCCGCAACAAGAGCGAAGCACATTGTAGAGTTGGAAGAGCAACTGGCTGAAGGGCATTGGACGCGTACCGAAAGCCGGGTGCCAGAAAAGTTGTACAACCCTAAATCACTGTCTGAATTGAAAGCGCTTGCAAACATGCCGTGGGAACGAATGTTATCAGTATTGGGCGCGGCCAATCTTAACTACATTGTGGTAGCGCAACCCAGCCATTTTGAGTCTTTGGCAAGCCTGGTTACCGAAGACTCTTTAGAGGTCTGGAAAGACTATCTCAGATTACGGGTGCTAACGGATGCGGCACCGTATCTCTCAGAAACATTTGCCAATCGCCGTTTCGATTTTTACGGCAAAAAACTCAGCGGCTTGGAAAAACAAAAGGAACGCTGGCGTCGCGGTGTATCCACGGTGAGTTCGGTATTAGGTGAGCCTCTGGGCAAACAGTATGTTGAGCGTCATTTCCCGCCGGAAGCGAAGCAAAAGATGCTGGAGATGGTTAGAAACCTTCTGCAAGAATTCAGGCTCGGTATTGACGATTTACCTTGGATGAGTGAGGCAACCAAAATTGAAGCGAAAGAGAAGCTGAAAAAAATTCGGGTCAAGATTGGCTACCCGGATCGCTGGCGTGATTACAGCAGTCTGAATATTGTAGCTGACGACTTGATTGGCAATATGCGCCGTGCAAGCGCGTATGAATACAACTATGAACTAGCAAAACTTGGAAAGCCTATCGATCGCGAAGAGTGGGGTATGAACCCCCATACTGTAAACGCCTATTACAACCCAACCATGAACGAGATCGTGTTTCCCGCCGGCATTTTGCAAGCACCCATGTTTGATTTAGCTGCGGATGATGCGGCCAATTATGGGGCTGCCGGCTTGGTTATTGGCCATGAAATATCTCATGCCTTTGATGACCAGGGCTCAACGTTTGATGGCGATGGAAATTTAAGAAACTGGTGGACAGATGAAGACCGCGCACAGTTCAAGCTAGCCACTGACAAGTTAGTAGCCCAGTATAGTGAGTTTGAGCCACTGGAAGGCATGAATATAAATGGGGAGCTTACGCTGGGTGAAAATATCGGTGATCTTTCCGGTGCTACTGTTGCTGTTAATGCCTATTTGCGTTCTCTAGCGGGCAAACCTGCACCGGTGATTGATGGCTTGACCGGCTTGCAGCGATTTTATCTTGGCTATGCACGAACCTGGCGAACCAAATACCGCGACGAAGTGCTGGCTCGAATGCTGGTATCAGACCCTCACTCGCCACACAGGGAGCGCGTGAATGGCGTGGTCAGGAATATGCCCGAATTTTATGAAGCGTTTGATGTAAATGAAGGTGATGGTCATTTTCTGTCGGAACAAGACCGTGTTAAAGTCTGGTAGTAGGGTACCCACCGTGGAGAATAATATGCATAAGGCAATTCGGATAATCGCGCTACTTTGCGTAACCATAGCAACAGCGCCATTTACTCATGCAGATGAAACATGCATGTCACCGTATATGGCAAAAATTGTTGGCCAGGAAGATTTTATCTATGTCTGGACGCTCGGCGTTGATGGCGTTGGCGATGGCCAGGACAAGCTTGTGACTGTTGACGTACATCCTGATTCAGAAAGCTACGGTCAAATCGTCAATTCCTTATCCGTAGGCGGGCGCAATGAAGCGCACCATTCTGGTTTAACCGATGACCGACGCTATCTATGGGCGGCTGGTCTGGATACAAACAAGATCTTCATTTTTGATGTGCACACCGATCCTGCGAAACCAAGCCTGCACAACACTATTGATAACTTCACGTCCAAAAGTGGCGGTGTAGTCGGCCCACATACAACGTATGCCTTACCGGGTCGCATGTTGGTGACTGGCTTGTCTAACGACAAAGATCATGGCGGGCGAACGGCGATGGTTGAGTACACTAATGGCGGTGAGTACGTAGACACGTATTGGATGCCTACAGATGAGAATCTTCAGGGCGCTGTTAAGAGTGGGCAGTTTGCTGATGGCTACGGCTATGATGTTCGTGCTTTGCCACGTCGCAATGTGATGGTGACTTCGTCGTTTACCGGCTGGAATAACTACATGGCAAATCTAGGCAAGCTGATGGGTGACGCTGAAGCGATGAAGCGCTTTGGCAACACGGTAGTTATATGGGATTTGCATACTCGCAAGCCTAAGAAAGTGCTTGATGTGCCAGGCGCACCACTGGAAATTCGTTGCGCGTGGGGTTCACAAAACAACTATTGCTTCACCACCACAGCCTTAACCTCGAAAATCTGGCTGATTTACGAAGACGAGGCAGGAGAGTGGCACGCCAAAGATGTTGCGGATATTGCTGATGCAAGCAAGATTCCTTTGCCAGTCGATATCTCGATTACGGCCGATGACAATCTGCTTTGGGTAGATACCTGGAACGATGGCACCGCGCGGGCTTTTGATATTAGTGACCCGTTTAATCCGGAAGAGGTGTACACCAAGAAGATTGGCGCACAAATCAACATGACTTCGCAAAGCTGGGATGGCACTCGTGTTTACTTCACGTCGTCATTGCTCGCAAACTGGGATAAAGTTGAAGCGGAAGAAGGCGATTTACAGTATTTCAAAGCCTACGATTGGGATGGAAAAACACTGAAGCATCAGTTCTCAATTGACTTCATGGCAGAGAAAATGGGCATGCCGCATCAAATGCGATTTGGTGCCTACTCGCTTTACGCCAGCGGAAGACCTGCAGCTGACAAGCGGGTTGTTGCCAAGCAGTAGTTGACCATGAGTAGGCCAGGGCTGCGGTGGTTGAGCAGCGCCGTGTTATGCAGTTTATTGCATGGTGCTATCGCTTTTGCACACGGCGACCATCAACACGACGCTGATTCCACATCGTCGAACAACAGCAAGCCAGAACCAAAGCAAATCGAAGTGCTGGCGCCTGGTTATCAGGCGCTACGTTTTGACGCACCCGCAGCGGGCAGTTATACCCTGCCTGAATTGGGCAAGGCCGGTGACGGCCCTGTTTTGCTCAGTGACGGGCAAGCGGTTCAACTGCATGATCTGTTGGGTGACCGATATGTGTTGCTGAGTTTTATCTACACTCAGTGCGACGACGTAAACGGCTGCCCATTGGCAACGTTTGTTACCAGCAAGGTTCAAAACGCCGTAATGCGCAGCGAGGTTTTGCGCGACCAGGTGCGGTTCGTAAGTCTGAGTTTTGATCCGGCAAATGACACACCGCAGGCCATGCGGAGATACGGTTCCTCGTTCATCAAGCCAGGTTTTGATTGGCGATTCGTAACCACAGACTCACTGCAGAACCTGGATCCGATACTGGCTAAGTATGATCAATCTGTTTTGCGTGAAGTTGATGAAAATGGCGAAGACAGCGGTGCGATCTCGCATATCTTGCGCGTGTTTTTGATCGACAAAGAAAAGCGGTTTCGAAATATTTACAGCACGTCTTTTCTGCATCCAACAACGGTTCTCAACGATCTTGAAACACTCGCCAGAGCCGATGCAGCGCAAGAAAAAGAAATCAAGAAGCAAGGCAGTCTGAATCAGAGCGCCGGCTTGCACGGTGCTGGCGATTACAAAGAGGGCTATGATCAGCTGGCTTATACCACCCAAGCCGATAGCCTGGAACAACGCACTGGTCAAACCATGAATTTATTGGCCAATGCTCGCACCCCTGGTCTAGGTTTGCCGGCATTGCCAAAAGCAGAATTGAAGCGTCTCAGTAAACAAAAAATAGATCTTGGCCGTGCTCTTTTCTTTGACCGGCGCTTGTCGCTTAACAATACCTTTTCCTGCGCCATGTGCCACGTTCCCGAGCAAGGCTTTGCCAATAATGAATTGGCCACTGCTGTTGGCTTTGAGGGAAGAACAGTCCGGCGAAATGCCCCCAGTTTGTATAACGCGGCACTCATGCCCACCTTGTTTCATGATGCGCGTGAGTCTTCACTGGAGCAGCAAATCTGGGCGCCTTTGCTTGCGCGAAATGAGATGGCAAATCCCTCTGTTGGATTCGTTATCGATAAGATTAGTAGTGACCCCGACTACCGAAAACATTTTGAAATGGCGTTTGGGGAAGATCAGATCAATATGCAAAGTGTGGGCGAGGCCTTTGCCAGCTACCAGCGTACCTTGCTGTCTGGAAATAGCCCATTTGATCGCTGGCAATTTGCTAAAGACCAGAATGCGCTTTCTGATAGCGCGAAACGTGGGTTCGAGCTGTTTAAGGGCAAGGCCTCTTGTGTAAGCTGCCACTCCATCGGTGAGCGATCGGCATTGTTTACTGACTCCCAGCTTCACAACACAGGTATAGGATACTCCCGATCGATGTTCACTGAACCCGCACGCAGAAAAGTGCTGCTCGCACCCGGTGTGTGGATAGATGTAGATACCAGTGCCATCGCGGACGCCTCTGAGCCAGTGCCCAGCGACCTGGGGCGATATGAAATTACGCAGAATCCGGATGATCGCTGGAAGTATCGAACACCGGGGCTGCGCAACGTTGCCCTGTCTGCGCCATACATGCACGACGGATCGTTGGCGACGCTAAAAGACGTTCTGGAATTCTATAATCGTGGTGGTGATTTGAACCCACTGCTGGATCCCTTGATGAGACCACTTGGGCTCACTCAAGAAGAACTGAGCGATTTACGTGCCTTCCTGGAATCCTTAACCGGCGACAACGTAGACGACTTGATCAGTGATGCCTTTGCGGCAACTGTGGGTAACGTTAAGTAGCTATCTAATTGATTAGATCTTTGGCAAGCAACACGCGCAGACCTAGAATCGCTGGCGCTATCAGCCATGGCAAATTAAACGCGAGATAGTAAGCGGTGTTCGGCGGTGGGTGGTCACCCAGAAACGTTTGCACGAAATAGAAAAACATATTGGTAACAGCCGCACCTGAGTAAAACAGACCCACAGGTCGCAGCCAGCGTTTTTGCCTGATCAAACCAAAGATGACAAACAATAGGCAAGGTGCCTGAAACAAACCATCAAACAAAGTAGCCGCGATCAGATTAGGCGGAGGGTCAAGATGAGCAGGTTCTTCAGCCACTGCCCATTCGTGCAAGGCCTGCAGCGGTGGCCAGGGGCTGTCTGCGGAGACTGGAACGCCTAAACCTTCTGGCAGACTGAAAAGAAAGCCATACACTACGGATACTGAAAAGAATGCAATCAGTGCAAGATCGAGCGGGCGGCGGGTGATGGGTGTCATCTTAACTTCCTTTGTAAGGGCTGCTCAGTTCGGGCGACGCTGACGCATTAGCAATTCTTGCGTTGCGCTGGCAACAAGTTGTTTGTGTTGGTTGAACACTCTGGCATGTGACATACCACGGCCGCCAAAGCTGATGTCGCTACTGATATCAAACAGAAGCCACTCGCTCATACTCAGTGGTCTATGAACCCATAGACTGTGCGAGAGGGTGGTGGCTATCACGTCTGGCATAAATGGGTTCTTCCCATGCGGGTTGAAAGGCGGCGAGCCAATGGGATTGTCAGATGCATAAGCCAGCAATTGGCAGTGCGCGCTTAGATCATCCGGCATCGGCCCATTGGCTCGCATCCAGACCAGATCTTTTGCTTCTTTCGGCTTAGGCTCAGAAATGTCGACCGGATCAACATAACGTACATCCATGGGCCAGCTGTATTCATGATCGAAATTGTGCTTTTTGAAATACTCATTTATACGGGTTTCGTTACTGATCAATTTTTCAGGTGCCACGGCATCAGGTGCCTCAATACCATGTTCAAAGCTTGATTCTTCGGTCTGTAGCGAAAAGGTTGCTGTAAAGATTGGTTTATCGTTCTGATACGCCTGCACCAACCTCGTCGCGAAGGAACGACCATCTCTAAGATGTTCTACCCGATACAGGATCGGCTCATCTGGAACACCAGGCCGGTAGAAGTTGCAGTTCATGGAGTGCACAAGGTATTTGCTGTCGACCGTCTGCTGAGCCGCACTCATAGCTTGCGCCATGACATGGCCGCCATAAACCCTGTTGCCGCCGGAATCTTCGCAACATTCGCTAAATTCCGAGACCTGCTCTGTGCGTTTTAGTGAGTTGAGCTTAAAGGAGTCAAGAATGGTTTGTAGGCTCATCCTTGTGCGCTGGCCATGGCAGATTGCACCATTGATTGGATTTCCGCGGCTACCTGCTTACGGCCATAATTGAGAAGTGCTGATTCATCCGCATCGGGTTCGTAGTTCACCAAAGCGCCGGCGCCAGCGAACATTATGGCATTGGGCAATATCGGATGGTCATCGGATCGTACTTCCAGTTCGACCGGGGCACCCGCTGCGGACGCCCAGGCTTCCAAATACTCTTTCCAGGTATAGTTTTCATCACCTATCAAGTACGCTTTGCCACTTTCGCCGCGTTCCAGCGCCCCTTCAATTGATTCGGCGACTGATTTTGCAGTGATATGGTTAGTGCCACCTTGTGGCGCGAACAAGGGTAGGTCGGGCAGCTGACCACTAACGTATGCGATCAGGCCGAGTATGTGTGGAACATCAAGTCCGGGTAATTGGCCAAGAATAAAAGGGGCGTTTAGACTGCACACCTTAAATTGCGCGCTGCTCAACGCTCGCACGGCTTCATCGGTCACATGCCGAGAATTAACGTAGGGGTCTATGGCAATACGCTCAGGAGCTATCTGCGGATAGAAACTGCCTACATAGGCTGTTCGACTAATACCCGCAGCCTTAGCGGCTTCAAAAAATCTGGGTACAGCTTCATCATTGGCTTTCTTGTAAAACGCATCCGGTGCGATTGATCCGTCCATTGGCAGTTGGCGAATATCTTGCGCAGCGGCAAACACCAATGCGTCGAAACCTTCCAGTCGACCGTCGGCAACATCGTCTTCAATATAATTGCAGCTCATAAACTCGGTATTCTGGAGTGCATGGGCTGTTGGCTTGTTGCGCGACATAATGGTCACATCGTGACCTTTTTCAGTTAAGTGCACAGCAGCGTGCCCGCCAACCAGACCGGTTCCACCAACAATCAGAGTTTTCATTTGAGTATCCTTTAATATCTGCGATGATTTTACTTGTTTGTGGTCTGCCTTCTGTCTGATTAATAAAAAGTAACACCACTGGGTTTGGGTGTATTGAATCCGGTTGATCGCGATAGTCACTGCTCCGGACACGCCGTGAACCCATCCATGGGGGCTTGTTGAAAAGGTCCCTCTTTTCAACAGTCCGGAGCAGTGACTATCGCGCTCAACCTCAGTTTGGTGCAGGAAACATAGGCATTTTCTGATCCGCACGGTGTGAGGCAGCTTACAAAAGGGGCTGCGCTGGACCTTCATAAAGAGGGACCTTTTTGAAGAGCCCCCATGGATGGGTTCACGGCGTGTCCAGCGCAGCCCCTTTTGTAAGCTGCCGTCTTAGTGGCACATAAGATGACGTGTGGCTTCCAGTAGGGTCTTAAACTTCCCCTAAAAGGTATAATTGAGAGTTACACCATCGAAACAAGGAATACAGGCAATGCCACTTGTTCTCAACGAAGAACAAAGAATGTTACGCGACAGCGTAAGGGATTTTGTTAAAGACAATGCCAACGTCGACCACTTTCGAAAGCTGCGAGACGAAGGTGACGGAAAACCATACGACCCGGACACCTGGGCCAAGCTGGCTGAGCTGGGCATTAGTGGAATTTGTATTCCCGAAACGCACGGTGGGCTGGAGTTTGGTTACCTGGCTATGGGCGCCGTATTCGAAGAGTTTGGTAAGCAGCTCACGGCGTCGCCACTGCTCAGCAGCGCTGTGTTGGGTGCCTCGCTGATTGAATTGGCTGGCAACGACGCGCAAAAGTCCAAATACCTTCCCGCCATTGCCAGTGGCGAAATGACGGTTGCGGTAGCCATAGAAGAGGGCAGTCATCATGCGCCTCTGTACACCATGTTGCCCGTGACTGAGTCAGAAGGCGGTTTCGTGCTGAATGGCCGTAAAGCCTTTGTGATTGACGGGCAATCAGCGGATCTTTTGATTGTTTTGGGTCGAAGTTCAGGTGGCCTGGGCGATACTGATGGTCTTACGTTGCTGCTGCTCGATCAGGACCCTGAGGGTCTGCAGCGTGAAAATGATCGCATGGTCGACAGTCGTGATTACGCCGATTTGGTGTTTACCGATGCCAAGCTCTCTTCAAGCGCATTACTTGGAACAGTTGGTGAAGCCTTCGAGCCGCTGGTGTTATCGCTAGACCGCGCACGAGCGTGTCTTGCTGCAGAAATGCTGGGCGGCGCTCAGGAAATGTTTGATCGAACCATGGCGTACCTGCAGGAACGCGATCAGTTCGGTCAAAAGATTGGTTCTTTTCAGGCGCTGCAGCACCGAGCGGCTGATATGTATACCGAACTGGAACTCACTCGTAGCACAGTGATGGATGCATTATCCGCTTTAGACGAGCAGCGTGATGACATCAGTCAAGCCGTTAGCACTGCAAAATGCCGAATCAATGACACGGCTTTGCACATAGCGAATGAAGCCGTACAAATGCATGGCGGGATTGGTGTAACCGACGAGCTGGACATTGGTCTGTTCTTCAAGCGCTGTCACGTGAGTATCAACTTACTGGGCAATAGTGGCTATCACTCAGAACGCTTCGCAGGATTAAACGGGTTTTAAAAATGACAGATATTGATTACGACGCGTTTCGAACAGAAACCCGTGAATGGCTTGAGCAGAATTGCCCGGCCTCTATGCGCACACCACCTGCTACTGATCGCAGTGACAACGTGATGGGTGGCAGTAAATTCGTATTTAAAAATGAAGATCAACGCATCTGGATGGATCGCATGGCCGAGCGAGGCTGGACGGCGCTTGAATGGCCAGCAAAATACGGCGGCGGTGGTCTTGATTCCAAGCAAGCGAAAATTGTGCGTAAGGAAATGGCCAAGCTAAATTGCCGCGAGCCATTGATTGGTCATGGAATCTGGATGCTCGGTCCGGCGTTATTGGAATACGGCAGCGAAGAACAAAAGTTACAGCACTTGCCCAATATCGTGAACGGCTCCATTCGCTGGTGTCAGGGATACAGCGAACCCGGTGCGGGCTCTGATCTGGCCAGTCTCCGCTGCAAGGCAGAAGACAAAGGTGATCATTATCTGGTGAATGGGCAAAAGTGCTGGACGAGTGATGGCGATAAAGCCGATTGGATGTTTTGCCTGGTGCGTACCGATGACAGTGGCCCTAAACAACAAGGAATCAGCTTCGTGTTGTTTCCTATGGACACGCCTGGTGTCACGGTTCGCCCTGTACCTCTGCTGACCGGTGAATCTCATTTCTGCGACTCCTTTTTGGAAAACGTTGTGGTGCCGAAAGAGAACCTGGTCGGCAACGAGGGTGAGGGGTGGACCATCGCCAAGGCGCTGCTAGTGCATGAGCGCAATATGATGAGCTCGATGGACGACACTATGCCGGCACCACCCAAATCACTGGTGGAATACGCGACAGAATACGTTGGCCTGAATGAAAACGGTCGTCTTCGAGACCAGCGATTGCGAGCACGCATGGTGTCGCAAATGATGAATAAACGCGCGCTTGATCTTACTCAGTCGCGTGCCTTCGAAGAGGGCATGGCTGGAGTATTGGATATGCGAATGACCTCGATATTCAAATACGCTGGCACTGAAAACATCAAAGACAATACGGAACTGCTGGTTGATGTACTGGGCCATTCAGGCGTTCGTTGGGATGCTGAAGGGCACTACGAAGAAACCCAGCGCACGGCGGCCTGGATGAATGCATTATCGTTCACAATTGCCGGCGGTAGTTCAGAGGTACAATTGAACGTGATCGCGAAACGATCTTTGGAATTGCCTCAAGAATAATCGGGAACAATAATGCTAGATACTCTGATCAAGAACTGCCAACTGGTTGATGGCACAGGCTCCGAATCCAGATCTGCTGCGATAGGCATAGAAAACGGACTGATCAAAGAGATCTATGAAGAAGCGTCACCCGATGTTACTGCCAGTGAACAGATAGATGCAGGCGGTCAGCTAACCACACCAGGCTTTGTGGATGTTCATACCCACTATGATGGCCAGGCAACCTGGGATGATCTTCTGGCACCGTCTGCGTATCACGGCGTAACCACAGCCATTATGGGCAATTGCGGTGTTGGTTTTGCACCCGTGCGCCCCGATGCCCATCAATTTCTTGTGGAGTTAATGGAAGGGGTTGAAGACATCCCTGGGTCGGCGCTGGCCGACGGTATTAAGTGGTCGTGGGAGAGTTTTCCAGAATACCTGGATGCGCTGGACGCCACACAACGTGCAATAAGCATTGCGACACAAGTGCCTCATGGCGCGCTTCGTGCCTACGTATTTGGTGATGACGCAAACGTTAACGCGCCTGCCAGCGCTGCGCAAATTGCCGATATGGCGGTGCTGGCGAGTGAGGCCGTGCAAGCAGGTGCCTTGTCGTTTTCAAGCAATCGTATTCCAATGCATACCTCAGTGACCGGCGAGCCAGTGCCCGGCACGTTTGCAGAAGCCGGTGAATTGGTCGCTATTTTGAACGCAGTCAAAGCCGCTGGCAGTGGGTTAGTACAGGTTGTTCCTGCGGGACTAATGGGTGAAGACCCTGATGCGCCGCTTAGAGAGCTGGAGCTTTACCGGCAACTGAGTCTGGAGACAGGCTGTACGATCGCTTTTTTGACTGGCCAGAATCACGTGAACCCTGATATGTACCATGTCATTATGGAGCAAACGGCCAAGGCCAATGCTGAGGGTGCGAGCTTGTGTCCTTCCATCTCACCTGGCGGCGGTGGCTTGTTGATGAGCTGGGATACCTTCAATCCTTTTGCTGATCGACCGTCATACGTGGAAATTGCCGAGCTGCCATTGGTGCAACGTATCGACGAACTGTGCGACCCCAAAAGGCGAGCTCGCATACTTGCAGAGCCTACCACAGCACCTATGTTGCAACACGCACGTATGATTTTGATGTCCAGTCTGGATTGCACCTTTGCCTGGGGTCATGTACCCGTCTTTGAGCCTGAGCCCGAAGCTTCGCTGGCGTATCGCATGGAACAAAACAATCAAGACGCCGACAGCGCTATCTATGACGCCTTGTGTGAAGCCACACGTGATTCTGACCCGGCCAATGGTCAGCCGGGCTTCCTTAAAGTATTTATGTCGGGTTATAAGGGTGGAGACTTCCGCGCAACTGAAGAGCTACTCAAATCGGAAAGCACAGTGATTGGTTCTTCAGATGGCGGTGCACACGTCAATGTTATCTGTGACGCCAGTTACCCAAGTTTTATGCTGCAACACTGGGTGCGCGACCGAAATCGCGGTGCGAAACTGTCTGTTGAGGAAGTGGTCAAGATGATGACGTCTGATCCCGCCAGTCTATACGGCCTACATGACCGCGGCACATTGCGCTCTGGTATGAGGGCAGACTTAAATATTATTGATTTGCCGGCGCTAAGTATGAAAGCGCCAAAGGTGGTCAACGACTTGCCTTCCGGCGCACCACGTTTGATGCAACGGGCCAGCGGTTACAGCATGACTATGGTGGCGGGTCAGGCTACCTTTATTGATGATCAGGATACTGGCAATCGCCCAGGAACTTTGTTTCGTTTAAATCAGTGAGACGTTCGGTAAATTTCATCCGACACCCACATCACAGAACGACGACGATCCACAAATAGATCTTCATCTTCACCAGGATTGCCTGCATCAATACCTTTGGCCATGCCGGTAAAAAAGGTGTCCATATCAGCGATGTGCAATTCCGAAACACTGTCAATTTCATGAACACCAAAGCCGTGATCTGTTGCCAATGAGCGGCTGGCGGCTAAGTCAGTATGGAACTGTACATAGCCTTCAATACCGTGCATCCCAATACCGAACTTTGCATGTTCCTGCTCGTAATATTGCCGATAGCGAGCGTTAGTAAAGTCCGCTCTGCGACGCATGCAATATTGAAAGCGGATTGGCGTTGGGTCGCTTTCAACAAACACTTTGTTATCGCCCACTGTCGCCGCACTCAAATCCAGATGGGCTTTCTCGCTGAGGTTTTCTATACGCTGGCTTAGCAGTCTTCCAAGCTGTTCGAAATCGAACTCATTGTGTGAAAGTAATTCGAGGGAGGTGTCAAAAGCCATTGGAAGCGTTTGCATATCACCACTGCCGCGCATCGAGTCTTCCGCATGCGCTGACATAACAGTGGCTTTCAGTTGATTAGAATCCGCGGTGAAATTATCAGCCAGTGAACAAAGCGAGTCACACAGCGCGTCTTTGCAGGCGCTGCGCGCAACAAAATGCAACAGTACTTTATTCATGCTTAGTCCAGCGTGCCGAACATCCAGTCATACAAGGGTGTGATTGATCCATAGTTACCGTGGTGCATATCAATATGATGGATATGATGTTTGGTAGTCAGGTAATCAATCGTTTTGAATGGAAAGAAATCCAGGTTGAATTTGGTGTGGTTGATTGTATTTATCTGCGTCCATACAACATAGGCAAATGCGGCGACCAATGCGTGTATGTCGCCCATAATGGCTTGCGCTATGAACAAAGAGATCATGAATATCGAAAGTCCAATAAACGTTTCAGCAGGGTGAACGTAATGGGCGTCAGCCCATGAAGGACTGCGGGCTTGATGATGAAGAGCATGCGCCTTACGCATAGGCATCCAGTTGCCGTGAAACCAGAACCGGTGCGAGAGATAGTAGATAAAGTCGTAGACCAGTAGCAATACAACTATGTCGACGAAGTAGCGCCACCACGACATGCTTGACAGGGTTAAGGTGAGTGGAGCGGCAACCAATATCAAAAACAAATGCGCGGCTCCACCGATACGCATATTCGCCTTGGCAATAGGGCGCCATTTTGGGTTTGCCATTTTTGGCTTGTCTTCGTCGCGATTCCAGTCACGCATGCGCTGCACATGACTGTTTCTGAAAGCCACCCAGCGGCCGGCTTTTGTTAGCGCAATGGTTGCTACCAGCCATACCAGTGAAGCGGCCCAATGGTAGTTTTCTGCAAACCAGGTGCTGATTGTGTCGATACTCATAGTGTCAGTCTGTTACGCCCGAAGGGTGTTGATCAAGTTTATCATTCCAAAGCTGGTGCCAGTAAGCGATGAGCGGTTCATTTCGCCCGACAGTGATGCCAGATAAGCCACCGGCCGCAATTCCCAGCTGGCACTGAGCGGCGGCGTTCAGATCTTCGTCGACAAAAATTTGTTCACCAAAGTCGAATGATTCTGTCACGGATTGTCGAAGCTGCTCGTTAACAGCCGGGTCCTCGCTACCACTGAATACGCCTGAGTAATACACGGTGCTGGTACCAGGCAGCCGACCGGGTTCGGCTCTGATCATTTGCGCCGCACCCGGAACGGCAACGATAACCGTACCCGGGAACAAAGTGTGATTAATGGCGCCCGGAAAGTCCTCAGGCCAGTCATGCTCTGGCGTGTTCTCTAAATCTCGAATAGATTTCAAAGCGAACGCCCAACGTGTGTGACGACCATAATAATCAACTACGCCATGACTACTCATCATGGGTGCGAGGCTATTACGGTGCAGGTTTTCGAAATGATAGCCTTCGTTGCTTAATCCAACGACCAGTTTCCAATTTGCGTTCACGTCAAAACGTCGAGTATCCACGCTTTGCATTGAGTTGAAATCAAAGTTTTGTAATGGCCGTTCAATGTCTGTCAGAAACGCATCTACTGTTTGCTGATTCATGGTGGGTGTTAAACCAACGGTCAGCATTCCGCCACTGTCCGAGACTGGCAATGCAGTTAACTCGGTGTACTTTGTATTGTTTGAGTCGCCGGCAAACGCGGCTTCTTTACGACGCCCCTTGAGCTTGCCATCAAGGTCATAAGTCCAGCCGTGAAACGGGCAGCTTAGCGACTTGCCACAACCCACGCCTTCGGCGATTTGCGCTCCGCGGTGTTGGCACGCATTGATAAAAGCCCGTAATTCGCCGTTTGCATTGCGACAAATAAGTATAGGTTTGTCCAACACGGTTACCGCTTTATATGAATTCGCCCTGGCCACTTCTCCAGCAAAGCCCACTACTTGCGGCGTATTCAAAAAGAACTGTTCTCGTTCCGCGCGGTGATGCGCGGCATCCGTGAAGCTCTGCGATGGCTCAAAGTAGGGTGCATCGCTTTCATCCGTGGTATCACTCAGCACGCGATCCAGCAAACGACGGCACAGTGCGGTCAGGTCAGCATTCATAGCGCTATTTTAGGCAATTCAAGCAGCTTGTGTGCGCACATAAACCAATAGCAACGTAAGCCCCGTGGACAGCGAAGGGCGCCAAAAGTAGTCTACTCATAAATACGCCAACCCCGTGCTTCTATGACTTATAAAACCAGCTCAGATCAGCCGCGAGAGCTTGCTGACATTCATGATTGGCATGCAGAGTGTGACGTATTGATTCTCGGTGGCGGTGGTGCCGGCATGAGTGCTGCCATTGAAGCTGCTGACGCTGGCGCCAAAGTGATAGTGCTAGAGGCCGCCAGCGACGCGGGCGGCTCCACCGCGATGGCCGGTGGCTTGATTTATATGGGTGGTGGCACACCTACCCAGAAAGCCTGCGGATTCGATGATGACATAGAGGAAATGTACAAATACCTCCTGCTGGCATCCGGCCCCAATGCCGACGAATCGAAAGTGCGTTTGTATTGTGATCGAACGCTAGAACATCATGATTGGCTGACCAGCCAAGGTGTAGAGTTCAAACCCGAGTACTTCGCCGGTAAACATACCAACACACCGAATTACGCCGGCTTGATGATCACCGGTAATGAAGAGGCGTGGCCGTATAGCCAACATTCGATCGCCGCACCAAGAGGCCACAAGCCGCTGATAAAAGGCGACCACGGCGGAATTCCTTTGATGGAGAATTTGATTCGATGCGCCAGGGAAAAAGGCGTATCGATAGTGTGTGACGCTCGAGCCTTAACCACTATTGTCGACGGTCACCGCGTGCGCGGTCTTGTAGCACGTATAGACGGTGAAGAGCGCGCATTTTCTGCACGCCGTGGTGTTGTGCTCTGCGGTGGCGGATTCATCATGAATGAAGACATGGTTGCCCGTTACGCACCGCGTCTTGCCAGAGGCAACTATCCGAATGGCAACCCCAATGATACCGGCGCAGGAATACGTATCGGTATGGGGGCTGGCGGTGCAGCAATCAATATGCATGAAGGCTTTATTTGTACGCCTTTCTACCCGCCAGGAGAATTTCTGGAAGCCATAATAGTTGACGGCAACGGCCAGCGCTTTATCAACGAAGACGTGTATCACGGTCGCATGGGCAGCGCTATTCTGGATCGACCAGACCAGCGTTATTATCTAATCATCGACAGCCGCCATTTTGAAGTGCTCAATCGACCGCCTAACGGAGGCTATCCAGTGGCCGGAACCGGCGACACTATAGAAGAACTCGAAGCTGAGTTGGCGTTACCCGAGGGTAGCTTGTGCAATACACTCCAGCAGTACAATAAATTTGCAAACCGTGGGGACGACCCGCTGTTCCACAAAGCCGAGAAGTTTTTGAAGGCTCTGGATCAGCCGCCGTACGCCGCGTACGACTTAAGCATTGGTGCAGGAGGGTATTTTGCAGTGATGACATTTGGGGGGCTGGATACCCAGGCCACTGGCGAAGTTCTCACGGCAGAAGGTAATATTGTTCCCGGCTTGTACGCAGCCGGCAGAAACTCCGCCGGCTTGCCGCGCTGTGCAGAAGGCTACGCCAGCGGCATGAGCATAGGCGACGCAACGTTCTTCGGCCGATTAGCTGGCAGTTCCGCGGCACACAATCAATAAGGAATGACATGAAAGTTACAAAATTGGGCGGCTTGATGGGTGCCCGCATACAAGGCATCGACTTTCAGAAAGGGTTAAGCGACACCATTGTTGACGATATTGCCGCCACCTTGTTTGAGCACCAGGTGGTCTGCATAGCGGCCGAACACATGAGTACCGAACAACACGCCCAAATTGCCCGCCGCTTCGGTGAGTTGGAACACAATGCAACCGATCAGTTTGGTGTGGATGAAAACGTACCGTACTTAACCGTGATCGATTCTGAAAAAGGTGACCGTGCCGACTCCTGGCACTGCGATGAAACTTTCCTGGAACACCCACCGTTGGTTAATCTGCTGCATTGCAAGATACTGCCAGAGGCGGGTGGTGATACCGCATTTATGAGTGCCGCCGCCGCTTACGACGCCTTATCAGACAAAATGAAAACACTTCTGGACGGCTTAACCGCCGTGCATGATTACGGACATTTGTACGAGCTTGGCTGGCGCTCAGGCATACCGCTGGCTGAAATGATGGGTGATGCTCTAGTGAAAGGACTGCTGCATTCTCATCCTGTTGTGCGCGAGCACAGAGAAACCGGACGTAAGTGGTTGAGTGTTAACTCGACATACACCCGACATATTGAAGGACTGACACCAATAGAAGCTGATGCCATTCTGCGCTTATTGCTGGCTCATATGCAGAAACCGGAATTTTGTTACCGCCATTCATGGCAACCCGGCGAGCTGCTTATTTGGGATCAGCAGGCTGTGCAGCATTATGCTGTGCAGGATTTTGACAGCCGCCGTGTTATGCATCGTATTTCTGCACTGGCAACTACTGATACTTACAAGGGTGTAAAACTGACTTGAACGGAGCCTAATCAAATATTGT
>JBGCDE010000127.1:0-30742 GCA_045105115.1 Pseudomonadales bacterium | reverse complement strand
TGGCAGATTTTGTCATAGCAAAGGACTCCCGGACGAAGGTTTAGTATTGGTGGAGTGCCACCTGGCGTATCTTTCAGAAATAGAAGATAGTGAAACAGACAAGGCATTGGTTAAAGCTTGTATGGATATGATGAGCAATCTTAAAGAAGAACTAATAGCACTTTAAAGTGGTAGAAGCTCAGAACTAAGTTTTTCCTCGCCTAAAAACTCGTTTGCTCTCAAGTAAGGTGGGCATTAGCGTTTTACTTCTGCACATCTTTTCTTGACGAGTTCAGTCATTATTATAGTGCTCGGTCTAGTCGCCCAGATCTATTTGCAACCCCATCCTGCCTACGTATAGATTCCTTCGAAAAGTAATCCGGTAAGAATCTCTTGAGATGGTTTCGTGGGAGTGGCGGCATGATTTTCGTTCTCGTGTACCCAGTATCGGCGATTGCCCGGCACGATTTCGCGTAATGATCTACCTGATAGGCTATTACTTTGAATCCTACCGAAGCTCTAAATGCTCACCGTATTTGGGAAGCAGCAATATGTTCCATGTTTAGGGGTTTTGAGGAATTGATTTAGAGCACGTTCGAGACGACACCGGCGTTTAAGCTTGCTACCGCTACTTCTTGAGTCAATATCGGCACCACACAGAAATTCATAGCGGCTCTAGTCACCTCAAGCTTCACACAATGGTACAATCGACGATAAATGCTGTAATCTGCGTAGCTTGGGAAAACCCGTGATTGGCTCAATGATTGTATATCCGACGCCAAATATGACGCCGGCTCGAGGTGCGGTGCTGGTGTTTACTAAACGATTTCCACGCGTCAAACATCTAAGGCATAAAAATCGTTTCTATTTTCTATTAGCCTTCAATAGCAATCGCAAATCCGTCACTGCAACTGATATCGTCAAGAGTGTAGACCGTGATCGTGTTACCCGCTATTAACGCAGAGGTGGCTACTACAAAATTTCGATCAAATCTTTCTCGTGGCGGGATAATAGCCGGCGGTATTGCAGGAGGAACGTTAAAACCTACAGTGATTACTTGGTTTGAATTTGTGAAACTGCCACATCCTTGCCCTGTCCACCCCGGCTGCAGTGTAACAGCGAAATTGTCGCCGCCGAACACTGAGTTAATGATTTCATCAACTACTCCGGTTCTCGATCCTGCAGATGCGTTCATACACACGCAGCTAAAAACTAAGATCAAAATACTTCTAACTATTTGAGTCATATCTTTACATCTCCTACATTTTTAATGGTTTACTTTATATCGCCGATCTTGGATCGGCGAACAAGTTTCGTGGCAGATTCTTCGCAGGATTCTTGGAATACTCGTTCCAACCCACGACCAGACATTTGCGACTTGGCTTGCCTGCACCTGTTCGCGACCTGATCTTCATAGTCCTTCTTCTCAGCCGCTGATATCTTCTCCTCGGCCTTTGATACAGCTCGTTCTGATTGAGCGTAGCTTGCATCAGACAAAGGAAAACTAAGTAAAAATACAACCGTTAATAAAATACGTCCCATTACTCTCTCCTAAATACTATCTCAGACCAAAATCAAAACTACTATTATTGCTTTGTATGAAAACACTAAATTGCAAGATACATAGCTCAATTTCTACAGAATATCGCTCAGTTTTACTTCAATAATGATTGCGTCTCAAGTCGTCAACATACACGTCTGACAATAATGAAAAGACATAAGGTTCATTTTTTGTATCGATCGCGAGGTCAATCGATGCTGTCGGGCAGTGGACAGTTAGAACATGGAGAAGATTGGACAGGCACTCGAATAAACACAAAATACGGTACGGCTGAAAATACAGGGCCAACACCCGATTGACCACACCTGTTTGTCACCGTATAGTCCAGTCCTCAGACTCACTTTTCGTTAACGGACTAACGATGACTCTGCCACGACGACAGCTGGTCTCTCTAGAAGAGACGCCCTACTATCATATTGTTTCTCGCTGTGTACGCCGCGCCTTCCTCTGCGGGTTTGATGAGAAATCCAATACAAATTACAACCACCGAAAATAATGGGTTGAAGATCGCATTCGAATCCTCAGCTCTGTGTTTGCTATAGATGTCTGCAGCTATGCGGGTAATGAGCAATCACTACCACACTGCGAGAACGCCTAAATCTTCCGCCTGAAGATTGGTTGGTGATGGCAGGTCAGTTTGAACAAAGTCATCGGCAATTTCATAGAAAGCGAACGGCCTAAAATATCGAGCATCTGGTAGCAGGGCTGATGCTGATATTGGGACAGTTGGCGATCGTGTACGTTTTGCCATTTCTCAAAAGCCATCTGCAGCCCTGGAATGGCGAATTATAGGAACTAATTTCAGGAGTTATTGAGAGACTGCTATCGACAAATAAACTCTCAAACCAGTTGAAGTATGAGGTCTGTTGATGGCCCTTTTTTTGGATTTCTATGACAAGTGCTTGTCCCGTTGAATTTCATAGCGAATGATTATCGACTTCTGCTAATGGAGACAAATTACGAAGTATTTTTTCAACCATATGATCTATGTGATCTATTTGACCATCCGAAGCTACGAGAAAGATTGTAACTGGAGCTTCGCTTTCAAAAATCATAAAATAGCTTCTTGCGCTGTATACACTGCCTTCATAGACCATCCGAAACTCGTCACTATACCCTTGCAATTGTCCATACGAAACTGTCTCAAGGTTACTATTGTCTATAGATTTAACACCTATCTTCTTTCTCACTTCATTTAACGCAATAAAAGCCGAGTTCTGTAGGTCTTGTGCTTCCACTTTATGCCTATAACTATGAATAATTTCTAAGCTCGCATGCGGATAATAGTATTGGGGCGTGGAGAGCACCAATGCATGTGCACCGGATCTATTCTCCATCGCAACTAGCCATTCAGGTCTTTCGGGTATGTAGACGGTAAGTCTTGGAGCAGAAAATTCAGTGGTGATAAATGGTCTCAAAGCTCGGCTATCATCAGCGACGGCGTTTACAGATACGCCAAGAATAAAAAGAGCCACGATTGAAATGAGCGATACGGGATGGCGTAGTCTTTTTGCACTTAGTGCAAAATTCAACTTTGCGAAAATCAGCAGCCCTACGTACACGAGTGCTATGCAAAGTAGTAGCCGACCAAGCAAATTTCCAATAGTGTAAGCGTCCATCATCAGTCTTTTCCTCTTACGAGTTTTTTGTTCAAAGTAAAATAGATTCAGTGCTTCAATAGTCCCAACTACATTCCTGGATCTCTTGGATTAGAACTCCGTTAAGATTCGCGTTCCCTATTGCTAGCGCGAGATCTTCTCTGACGAGCCAGATATTTTGAGACGTCCCAGCGAGAACAAATTGTGCTGTATTTTGCTCTTGATTTATTAGTTCTGCATCTAAAACAACCCTTTGTATTCTACTTACCCTTATTGTTATCGGATCGTCAGGTTCATCCTCGAATATCGAACTTTGCCGATCAATAGCGTAAATTGCGATGGTCGGCATAATCACAAAGAGTTTCTGATTTGTACTTGACGGTTTTCTACGATGGAGCTCAGCATCGGAATAACACGCTTCTGCATTATACTGGTCAAGAATCGATCGCATCCGCTTGGAAACAAAATTGCACCGCCACCATGAAGCGTAGTCAACTTCCTTGTCAGTAAATTCTTCCGAGGAATACTGAAGATTCAGGCAATCTATAGGGTGTGGTTGCCAATCCTGTTTGCTATCGGCTCTTAGCGTTGCCAGAGACCAATTGGTCATCGGAAGAGTAAACCAGAGATAGTCTTTCGTTTGCTCGTCCACCGTAAAATTGACTGCGTAACTTGCCTCCGTATCGAGCACGTAATACTGCGGCCAATGCTTGCCTAATTTTTCCATTCCTGCGGTCCACAAGATTCACAAAGTAAGAGCTTACCATTCATCAGGTCATCAGATATGACGTCCTGCATCTTCTGCACTTCGGTTGCAAGCTTTTCGTCGGACCACGGTTGCCCGCTTTTCTCCGCTGCGTCGAATCTCCTCTCAAGACTTGTAAGCCTGTTTTCTACGTTTTTTTGATATCCAACACCTGGCTCGCTCGGATTTCCACTTTTGTCTCCAGAAGTGTGGTTACTCTTATGAATGGGCAGCCTGTCAGGAACCGCCACATTATCCGGCGCTTGCGCGCCCTTCTTACCAGGTAACATTATCCCATTGAAAACACTATTTTGATCGTAAACTCCGCGCTTCGCCGCGATTCTCAATATTCTCGAATTCTCGGCAATCTTGGAAGGAATAAGGTGGTGGGCCTGCCAGCCCTTTCCTTTGTAGTTACCATCTGGATCTATGGTCTCTCTGAGTTTCGAGTTGTTACCTATAACGCTTCCTTCACAGTTTGCGTTATGAACCCAAATACCCATTGGCCCTGCAAAGTACGTATGGGTATTTGCAACACTAAAATTATGAACCTGGATCGGTTTCTCTATTTGCTCATTTTCGTAAGCAACAACATCTCCATGAATCGTTGCAATAGGATCTTCCCACTGAACGTCCTTAGCTTCCACCCAGCCTTGGCCCTGCACCCATAGGGGATGCTCAGGAGTGAGCAAAATCTCACCAAATTCCGTTCTGATCTTTTGAACTTTGTCTGAGACTCTACTGAATTTCTGAGTGATTGGCTGCCTGCTCGCCGCATATTTCTCCACATCACGGGATGCGACTATCTGTGCTACCACTAACTCCTCGATCGCGACTAATCCCGCATCGGTCCAAATTAAAGTCTGCTCGGGAAAGCTTGCACAGTTAATTCCACGTTCCTTCTTTTTGACATATGCGGAGAGCCTTGCATTCTTGCTAACATCTGCCAGTTTACTCAACACTCTCAATGGGGTTGCAGGGTTAACATTCTGACCAACTATGCGACCTATATCCGCAGGTCCACATTCCAATACCTTTTCAACATCTTGAGCAACAGACTCAATGATGGCTTCGATCGTCCCTCGTGGGTCGTCTATGAACGCCTTGGCTACATCGAGTAATACGCTAGGATCCTTTAGTAGCTCCCATAGATCACTGATTTGCTGGCCAATACCCGCTACAAACCCCTCAAGAAAATCCCAAATTACATTCGCAGCTGCTCTAATTTCACTAGTGAACTCCTGCAATTCACAATACCAACGATCACACTCAATCGATTGATACCTCTCATCATCCCAATTAGTCTCGCATTCAACCTCATTTGGATTTTTTTCTTCTGCATCCGAAATACCATTCCCATCGGCGTCAACATCATCCGCATTTACAACCCCATCCCCATCAATATCCGGATCAGATGAATTTGGTACCCCATCACCATCAATATCATTCGGACTACCCTTTGGGTCACCACCACGCTGATCAGGATCCCCTGCTACCCCATTAACAACATCCCCATCCCCAGGCGCCGTCCCATCCGCATTAAGATTCCCATTCTCCCAAGCCGCACTCTGCATCCGCACCGTAGCAACGGCAGAAATCGGTATACGCCCCTGGTCGTAGTAACGCGCATTGTCAGGATCAAATTGCTTCATGATGCTGGTTACCGCCTGAGCCACTAAAGGCACTCTCAACTGATAACCATATTCGGCCTGAATTTTTAGCAAATTGGCGTCTTGTACATTCACTTCGCTTTCACTACCGATAACCGTTGGATCACGGTAACGAAGATGCGTATTCGGAATTTCCAATTGCCCTGTCTTTGAGTTCTCTACACCAAACTCGAGAAACGCCTCGCTGTTGGGATTGATAATATCTATGGTGGTGATGAGAGGATTGTGCGCATCAATTTGACCCTCGACTATGGCGCCCTGCGCCTTGCCGCCGGAACCGTCGCCGCCGTAGATAGTGGCAATGCGCATACCGAACTCTTCACGCATTGGCGTTTTTTGGGCGTGCGTAGTCGCGCCTTTGCGGGCGGCCTCAAACGTGGCGTAGGTAACCGTTGTTTTCGCTTGATAAAACAGTGCGCTTTCCAATACGCCCAAGCCCAACATCAATAGCGCAGGAAGAACCACAACCAATTCAGCGATGGCAGCACCACGTTGCGGCCTTGCTAAAGATCGTCTAGCAGTTCTTACGCTTCGCGTATTGAGCGTTCTGGTTGAGCGGCTGTTCATGGTTCTCTCCCTGTTCCTCGCTGGCGGTCAGTAGCGCCATCGAGACCTAATTCTTTGTGATCAGGCCTTTGTTGGGCGAACTCACTTCTACCAGTGGCTCGTAGACCAATGCTTCAAAATGTTTCAGTTTTTCAGAAATCACTAGCGCACCACCATCGTTGCGTGGCAAGTTCCGCAGGCTTGCTTGCAGTGACTCTCGTGCTATTAGCAAATGAGCGGTAGCCAGGTTGTAATGCGCACGGGCTGCCTGAGGGTTCCGTTCAAGCGCCTTGCCATACGCATGAATAGCGCCAGTAAAATCGTTTTGCTTTAGTCTCACATTACCCAAGCGAGTAAGTGCATAGGCATCTGTAGGTACCAGTTGCGCCAACTCTTGGTACTCGCGCGCAGCTACCAGCCAATCGCCTCTGTCGTAGGCGAAGTCAGCGATTGCTGTGAGTTCAAAGGGATCATTTACGTTACTTGCTGAAGACAAAGAGCTATTTGATGCAGTAGACGCGCAACCCAACATCATTAGCAAAGCGCTGAATATAATAATCATCTTGTACATATGTACTCCTTATTTCCAAACCAAATGTTCGCCTGGCTTAATACCAAGCACTTTTACTGAATTTGCAGCAAGCTCTAGCGTGTGTCGCGCGCCCCTTGCTGCAGAAAATCTGAACGGTGCCAGGTCCTCTACGCACTTGATAACAACTCCATGCTTATCCAGGTACACCACGTCTAATGAGTAGCGCATTCCAATTGTATGAACTTGATTGCAAGGCGATAAAAGAAGACCGTCATTTCCTTGCAGCGGTTTTCGTCCTAGCAAACCGCGCATGCGCGTAAGAAACGTATTCGCATGTTTGGCAAATACAACGGTTTCCGCTGCACCCTTCGCTCTGAATATTTCCAGTTCTGTCTTCAACATAAGTACTTACAAATTTGATCAATCTTCATAACAATACGAATTTTCAAAATCACCCTTAGCCCGGATAACTAAACGCCCAAACCAATGGTGCGGCGGTTATGACTTCTTGCTGAATAGCATGACTAAGAATGACAAAAGCGATTACCAGGAATGTATTTGGAAAAATGAACATTACTAAGGGGCCAAGCAGTTTCACCGGCGCTTCCATGGCCATTTTCTCCGCTTTTAGGAAGCGGGTGTTTCTCAGGTTCTCGGCTTGAGCACTCAAAACGCCGCCCAAACTGGAGCCAATTTTTTCAGCTTGAACAATGCTGCTCACAACATTCTTAACACCATCGCTACTTACTCGCGTTGTTAATTCACGAAGCGCTTCGGCTCGCGATTTTCCGGCGCGAATATCGCGCAACACACGTCCAAATTCGAATCGAAGTGGTCCATCCGGTGCTTTTTGAACCGCTTGGGTCAAACCGCCGGTAAAGTTGGTACCGGACTCGACCGCCAGCACAATTACGTCAAGATAAAAAGGTAAGTCCTTAAGTATGCGTTTGTTGCGGGCAGCCACTGTTTCCTTTAACCAAATTTCGGGGTAGAAGAATCCCAAGAAGCCCAGAAGTAACACCAGCGGTAAGAAGCTTGGCCCATGCAAGGCATAGAAAACATAGCCAAATGCAGCGAAGCCAATAGCGCCAACTAATTTACCGGCAAAGAATTGCTCCGGGCTGAGCATAAAATCTACACCGGCCTGGCGTAAGCGGTTATGCGTATTGATGCGATAGTCTCTGCTGAGAAAGCTGCCCAAGTAATACACCAGCGCCTGAATCAAAGGCCAAACGATACGAAAACCGAAAGGTGGGCGATCAAGAAAAGAGCGGTCCTCTTCTGGAACCACCGCGAAGAAGTTGTATACATTCCAGACCGTCAGCGCAATGAAGCCACCCACAATCAAACTGATGATTAATACTTCCATTAGCTATACATCTATATTGACGATCTTGCGAATCATTAGCGCACCGCACAATTCAAGAACAACGATAACCGCTAGAAAACCCCAACCCAGCAAGGTACTGAAAATCGGTCGCATGATTTCCGGCTCGAGAAAAAAGAGCGCGAGAATAATCAGAAAGGGTAAAGCAGATACCACCCAGCCTTGCATCTTGCCCTGTGAAGTCAGCGCTTTTATCTTTTCCTCCATCTCTTGTTTGCGACGCAAGGACACAGATAGGCGTTGAAAAATGTCGGATAGATTGCCACCCAGCTCTCTTGATATTTGAGCAGCAGTAATCATCAAATCCATCTCTTCGCTGTCTACTCGCTCAGCAAGATTGTCTAAGGACTCATCCAGTGTTCGGCCCATACGCTGTTCGCGAAGCATCAGGGAAAATTCCTGACTAATCGGCCCATGCGTTTCTTCCACCATGGTTTCAACCGCATTCAGGAAAGTAGAGCCCGCGCGCATTGCACCCGCAAGTTGCGCGAGTACGTCTGGCAATGCGGCGTTTATAGCTGCGGTCCGCCGCGCCTTCATCACATTAACAACGAACTTTGGAAGTAAAAATATCAGCGCAACAATAACTAATACGTAGAACAAGGAACCGGACACAAGCCATATGAACAGAGGCAATACCAACAGCAAGGCTATGTTGACCAGAAATACTTTACGCGTGTCCATGAACAAAAAAAGCTGCTCAAAGCTGTCTTCAGCGTGTTCGGTGAAATCAGCTTCATAACGGCCATAGCCTTGCAGACTAAACCGAAGAATGGTCCACAGGCAGATGGTGAGTGATACGAAAAGCAAGATAAGCAGCGTATTGATTCCCATAATCAGCGCTCACCTGTCTTTCTAAAGATACTCAGGTCTACGTCCATGCCGATTTCACCAAGTTCTTCATAGAACGCTGGAATAAATCCGGTAGCTTCAAAGTAACCTTGCACTTTGCCGTTCTCATCTCGGCCACTCTGCTTGAATACAAATATGTCCTGCAGCTGAATGGTGTTGTGCTCTATACCTACCACTTCTGTGATCTTTATTATCTTGCGACTGCCACAGGGAAAACGGGTTTGCTGCACAATCACATTAACCGCAGACGCCACTTGCTCTCGAATAGCGGAAATGGGCAAGTCCAGGCCCGCCATCAGCACCATGGTTTCCAGGCGAGCAAGCGCATCACGCGGGCTATTGGCATGCGCGGTTGTTAATGAGCCGTCGTGGCCGGTATTCATCGCCTGCAGCATGTCGAGAGCCTCGCCACCGCGGCACTCACCAACAACTATACGATCAGGACGCATCCTTAGCGTATTCTTGACAAGCTCTCTAATGGTTACCGCCCCTTTGCCTTCAGAGTTTGATGGGCGCGCTTCCAGTGACACAAGATTAGGTTGATGCAGGCGTAACTCGGCAGCATCTTCTACCGTGATGATTCGCTCGGTATCCGGAATGAAATTAGAAAGCACATTAAGTAATGTTGTTTTACCAGAGCCCGTGCCGCCAGACACCACAATATTTTTGCGTTGCTCCACACAAATTCGTAAAAAATCGACCATCAACTGGTTAACCGAGCCGTACTTAATCAGGTCGTTAAAAACCAGCCGTTTTTGTGCAAACTTTCGAATCGTAATACTTGGGCCTTTTAGCGCAAGTGGCGGAATGATTGCATTCACTCTAGATCCATCTTTCAAGCGAGCGTCAACCATCGGGCTACTCTCATCTATGCGCCGGCCGATAGGTGTAATGATGCGCTCAATCACTGACAAAACGGCCTGATCACTGGAGAAACTGTGGCCACTGTTGGTGAGCTTGCCTGCTCTCTCGATGAATACTTCCTGATGGTTATTAACCATGATTTCAGTAACATCTTCATCATCAAGAAAATATTCGAGCGGCCCAAGGCCCACGGCCTCATCCAGCACGTTCTTTCTCAATACAGCGGTATCAAGCGATTCAGGAATATCGTTGCTGAGTAAGCCCAAAATTGGGTCGAGCAGACTCTCTGCTTCCGTGCGCAATTGTTGGTCAGACATGCTGGAAACGTCTTTACGCCGCAGATCCATCTCGGAGATCAAGCGCTCGTGTAGTATCTTCCCCCAGTAGCTCATTTCTTCAGATACTAAGGGCTGCTGCGTGCTCTCCCTTGTTGAGCTTGGGCTTGTAAGTGTTTTAGAGCCAATGTCTTCAGACGCTAATGAAGAGCGCACCAAACGTTCAGTAACTGGAGCCGTCTCTAGCTCTTCCATTTTCGATAACCAGAAACGCGTATTGCCAATCGTTATTTCATCCTCAGTACCCAAAGGGCCGGAATTAATGACGCGCTCTCTGTTAACCCACGTACCACTCATGCTACCGAGGTCTTCTACCTGAATTCTGCCATCGTCACTGAACATCACGGCGTGGCGACGGGAAATTTTTCGGCTCTTCAACACAATATCGTTCTGCCGGCCACTGCCAATTGTGCAGCGGTCGGCTTTGACCGTGATAGAGCGGCGGCGGCCGCCTTCTTGCTGATACGCTAACTCAAACATAATTCACTCCATGATGCTGTATTTGAGTTTTTTGCCGAGCTTCTGCAAACGCTCTCGACTGTCCTGATAGAGTGCTGCCTGGGCTGTAGTGCCTCCCATAGACTCCGCTGTTACAACTTCAGGGGTAACAAATACGACCAGTTCGCGAATATTGCTTTCAATTTCTTCGCTGGAGAACAATTTTCCTAGCAAGGGAATAGCGCCTAGTCCGGGTACAGCGTCTGTATCGTTAGTAGATTCAGAACTCAGTAATCCAGAAATGACAATGGTTTCGCCATCTCTGACATTCAGTTGACTCTCTGTTTTTCTCGAACGAAGTGCCGGCGCGCCGAGTACCTCAATAGATAAATCCGGCTCACTTATCTCGGTTTTTAGCCGCGTATAAATATTCCCTTCCTTGCTAGCCCGCGGAAAAATATCAAGCTTCACACCATATTCTTTGAACTCAACGTTCACCTGGCCATTAGCGCTGACAGTTGTGTAGGGAATTTCGCCACCGGCCAGAAATTTCGCGCTGCCGCCATTCACACAAGTCAGCGTAGGCTCGGCCACTGTCAAGGCATCACCGCGTGTGGAGAGAAAATTCAGCGTTGAGGTAACACCGGTCGCTATTCCAAAATAGCTTGAGAAAGGCTCTACGTTTAAGGGCAGGTTAGTACCGTCGCCCAGGCCTGGAAAACCTCTAAAGAAATTATTGGTATTGAAGTCACCCACCACACCGTAGGTGGGACCTTGAGCAAAGTTTCCCCAGTCAATGCCCAAGCTGCGAGATGCAGACTTTCTTACCTCAACAAGCTGCACCTTAATGCGAATCATGTCTTGCATCTGCACTCGCTGCTGCGGATCATTTTCTGTTACGCGAATGTTATAAGTTGCCTTTGAGCCATCCTTGTACCAAAGATTCAAAAAAGAACTGCCTTTGCCTTCAGCTATAGCTAGCAACTCTCCGCCCGACACTACTTCTGCACGCAGAACACTGCCAGCGCCAACGGCGACTCTATTCACTGATTTCTTCCCCAGCGAGCGAACCTCGCCAACAAACATATCAATATTGATGACCTCCTGAGCTCTCACAGGCGAGTTGAGTAATGAGCACACCAAGAACAGCGCAATAGCAATGTGTATTTTTTTAACTGATAACCTGAGCATTATGATTTCCTTATGCTTGTTTTATTGTTGAGCCTCTTTGATGCCAGCTATTGCCCTCCAATTATGAATTCTATGCCGCGCCGGCGCGGCTTCGGCGGAGGTGGTGGTAATACACCTCGCAGTTGTGAAGCTGTTAAGGCTGTTGTGTCAATGGGTGCATCATCATCGGGATTTCTAAGCGTTGCGGTCAGCTTTCCAACACTCTGCGCCAGTACTATTCGCTTCGCGTCGGTTGGAGTGACCTGAACAGTAATAGTGTTGTAGGTACGCCCTGTGGGTTTACCCGTTTTATCCACTTCGGTCTTAACACCAGTCGCTAGCACATGAAGGTTCTGCATAATCGCGTAAATCTGTTTTTCGCCACCACGGCGATCCGTAAGAAACAAGTCGATGTTGTCGCTGGGCTGCAAAAATCCGGATATAGAGTTGATTTCGTCAACTGGAACTGTAAGAGCTCGATTGCCTTCCAATAAAGTATTGGAAAAAGTGCCCTTGTCTCCACCTTCCAAATGAGCCCATAGCAAGGCTTTGCCTTCGGTGATATCAGTGCGCAAGCGCTGCCCTATCGCATTTTGGAAGTTGGCTTCACCTACGGAGTTATCATGTGCAAAGCGTGCTGGAACTTCGCGTATTGCAAGGTCAGCCGCCGTAACCACTTGCCCTTGCCTCAAGTCAGCTTTGGGAACCACCAATTTGGTCATCGGTTCTGTTTTTTCTAGTTGCGACTTGTAGTAATCGACTTGGCTCTCAATAAAGTTTCTTGAAAAGTAAACAGCCGCGGCCCCCAGCAGCAGCGAGACTACTACCATCACAATATTGGCATTGAATCTCGACTTTCCTTTTACCTTGACGCTTATACCTTCTCTAGGTTCTTTTACGGCTACATTCACTGCAGTACTCCTTAAGGTAGTGAATAAACATACGTGGTGTGCTTATGAAAGTTCTGCAGCGACTCCATCATGAAACCCATCGCTGATTGACCATTGGCACCAGCTGGCACAAACAAAACACCCAACATTATTAGCGTTGCAACACTCCACTCAGTAGATGTTGAGCCACGTTGCCTTGCGCGAAACGCGTGCTCTGTGAATACTCTGCAAAATACTCTTTGCCTACTCACACGCCCTCCCCTCGCACATTCGCAAAGATAACGGTGTTGCTATTTTCGCGGCGTATCGCCATTTCTACAGCCCCATCCTTGTTGTCGAAGAACAGTACGCTGCCACCCAGTTGCGTATTTTGATGCGACAGTGTCCAGCCATTTGCTTGCATAGTGCGTGTGTAAAACTCATGGGTTGATTCAAGACTGTGAGTGTTTTTCAACACCAGAGTTGTTGCCTGAACACCGCCATCTTGTGATTGGGTACTGGATACCAGCTCAGTACCCCACTGCTTAGGGAAATGGCGCGCTATTTCACTTTGCACGGGTGCTTCATCCAAAGGAGTTGCAGACATGAAGCCTTCCAGCCCTATAGGAGAAGGTCTTACTTGCACAACAATGTTGTGGTTATCCAGTAATGTAGAAATTATCTGCCACTCACCGACTGATCGTTCAATCGTTGCTCTCTGGTTTTCCGCGTGCATCGGCTGCCAAATTTCCTTGTAGAAGCCAAACAGTTCACTGGTACTCAACTCACTGTTCAACTGCAAAATTTGCATGGGCATACCATTGTGCTCAATACGTTCGCCAACCCAGGTCAATGACGTGAGTGGCGGATGCTCGATATGCTGTATATCAAAAGAGAAAGCATTACTAGAAATGGAGAGCGAGAAGCTAATCAGCAAAACGCCCGCCAGAAAGCTGAAAACATCGCGGTAATAATCACGATTTTCAGATTTCAGGCGGATTGCGATTGGGATGGTTAATTTCATTCGTTAGGACCTTATTGTTCTTCTGTACCGTAACGATCTTCTGGCAATACATCGGGCATCACCAATCCAAATGCGCCATCCAGGTCTTTCAACTCTTGGAAAATTGGTAAAACGCCAGCCGTTGAAACCACTTTGCCGAACGGCTCCAGCGCGCGGGCTGGCACCAACGAACGAACCCTTTGCTCAACTTGACCAGGACCTCGCGCACCCCAGGTATCCGTCAATATTGCCGACCGTTGTGTAACGCAAGCTTTCGCCTCGGCGGCTACTCCATCGCAACCCTGGCCCGATACTTCTTCGCTAAGGAAAATGTCATCCTTGATCTCTAGACCCACATCGACGGTATAGAGCTTACCTCCGCCAAGGTCCCATTCTGAATCTGGCACGATAGATCCAATGGCGCTGCCAAATTTATGAATAGCTGATTCTACTTTGCCCGCTTTTCCGCCCAGGCTACTTTCATTAACTTCAACACCTATACCTTCTTCCCCGGCAGAAAATAGTCTGTCGGACATACCGACGCCGCCCCAGAATTGACGCTGAGCATCTTCACCAGACAATGCACCACCTGCGGAACGAATGCTCACATCAGATTTAGCGTAAAACCGATTATTAACCTCGGTCGCAAGATCATTGCCGCCCTTCACAATAACCGTCTGTTCCCACGCGCCATACCTGGCCGCTTGAGATGTTGCCATCGACACGTCAGCGTTCTTGGCGAGTGTCGGCATAAGCAGTAGAAGCGGTGCAAGAATACTGGCAACAAGCACAAACTCTACTAACGCTCCACCAAGTTGCGCGCCAGGGTAAGCTATTAAACGTTTACGCATACTAACCACCGTACCTTGGCAAACTGAGCTGCTCACCCAAACGTTCCCCAGGTGCGCCACGGTAATCTTCTATCACTTCATTTACCGTTTCATTGACTTGGTCAATTGCCCCTTCTATTTGCTCGTCAGTTACTTCAATAATCAGCTCGCCGGCTTCATTAAGAGCTGTTTCAATTTGCTCTTCGGCGGCAGCAGCTTGCTCGCTGACGAAATCATGCGCTCTTTCGTAGAGTCCATCAGTAACTGAATCCGGATTAATTTCCAGATTGGCAAAATGATCGCTTATCGCGTCTTGTACACCATCAACAGTTGCCTGCACCACGTCAGAGGATTCGCCAATTAAACCTTCAGCTATCTCATCAAAACTACCAGTAAAGGATTCAAGAATGTCTTCACGATCCAGACCAAGTTCTTCGCCGTAGGTATCTCTGAATTCCTGTTCAAGACCGTCAAGTTGAGCATTAATGCTGTCTTGAGCACCAGCAAACAACTCATTGGAAATATCATTTACTTGCGATTCAAAGTTCTCGCCCACACCTTCCAGCGAACTGCCCAAGGTTTCTAGCTGTTCTTTTAGTTCAATTTCAGCAGCAAATTGCTCCTGCAATGAAGCAACAATATCGTCCCCCATGTCACTGCCCAAGGCCTTCAATTGCTCGTTCAGACGGTCCGCCGTATCGGCTAACCCCGCCTGAGCAATCAGCACATCAGGCAGGTTTCCAGCATCGGCGGCAATTCCTTCGCCCAGTGCAACCGCCTCAGCTAGCTGCGTGCCTTCGAGTCTTTCTCCCAGCACGTCTTTTGCAGCGCTGGTCAGGTCATCGGTACTCAGTTCGCCATCCGCTAGCGCATCAGCAGCAAAGCTTCCAATCTCGCCGCCGAGTGAACTCGAGGCATAGTTTGACAAGGCACTGGTTGCGATATTCTTTAGAGCGCCCAAGACTTCGTCTTTGACCACATTTTCCAAAATTCCGCTGCCTAAAGTGTTAACCGCCCGGTCGCCCAGACTGGCGTAGCGCGCAGCGTTCGATACAGTTGCACTGCTTAGATACTCACTGGCTAGCTCTGTGTCGCGGGCCAAGCCCTCAGCGGCAGCTTGCCTGGCGAAGCTAGCTATTGCTTGGCCAGACAGCGCTGAGTCTCTGCTCAACCAGGCAAGCTGTCTTTCTTTCTCAGACACTTCAATCAGACGCACATCCCAATAGGGATTAAATAAATTTGCGTACTCATGTACACCTCCCACACCAGCCACTTGCAAGCCGTCGCCGGCTTCCAAAACAGGTCTCTCAAAAAACACTTCTGCCGAACTCATCGAAGCCATATCATCATCAGCGTAGAAATCATCCGTATAGAACAATCCCGGCTCGAGACCGGTTGCTAACTTACCGTTCGGAGAACTCGCTGAACCTAAGTGGTTTATTTTCTCAGCAGTCCGAATATTCCCATTGCCGACTTCTACCTCGACATGGAGGGTCACACGTACATCGCGGCTGTCAGCACTAAGATCTTTTAGCGACCGGTGAGATTTCACACCGCTGTAAATGTTGCCCAACGACTCGCCCTCCAAATCGGCAAGTTCTTCACCGCGCTGATTGCTTCGCATCCAACCTGAACAGTCGCCACCAGGACACTCAGAGTCTGAGTATGCGTAGTTCTGTCCCCAACCCATGGGAAGTTCTTGACTCCGCCACTTGCATCGCCAGCAACTAAAGTGATCCCAATGAACAGACAAGGTGTCTTTACCGCGCCATTCCCATGAGTCACCGGACCGCACAAGCTTCGTGCTACCTTCTTTGATGATCTGAAACCTGTCGATTGGCGTTACGTATACGCGAGCAGGAAGAGGCTTCATCTGGTCCCAGCTTCTGTCAGAACTGAAACGATCGCGCGAGGCTTCAATCACATTTACTTTGCGTTGTATTTCATCACTGTCGCTAGAATAACGTTGACTTAAGCCTTCCCATGCAGCCGCGTTACGCGCCTGGGCGGCAAGTGCATACGTTGATGATGCTCGATAGCGCGGATCATTTGACTTAACGATACTACTGACCACCTCGGGCGTAACAACGTAACTCGCGTTGTAGACGGCTTCTTGCGCAATGCTAAGCACATCATTAATCGCATTGATGATGGGAATAGCAACTTCGACGGCACTCTGAACCACATTCTCTACTTGAGTCATTATGCTCACAGCAGCACTGGTAAAGGGCGCCACCACAGGAATCCAACCAATCGCGTAATCCAGGTTGCGTGCACTGATCCGTCCATAATTCGTCCATGAACCAATACTCACTAACTGAGCGACTGACACCTGATTAGCAACCATCGCCCGATTGGTGTAAGACTGAAAGTTCAATGTACGGGCTTGCCAAACCAAACCACTGTAAACAGCGGCATCGGCTGTATTTGCAACATTCGATTTTTCGGTCGCAAGCTTGCCTGTGTTGAACAACACCAGGGTGGCCAGAGCACCCATCATGATGAGCGCCAGGCCAATCGGCAATGCCTGGCCTCTGTCGCCACGCCTTGTGACTCGCCAACGGTTAGCTATAGCAGGAGATAACATTCGAATAGTTAGCAACCACACACCAGTACCCAGAAGTGCTCGCATTCCGAACACAACTAGAGCCCAGGCCGCCGCTCTAAGAGAACGGCAATCCCATTAAGGCATCAAGCACCCGCGTAAGGTTAACGCTCTCTTAGTTATTGCCGGTGTAGTTTGTAAGCGTATTGGTTGTGACGGCATCGGCGGCAGCTGCGGTTGCGGCTGTGTTCGCTGCACCTTGAGCCGCAGCACCGTTACCGCCTGCAAGTTCCGCTGCCATACCAGCTACCTGGTTCTCGACTGTGTCGCCAAATAAGGCGAAAACACTAATTGCCGAAATCGCTATCAGAGCAACGATTACGATGTACTCAGTCATACCTTGACCGCGTTGATTACGCACGCTTTTGTGCTCACATTTATCATTATTCATGGTTTGCTCCTATTGCTCCATGTTGCTTAAGACGACAGTCGAAACTATTCAACCGCCAATAAAAAACGAATCCTTTGTAAGCCGCAAAAATGCGAGCTTTTAAAGCTAAAGAAACTAAGCGAATAAAAGACACAATGGCGAATATTTCTTAACGCCGAACCTGACCAGCATGCTATAGAAGCAACAGACCGCAACAATTCTTTTGTGCTTTTATTCTCAATCGCAACTACTGCAACCCAAATTCCTTTTTTATCTAACACTTACCCAAATTCTCAAGGTAACACTACCATTATATTTTTGTTATAAGAAGAGCCGCCGTGATTTAGCCGACAGATGCGACAAGTTTAATTCAATATGTTAGCCGATACCTCTAACACTATAATTTAATAATACCCGCAAGTTTTTGTTTTTATTGAACTTATATTTCGTTAGATTTAGAAAATAATAATTCAAATAAAGCGTTTTAGACCAGCCTCATGTGAGAGATAGCTCACCCAAAACTAACTATTTCATCAATTTTTCGATACTTCGGGTCCCAATAAACCGTCATAACCGAAACCCTTCCACCCATATACCAATGCAATGACGATAACTCTGAGGCGCACACCCGGTACTCTTCGTGCTCTGCATAAGCAATACTCATTCGCTCACAACGTTCCAAATATGCCTCACTAACATTAATTCGCACAACATAGCCCGCACCATAGTGCTTAGCCGTCCACTCTTGCGCAATTCGTTCAGCGTGGTCGCGGTTCAGTTTTAGGAACATATATTGCTGAGCGGGAGTCTCCACCTGAATATTTCGAAACTGTGATTCCTTGCAAGCTTTCATCTGCTCGGGGTTGAGAACTGCATAGAGCTCTGTAAAGGTTTCATTAGCATTCATAGCATGGTTTCCTGTTGGTCTACGTTTTGAAGCTCAGCGGTTACTACGTAACGAAGCGGCCCGGACTGAACGGCGTCGAATGGGTAACAGGTCACTAACATCAGTTGTGAGCTGTAAGGCATGGCCAGTAATGGGTCTGTGAGGCTATTTGCAATTGCTTTGTCAGTGATCACGTAGCGCCTGGTTTCGCCGCTGGCTGGGGTAACCACTAGCGCATCGCCAATGTTTGCGTGTTGCAGAAAGGCAAAATGCGTGTCTCTGTGCCCGCCTACAATACTCACACCAGTCTCGCCGGGTAAGGCCGAGCCAAACAAGTGGCCTGGCCCAAAAGCGAGCGAGTTACCTTGTGCGCCAGCCAATACATACAGGTCACGCGGTGTATCGCCGTTGTACTGAATGCGGGCCACTGGCCAGGTGTCGGCCCAAGGCCAGGGTTTACTTACGCTGCCCTGCCCTTCGCGTACATCGCTCCAGGCGTTGGCAATCAACAATTGCGCTACTGTTGCTTTCGCGTGTATCCATGCGCCGTCGAAGGCTTGTGACAATGAAAGCGTCAGCAACAATACGCTCATGCCGTGATACATAGCGCTGCGTCTGGCAGTTGCTGAACCGCGTAGCATTTGACGTAGCGGATTAAACTCAAGCACGGAGAACATAGCGTTGCTCCTGTCGTACGGCCGCTCTGAAAACCAATCCAGTTATCAGCAGCAATGCAGCCCAGATAAAACTGATTCTGGCTTCGGTTGAACCCTGCGGGTAGGCAAAGGTTTGTGGTACCTGGCCTTTCGGGCGCGCGTTGGGTACGGCGCTTGAGTCCAGTGCGTCGTGGCGTGGTCGGCTGCGACGTTTCTCAACGGCCACAAAGCTGGTGTATGGGCTCATCAGCTTATGCGCCAGTGCTACTTTCAACACTTTGGGTCGAATGGTTTGTTCAGTGGCACCTAAGCTTTTAGTGTCTAGCAAGCTTTCTATTTTTCGGCGCGCCCAGAGTGTGGCCATGCCGGCACTTTCACGGTCGGTTCCCATAATCAGCAAGTCGCGTTGCCATAACTGGTCGCCGCTGCGGCCTTGTATGGATGCGGTAAGTTCGCTGCCGGTTAGAAGCTCACCCTTCAATCGGGTGCTCAGCATTAATGGCTCGCCGTTGTAAAGGTCGGGTAATGCCGCTGGGTAGTCTTCGGTTTCGGCACTGGCCGGCCATTCTATGTGCAGGTCTGTGATAGCCGGGCGTTCCAGTTTGCTTAGCAAGGCATCCATTTTTTCTTGCACCTCGCCTACATCACCAATGTGGGTAAAGCTTCCGCGGCCAAACTGGCTGGCCTTTCGCATAAAGTGGCTGTTCGGTGCTGAGCCTATGCCTACGGTAAACAATCGCCTGTCGCCAAGGTTCTCAGCAATGCTTGAGAATAAGGCTTGTTCGTTACCAACAGCGCCATCGGTAATGAAAACTATTTGGCTTACCACTGCTTCATTGTTGGCAGACACTTGGGTCATCGCGCGCTGCAGCGCAGGTAACATTTCAGTACCGCCATTGGCTTGCAGGCTGTCAACCATGCGTCGTGCTTGCGCCAGGTTTGAAGGTGAGGCAATAACTGTCTGCGGTGAAAATGATCGTGTGACGGAATTGAATTCGATTATGTTGAATGCATCACGTGGCTTAAGGCGGTCAAGCGCCACATGCAAGCTAGCCCTTGCCTGCTCGATTGATACGCCACCCATTGAACCTGAGGTATCAATAATGAATATCTGCTCTTTAGGCATGTTGGTGAGCGCAGAGGCTTCACTCGGGGATTGGTACGGAGGCACCACCATCAACAGTGCATAGGTATCACCTTCAAAGGTTTCACTGAATACGGCGGCTTCTGGTTCACTGCCAACCAGCGGTTGCCAGGTCAGCACAAAGTCCTGGTTCATTGCCACTTCGCCTTCGCTCAAACTAAAGCGGTAGTGATGCTCACTGCGCTGCAATGCCAGTTGGTGATACGCGCTGTTGATGGCTTGCATCGGCATGCCAAGATCAATACGGCCTTCAATACTGATCGTGTTTTCGCTGGGCTTATGTTGGCCGTCTGCTCGTTGCTGTGGAGTAATAAATTCCGCGTCGGGCACCTGGTCGGTGTTGTTTGCCCAACCGTGCTGACCAGTTGCAAAAACGTGCTTTTCCAGCGTGCTGTCGCTCCGCGATTCTCCAGGAATGTAACGCGGTGTAATTGTCATTGGAAAACGAACGCTGAAACGACCGTGCTCGTAACTTACGGATTGTAAGTAACTAATTTCCACGTCTACTTGCTCACCAGGGCCAATATTGGCAATAGCGTTGGTAAACATATTCGGTCTTTGCTGTTCTACCAGGCTGGCCTTTTTGCCGGCTGCTTTGGCTTTTTCAAATATTTTGCGTGCTTTCTGGCGCTCTTTAATCACGCCTTCAATTTCCCGATCACCGATTACAATGCGCATCGAATCCACGCCGGCTTGGTCGGGCAAAGGAAACGCATAAACCGCTTCTTGCCATCTGTCTGTATGATTTTTGAAGCTCTGCTTAACCGTTACTCTGGCCAGCATGCCGCTGATGTTCATACTCGCCTTGGTACTTTGAGTAAGCGCTGGCGTGTAAGCGCCGTGCTGCTCAGTTCTAAACAGCAAGGCGCCACCGCCCAGGTCGCTCAAAGTGGCTGGCTGCTCTTCGCCTATGCCAGGTTCTATTGATGATGCTTGCTGGGCGCTTACCAGTGATGCACCAAGCAGCAGGCTGATCGCTAGAGTGACCGCAGCTGCGGTCCAGTATGCGCGCCTACGCCTGGCTCTTTTCACTGAGGGGCTTTCCTCAATAATCATGTAGCGCGGTAATCGCCGGGTATAAATCTGTTGGTGTAAGCGTGATAGCATGCGCCCTCCGGGGTTTCTGTTTTGAACACCGTCAGTATCTGCAGCAATCCGGGCAATTAAGTCACTCAAGTGTGACAATATGCCGATCAATTGTGGCGAATTGTGGCAAGCTCTGCGTCGGCTCTGGATGCGCGCTACACTAGTGTCCTACCACTGAAACTATTGCCATCACCAAGTGTTGTACTATTTATGGCCAAACGAATCGCTATCGTTGAAGACGAGCCAAGCATTGCTGAAAACTATCGCGACGCTTTGCAACGCCTGGGGTTTATTGCCGACATTTACCCCGACAGAAATACAGCGCAAGCCGCGTTTGATCTCGCCTTGCCAGATCTAGCTATTATTGACGTGGGTTTGGGCGATGAAGTGGAAGGTGGCTTCGATTTATGCCGTGACTTACGCGCCAAAGCACCCTTACTGCCGATTGTGTTTCTCACCGCAAGAGACAGCGAGCTGGATGTTATCTCAGGCCTAAGACTCGGTGCGGACGACTACTTAACAAAAGACATCGGCCAAGCGCACATGCTAGCGCGCATTACCGCCTTGTTTCGTCGTGTAGATGCTTTAAGCAAACCCACCAGTGCAGAAGACTTACTGCGTCGTGATGAGTTGTGCATCAATTTGCAAACCATGACGGTTGAATGGCGCGAACAGGCGGTGAACCTAACAGTCACTGAATTCTGGATAGTTCATGCTCTGGTTCAGCACTTAGGCCATGTGAAAAACCGCACGCAACTAATGGAAGCTGCCAATGTAGTTTTGGATGACAACACGATCACTTCGCATATCAAGCGCATTCGCAAAAAATTCGCGGCGATTGACCCGGAGTTCAACCGAATTGAAACAGCCTATGGTATGGGTTATCGATGGACCGCCGCGTAAGCATTTCCAGTGCCACTTAAACGCCAGCTTTTACTGATTAGTCTACTGTTCATTACCCTACCGTGGGCGGGCTGTCAGTTTATTCGCGAAGTGGAATCTGCCTTGCGCCAGGGCCAGGAACAAAGCCTGCAGGCAAGTTCTACCGCTATTGCCAATGTACTGCAAGCTGACCATACGGTTCTTGAGCTTTTGCGACGCGACCAACGAAAAGACAACACCGGTGGCAATGCCATATTATTCGAGCCCGCCCCCATTCCAATTGTGGTTGACGGCTACGCCGATGAAGATTGGGACAGCATGTCGCGTAAAAAAATCAGCGCGCCAGGCTACCCGAACCAATACCTCTTTTATCGCGCGGCTACTCGCGACGGCCGTGTGTTTTTATTTATCGAAGTTTATGATCAAGATATCAATTATCTAAACCCTGCAAAATCAGAAGCAAGCGATCAGCTGATTCTGCTATTGGGCGATGTTGCGGCCGGTGAGTTACGCTCGTTTGCAGAGCGCTATTCCATTGCCAGCAGTTCACCGGGTAGAGTCAATGTGATGCGCGCTTCAGAAGACCCAAGCCTTGCCCGCACAGAGCCCTCCATCAATGCCTACTGGCAAGACACTATTGGTGGCTTTCATCTGGAAGTGTCTGTTCCATTAAGTTTGACTCAGGGTCGCATTGGTTTTTACAGAAAAGACACTAACCGCGACATTGGCCTTGTGCACTACGGAACCGTGCCACAAAACGCCGAGTTGGCTCCGCGCGCGGTATACAGCACAGACAGCTTGGGTTCCAAGTTGAAACTACTCGCTATTGAAGGCCAGAAAATTGGCCTGCTGGACCGTGACGGCTTGGTTGTTGCAGAGCATGGCTCGTTCACAAACAAGCGCAGCGACGACAGTAATTGGTTGCTTAGGCGAATCTACAGTCGAATTCTGGAACTTCCTGTACAGCAATACATCGCTGTAAAAGATAATGACTCACACGCCAGACCCGAGCTGGAAAACGCGCTGAACGGGCAAGTGGCGCGTACATGGTATTTGGGCCAACAGTATTCCAACCGCAGTATTTTAAGCAGCGCAAACCCACTGCTCAATGAAAACGAAGTGATAGGTGCGGTATACGTGGAACAAAGCAGCGAGCAGTTTCTGGCGCTAACCGATTCTGCGTTCAGTAAAATTCTACTCATCAGTTTTGCCGCACTCGTATTCGCGATTACCGGTTTGCTGGGGTATGCCAGTTGGCTGAGTTTGAGAATACGACGCCTCAGCCAAGCGGCCGAACGGGCGCTTGCAGAAGATGGCAGTGTTCGAACAGAAGAGTTCCCACAATCACGTGCCGCTGACGAAATTGGTGACCTGTCTCGAAGCTATGGCGGCTTGCTCAGCCGAGTTCGGGAATACACAGAGTACTTGCAAAGTTTGTCGCGCAAACTGTCGCACGAACTCAGAACGCCATTAGCGGTAGTACACAGTTCGCTGGATAACCTGGAGCGCGAGCAACTCGACGAACAAGCGGTAGTTTATGTGCAACGCGCCAAAGACGGGGCCTCACAACTTAGCCACATTTTGTCGGCCATGTCTGAGGCCACCCGCGTTGAAGAAAGTATTGCATCCGCCGACAAGGAAAGCTGTGATGTACTGAGTCTGCTTACTGACATCAGCCACGCGTACAGTGACATCTATCCGAAACACACCGTGCAGTTCAATAACTTAAGTGGTGCAGAAAAACTACCTATGCAGCTTGCGCCGGAATTAGTAGCGCAAATGCTCGATAAGCTGATGGAAAACGCCGCCGATTTTGCGCCCGCCGGCAGTACGATAGATATCAGTTGCACAAGAACTCAGGAACACACCGCAATCACAGTGAGCAATGAAGGCGAACCACTCAGCGATTCAATGCGTGACCAGCTGTTTCAAAAAATGGTGTCGATGCGCAGCGGGCGTGACCAGGGCATGCACCTGGGCTTGGGTCTGCATATTGTTCGTTTGATTGCAGAATTTCATAACGGGGAAGTGAAGGCCTACAATCTCGCCAACAATATTGGCGTGTGTTTTGAGGTAAGCCTGCCGAACTAAACCTGATGCGGTTTACTTATCGCTATCGTTTTCATTGCAGACGTTTTATTCCTAGCCATCTTCATCTATGTAGTTGTGTTGTTCAAACCGCGGCGTACAAATAGCGTAAAATAACAAGTCGTCTGTGCCGCTATTGCGAATGCGCTGCAACTGATCAGGCGCAATTCGAACCACATCACCCGCTACAACATGCTCGGCAATACTGTCGCCAATCTCTACAAAGCCTGACCCTTGAATAATGAGATATCGCTCAGCGGTATCACGTACTCGGTGCCACGCAGTAGTAACACCCGGCTCTACCCGCGCCAATGCCATAGAAAGTTCTGGGTCGTTCTGGTCATTTGCAACTTCGGTGATAAAGCAGCGTTCTTCGGTTTCAAATTCCGTTTGCTGGTCTGCACGAAGCACACCAGACTTAACAGATGCCCTCACAGACACGCGCGAATTTTGACCGCCATTGCTTCCAACTCAGCCATGTCAGCCATATCTCGTGCGTGTATTTGCATATCAACGCCTCCAGTGCGTGGAATGATGTGCATGTGAATGTGAAACACCGTC
The DNA here is from genome assembly GCA_045105115.1 of Pseudomonadales bacterium. GTDB lineage: Bacteria > Pseudomonadota > Gammaproteobacteria > Pseudomonadales > JAUIET01 > JAUIET01. The sequence goes on along the minus strand of JBGCDE010000127.1, from coordinate 6,085 downwards.
TGCCCGGCTGCCGCACCATTCAGCTGCGCCAGCATAAAGCCGTCGGCCTCAGTGGCTTTCTGAACCGCTTCACCCACCTTTTGTGCGGTCAGCATCATAGCGGCTGCGTATTGCGGGTCGAGTGTGAGCACATTGGCCGCGGGACTTTTGGGAATCACCAATACGTGCCCAGCAACCTGTGGCATAACATCCATAAACGCCAGCGTTTTGTCGTCTTCAAATACTTTGACAGCAGGCATTTCATCGCGAAGAATTTTCGCGAACACATTATTGGTATCGTAAGGATCGTTTAGCTTCATGGGTAGCAGACTTGCGTAGAAAGAGTGGCACGCTCATTGTGCCACGCGTTCTAATACGCCTCAACCAAGTACCGAATAGATGATGTCTTTCGGAAAACCCCTGGATTGCAGAAACCGCATTTCCTTGGCGCGCTGCTTTAAGCGAACCTCGCTGTATTCATTGCTTGCATCACTGTCGCTATCAAGCGACTCATGAACAGCAGAGAACCGCCGCCTGTGCAGCAACAATGCACGGCGTTGCCAATCTAACTGCTCATCCTCAAGCGCCTGTTGAATTAAGCCTCCGTGAACGCCACGCTCTTGTAAAGCCGCCTTAATTTTATAAGGACCATCACCGCGCTCGTATTTGGCTCGCGTGAAACTCTCGGTAAAGCGCAAGTCACTTTGCAAGCCTTCGGCTGCCAGCGTTTCTATGGCTTGCTCTATTTGCTCTGCACTGAATCGCTCTTTGAATTTACGCGACATTTTGCGGCGCAACTCAAGACAGGAATGCTCACGCCGGGCAAGCAAATCTATGCATGCCGTACGCAAATCTTGAGTTGCAGATTGTCCGTTGTCGGTCTTCTCAGAGCTAGAGCTGTAGCCTGAATCCGGCTCACAGCTCAAGCTTGACGAGCCCATCAGGCTTCTAACGGTACAACTGTATCGTCTTCTTCCTCTTCGGTCGCCGCCTGGTTACCCAGTAATTGCTGACGAATCTGCCCTTCAATCTCGGTCGCTATCGAAGGATTCTCAGAGAGGAATTTCGCGGCATTCGCTTTACCCTGGCCGATTTTGTCGCCGTTATAGGCATACCAGGCACCGGATTTATCAACCAGCCCCTGCTTAACGCCCAGATCTACTATTTCGCCCAGGCGGTTGATGCCTTTGCCGTATAAAATCTGGAATTCAGCCTGGCGAAACGGAGGTGACACCTTGTTCTTAACAACCTTAACGCGGGTTTCGTTACCGATAACTTCGTCACCTTCCTTAACAGCGCCAATGCGGCGAATATCAAGGCGAACAGACGAGTAAAATTTCAGCGCGTTACCACCGGTGGTGGTCTCTGGGCTGCCAAACATAACGCCAATTTTCATTCGAATCTGGTTGATGAAAATCACCAGGCAATTGGCCTGCTTGATGTTGCCTGTAATCTTGCGCATGGCCTGGCTTAACAAACGGGCTTGCAAACCCATGTGTGAGTCGCCCATGTCGCCTTCAATTTCTGCTTTCGGCGTTAGTGCGGCAACCGAGTCAACCACCAATACGTCTATAGCACCTGAGCGCACCAGCATATCGGTTACTTCCAATGCCTGCTCACCGGTATCTGGCTGCGAGACAATCAAATCATCAATGTTCACACCGAGTTTTTCGGCATAGATAGGGTCCAGCGCATGCTCTGCGTCTATGAACGCTGCGTTACCGCCCGCTTTCTGGCATTCGGCAATAACCTGCAAGGTCAGTGTTGTTTTACCTGACGACTCCGGCCCGTAGATTTCGCAAATTCTACCTTTGGGCAAACCGCCTATACCCAAAGCTACGTCCAGGCCAAGCGAGCCTGTGGAAATCGAAGGCATAGCCACGCGAGGCTCGTCGCCCATGCGCATTACAGTGCCTTTACCAAACTGGCGTTCTATTTGTGCCAGTGCTGCGTCAAGTGCCTTGTCTTTGTTGTTGTCAGTGTTCATAAGTATCTCCATGTGTTCAAGTTTGTTCGCTTGTATTCTGACTTGGGTTGTGAGGTAAAAGGCTTTCCTTGCCTCCTTTGAGCTGCTGTGCATTCTTTTTTGCACTGCATTGCGCAAAGCCACAATCGCAAAACACCTGTATATTTAATCAGTATTCCAAATTCATGTCTACCCCCTTTGAAATTACTTCCAGCGCGAATTGTGAATAGTACTGAGTTACAATGCGCGACCGTATTTCGCAATAATCAAGAAGACCTTGTCTAGCAGCAGTCCAGAACACACACCAATGATGCAGCAATACTTGAAGATCAAGTCGCAGCATACTGATGAGCTTGTGTTTTATCGCATGGGCGACTTTTACGAACTGTTTTTTAACGACGCCAAACAAGCGTCCCAGCTACTCGATATCACGCTGACCGCGCGCGGAAAGTCGCAGGGCGAGCCTATTCCAATGGCCGGTATTCCCTATCATGCAGCCGAGTCTTATCTCGGAAAACTGGTTCGACTGGGCAAATCAGTGGCCATTTGTGAACAAATTGGCGACCCGGCCACCAGTAAAGGCCCGGTTGAACGCAAGGTTGTGCGCGTTATCACGCCGGGTACCGTCAGCGATGAAGCCTTTTTGGAAGAGCGCCAGGATAACTTGCTGGTTGCGGTGGTATGCCGGCGAGAGCAATTCGGCATAGCCAGCCTGGACATAAGCAGTGGCCGCCTTGCCGTGCTGTCTGCAACCGGCGAAAGCGCAGGGCTGGCCGAGTTACAAAGGTTGGCACCGGCTGAATTACTGTTCAACGAAGAGCAGGAATCGCTACTTGATACCGCTAGCCTAAACAGAATGTGTCGCAGCGTGCGACCAAGGCCACCCTGGGACTTTGAAACAGATACTTGCGAGCGCATTCTTTGCGAGCAATTTGCTACCCGCAATTTGAGCGGCTTTGGTTTGAGCGATTCAGCAGACCATCAAGTCTTGATTCAGGCAGCGGGCAGTCTGCTGAGCTATGCGCAAAGCACCCAGCGCGCCGCCTTGCCTCATATCAACAAGATTGTGATTGAGAGCAGCAGCGAAGGCTTGCGGCTTGATGCGTCAACCCGGCGCAATCTGGAAATAGACCAGAATCTGGCGGGTGGCCGTGACAATACAATTATGGCGGTGCTGGATAAAACCAAGTGCCCTATGGGCAGCCGTTTGTTGAGCCGCTGGTTGCACAAACCGCTGTCAGATATAGAAACCATAGAGCGACGACAATCGGCCATCACAGACCTCAGTCATAATTATGGCTTTGAAGCGCTGCAATCGCATACCCAGTCTATCGGTGACCTGGAACGAATTCTGGCCCGTATCGCCCTGCGCTCAGCCAGGCCCAGAGACCTCAGCAAATTAAGCACCTGTTTATTGGCCCTACCTGAACTGCGTACCACCGTACCTGCAGAGAACCAGCACCTTCAGTTGTTGAGTGAGCAGGTTCAACAATACCCTTCTCTCGCAGACCAACTCAATCAGGCGCTGATAGAAAACCCGCCAATGCTCATACGCGACGGCGGTGTGATCGCCCAAGGCTACGACGAAGAGCTGGATGAGCTGCGCGCTATAAGCACCAATGCCAGTGACGTGATGTTGGCCATTGAAAAACGGGAGCGCGAACAAACCGGTATCAGCACTTTAAAAGTGGGTTACAACCGGGTGCATGGTTACTACATAGAAATTTCCCGCGCACAATCTGATAAGGCACCGGCCAGTTACGTGCGCCGCCAAACGCTGAAGAACGCCGAGCGCTTTATAACGCCTGAGTTGAAAGAGTTTGAAGACAAGGCGCTGAGCAGCAAGGCTCGCTCTCTGGCGCGCGAAAAAATGCTCTACGAGCAGTTGCTCGATATTGTGAATGAGCATTTGACCAACTTGCAAACCACAGCGGGCGCACTTGCGGAGTTGGATGTGCTCGCCAATCTTGCAGAACGTAGCGTCAGCCTGCGACTCAACCGCCCTCAGTTTGGCAAGCAGTCTCAGCTACAAATTACTAAAGGCCGACACCTTGTTGTAGAGCACGTAAGCTCAGAACCGTTTGTTGCCAATGATGTAAACCTGCACCCTGAGCGCCGCATGCTGGTTATCACCGGGCCAAACATGGGCGGTAAATCTACCTACATGCGGCAAACGGCGATTATTGTATTGCTCGCCCATATAGGTTGTTTCGTGCCGGCTGAAAAAACCGAGCTGGGTGTGTTCGACCAGATCTTCACGCGTATTGGTTCATCAGACGACCTGGCAGGCGGCCGCTCTACCTTTATGGTAGAAATGACCGAGGCGGCGACCATTCTTAACAATGCCACTGACCGCAGCCTGGTATTGATGGATGAAATAGGCCGTGGCACCAGCACCTTTGATGGCCTGGCACTCGCGTACGCCTGCGCCGTGGAAATAATTGATGAGCTGCGCGCGTACACCTTGTTTGCAACGCACTACTTTGAGCTAACCGCCCTGGCAGACGATTTCCCGCCGGTACGCAACGTTCACCTGGACGCCAGCGAGTACGACGACAATATTGTGTTTCTGCACAGCGTGCAGGAAGGCCCGGCTAATCAAAGCTACGGCGTACATGTTGCGAAGCTGGCGGGTATTCCTGGCAGCGTCATTCGGGCCGCTAGACAAAAGCTGCATGAGCTTGAATCGCAGTCTGTTGGAAATGCTCAGGCGCCGTTGCAGAGTGAGCTATTTGCAAATAACAGCCCTACAGCCCCGGCTCTTAGTGACGCCGACGTATTAATGGCTGAGCTACAAGACGCTCTCTCTCCAGACGACATGAGTCCCAGAGAAGCACTGGACTTTGCGTACGAGCTGCAGCAGAAGTTACGTAAACTGTAACCTCGGATATATGCTTATAGCCAAGCACAACTTTTGTATCCTTCTGATTTAGTGCTAAAATTTCGTTTTTACCCCGCTAACTTACTGTTGGCACCCTGTTCAAGCCAAGGCCCGAATTACCATGACATTTATCGTTGTCGAAGATTGCATCAAATGTAAGCACACAGACTGTGTGGAAGTTTGCCCTGTTGATTGTTTTTACGAGGGTCCAAACATGCTCGTAATTCATCCAGACGAGTGCATAGATTGCGCGCTCTGCGAGCCTGAATGCCCTATTGACGCTATTTTCTCTGAAGACGAATTGCCGGAAGACCAGCAAAAGTTTCTGGAACTGAATGCCGAATTGGCCGAAGTATGGCCTAACATCACAGAGATGAAGCCAGCACCCGATGACGCTGAAGAATGGGCCGGTGTGCCTGACAAGCTTCAGCACCTGGAACGTTAAGGCTGCCGCTTAAGCTGTACTCAGATAAGCGAAGGGGTTGCGTCCATGCAACCCCTTCTTTTTCCAGCCGATCTTGCTGGAACGCCAAACTTCCCTGTTCAGACCACCACATCCCTGCCTAGGTGGGCAACTCCGTTTGACAATGCCTACTCTACAGATTTGTTAGATTTTGCAAACTGTTGCTAATACCAGAACAGCGCAGCCTTTTGGCCTCAGAAATAAAAAAGCGTTATATATCAGCAGATTAATGCATCAAAGCTGCCAGGGGTCAGGTCGTTTACTGACAGGTATCTAGGATATGTCGCACATCTCGGCGTACATAAAACGCACAACCACAGTACTGCCGAGCTTTGATTATTGACGAATTAGACGAATATTATCGTACGTCGTTGAGTCATTAGTGCGAAGCGGATTGATATCCATGCCGCCTCTTCGCAAAAAGCGACCATAAACGGTGAGCTTCTCCGGAGCGGCAGCTTGCATCAGGTCGAGAAAAATCTTCTCTATGCATTGTTCGTGAAACGCAGGGTGGCGCCGGTAAGACACCAAATATCGTAACAGCCCTTCATGCTTGATGGCCTGCCCGCTGTAGGAAACCACCAGGCTGGCCCAATCGGGTTGTCCGGTAACCGGGCATACCGAGCGAAATAAATCCGTGTGCACAGTTTCAGTCGCTTCTCTACCTAACTCAACCGACAACAGCGCTGCATCAGGCGTGTAAGTATCAATGCTTACTTCCAGATCATCGAGGCTTTCGCCTGGCAACACACCACCTACGCTGACTTTCGCTTGCGCAAGGCCAGTTATTTTGACT
>JBGCDE010000126.1:0-4588 GCA_045105115.1 Pseudomonadales bacterium | reverse complement strand
CAGCCGCCTGATCCGCTGCGTCGCAGGTTGCACCAATAATCCTGCCTTTGGAACCAAGCTCCGCCACTGTATTGTTGAGCGAGTCTTCATCGCGCGCAAAAATTGCGACCTGGGCGCCTTCGTCCAGAAAGCGTTCTGCGCAGGCTCGACCTAAGCCGCGCGAAGCAGCTGATATGAGTACTGATTTGCCTTCTAGTTTTAGATCCATTTGAACGCCGACCCATTAAGAGTTGCAGGGCATGTTACATGAACAGTGCGCCAGGATTAGGGATTGGAAGCACAGTTCTGGCGATACTCAGCATTCCTGCTACTCCAGCCAGGAAAATCGCGGTACGCAGATAAGGTATGCCGATGATGTAAACAATCGCGTAAGCAACCCGACTCCAGAAAAACAGTGCCGTTCCAAACAATAACTGCTCAGGTGGCACACCAGCAGATTGAACACCGATGAGTATTATCGCGAATGGTAAAAGAACATCGACGGTATTGCGTTGTGCGCGCTGGGCCCGCGATGCCCATTCGGGTAAATCGGCGGGTATATTTCTGTTTCCAAACGCCCATTGCAGACCGTTGCTTTGTATAGCGGCTATCAATGGTGGAAAAATCAATACGAATGCGAGCAGGCCGCAACTAATAATCAATTCTGGATAAGACATGTGTTTTCCTTTTTAGTGAAAAAAATCAGTCAGATTCAATCGAACCTTGGTCATTTAAATCATCGAACTTGCTCGCCATTGTAGGGTTGCGCTTGGTGAGCTTCTTAATCGTTACATCTTGCGCCTTATTGTTTGCCAAGCGGAGGTTGCGGTCGGTACCCAGCAGTGCGTCTTTGGTTTTCTGCAAGTGGTCAATGGACTTATCGATCTCATCGATGGCAGTCTGGAATTTTCGCGAGGCAAGATCATAGTTTTTTGCGAATGCATTCTTAAACTGATCAAGATCGCTTTCGAAGTTGGTTATGTCTATGTTTTGTGCTTTGACCAGCTCTAATTCACGCTTGTACTCAAGCGACTTCATTGCTGCGTTACGCAACAGGGTAATGATTGGAATAAAGAACTGTGGGCGTACAACGTAGGTTTTCGGGTAACGGTGAAACACGTCTACAATTCCAGAATTGTAGAGTTCACTGTCGGGTTCTAGTAACGATACCAACACGGCGTATTCGCAGCCTTTCTCCGTTCGGTCTTTATCAAGCTCTTTCAGAAAGTCTTCGTTCTTTTTCTTTGTGGCTGTGGTGTCGTTTTCATTTTTCATCTCAAACATGATCGACACTATTTCTGTGCCAGCCTCATCCGAGTCGCGAAAGATGTAGTCGCCTTTGCTACCGGAACTGGCGTCATTGTCTTTCTCAAAATAGGCTCTTGGAAAAGCCGTGGAACGTATTCGATTGAATTCGGTTTCGCAGTGCAGCTCCAGGGTTTCACCCACCATCTTGGTTGACAGGCGCGCCTTCAAATCTTTAAGGCGCTCTATCGCATCATCACGATCTTTAATCTGTGTTTCGTACTTGTCTTTAAGCGATGTCTCGGCAAGTTGCTTCTCTAGCTCTGCTTTCTCCAAACTGCTTTTTAGGTCGTTACGCTCTTTTTCCACCAAACTCACGGCTTCGGTGACGGCAAGTTTTTGGTTAACTTCCGTGGCGCTAAGCTGCGCTTTTAGTGACTGTATCTCAGAATCTTTTCTGGCAGTGGTTTCCTGTAAATTCTGAGTAAGCGTTGCTTGCGCTAACTTCGACGCTGCTTCGCTGTCTTGTTTAGTGGCATGCAACTCATTCTTTAGCGCGTCGCGTTCTTTCTCCACCGTACTCAAAGCCTCTGTTACCGCCAGCTTTTGAGCCACGCCTACAGCGTCCAGCTTGGCTTTGAGTTCTTGTATTACAGCGTCTTTGCCCGCAGCGATCTTCTGCATTTCGACGCCAACTTCATTTTTTGCGAGCTCAACTGCCGTGCCTTTTTCTTTCTCAGCAAGCTCAAGCCGATCATGTAATTGCTGGTCAAATTCCTTATTGCGAACCTGCTTCACTATATCGGCATAACCGGCTTCATCAACTTTGAAAGCCTTGTCGCAATGCGGACAGATAATCTCTCGCATGTGGCTGAATTTCCTTTGTAACTAGTGATGTGTGTGAACTTAAGAGTGCCCGAGAGTTTCTCTCAAATGAACACCGCCTGATGTTGCATCGAATCCATGACACGCTGCCCCTTACTGTTCCATATTTCAATGAGTTGCGAGGTATAACCATCACGAATGAAATGGGTGGCGGAACGCACTAGCCACCAACCGTCATCGGTGCTTACGTCGTCGGTCAGCATGTTGACGTTCCAGTTCATTGAGCTCAGCGCCTGAACACTTGTGAGGGCACACAGTGCCGCAGGTGGGGCATCACCTAACACCATTAATGGACCAAGACCCTCTCGCGCTTCGGGGTCTACGTGACGGGTCCACAGCAATATATCGGCGTTATCGGACCCAGACAGTATGGCCGGGCCGGATACCAACCGCCGTTCAAAGTTGTACAGAAAACTCAACTCTTCACTAACCGGTACCATAGGCTCTGCGTCTTGTGGTTGTATTCCCGGTTGGTTCAATGGGTAATCCATGCTTTGTGACAGTTCACGGCTTTTACCAAAGGTGAAGTAACCATAAGTTCCGGCGCCCAACTGGCTGTCTAGCCTGGCTTCGATAGTGATATTGTTTTTACCGCGCCGCAGTTCTTTATGGGTGATGGTGAGCGGACCGGCCGCCGGGCCTATGAAATTTACCTGCATAGTTCGAAGAGGCGGCAAGTCTTTGTAGTGGTGTTGAATGGCTTCTACCAAAAGCGCGCTGGTTAAGCCGCCAAAGGCAGTGCGGCCTTGCAGCCAATTGTCGGGTAAATCGATTTTGTAGTTTGGCGCTGATTCAAAGAAGGATTGGATGATCTGTGTATAACTGCTCATTGGGTCTCTTTCGTGATTACGATCGGCGCCAGAATTCAAGCGCCGTTGCCAGCCCTATTATCGTCGAATTTGCACCTGGTGTGCGGCTATTTTATAAGGACGATTACGAATCCTCTCTCACGAAGTCCTTAACTCTATGTCTCCTTTTGGGCATTCGATCACAGCACGCAGACCAGGTTTACTTGCAGTAGTGACCGTGACCGTGACTTCAAGTTCCAGCGTATCAATAACCGGCATGATGTTGGCTGCTTGAGGGTATTCAATTTCTAGACACTTAAGTTGCGCCTGACCCACACACTGTGTTGACGGGTGCGGCGTATCGCCCCAATCAATAAAAAATGGCAGCACACTTAGCATGCTGGCGCTGATATTGCTCAAGAAGCTCAACTGCCATTCCAATAATTCGCCCTCCGGTGTTTGTCGTGACAAAGGTATTACATCGCTAACCACAACCACTTCAGGATTAACAATGTTTCTGAAGCTCGCCAAGCCAGCACGCCTTGCCGCCCAACCGGCCAGTTGACCACAGCCTTCAAGAGCGTCTATTCCAAACGGTCTCTCTCCATCGAAGTTTTTCTGTTCAGGATTTGGTCCAATCACTTCCAGATAACAATTCTGGCCAAGCGCTATTAAGGCATTGCAGGTACCCAAACCCGGATGGGCGCCGCCGCTTATGGCGCGTAAACCAAGCAAGCTTTGCAAATAATCCACACCTTCTTGCAACTGAGGTGTTGCAAATATCAGGTGATCTACAGGTGATGGCATAACTTGGTGACTCCAGACATCGAATGGTATGCAGCGAGAGTGCGCTTGAAAGCCGGCCTATTGTACGGCAGGCTTAGCGCTTATACATTGGGGGATGCTTATGCCGGTTTCACAACGTAGTCCTGTGGACAATGCAGTCCGTGCGGTAACATCAATATTGGTATGCCTTATTGCGCTAATCGCTTGCAGTGCGGAACAAGCAACAGACAGCTTCAATACTGCAGCCGAGGCGACCACGCAATCCGCTGCCGCAGCAAGTGATTGGCCACTGCATGGCCGGGATAATTTCGAGCAGCGTTTCTCACCTCTGAACGCAATCAACAAGAACAACGTTGAACGCCTTGGCCTTGCCTGGGAACACAACATGGCCTCAATGCGTGGTCTGGAAGCTACACCTATCGTTGTTGATGGTGTTATGTATGTCACCAGCACTTGGTCGCGCGTATCAGCGCTGAATGCGAAAACCGGGAAGCTGCTGTGGACATATGACCCGCAGGTGCCGCGTTCATGGGCTGGCAAAGTGTGCTGCGACGTTGTAAATCGCGGCGTTGCGGTTGCCGCGGGCAGGGTGGTGTTTGGCACACTTGATGGGCGCTTGATTGCGCTAAATGCTGACGATGGTAAAGCCCTATGGGAAGTAGACACCCTGCCAGATAGAGAGCAGTGGTATTCCATTACGGGCGCACCACGCATAGTAGGCAACCGGGTGTTTATTGGGAATGGCGGCGCCGAATATTCTGTACGCGGTTACGTGTCGGCTTACGATCTGCAAAAAGGCAGTTTGTTATGGCGGTTTTATACAGTACCCGACAGCGTTGAAGGGCCATTCGAAAATTATGAATAAAAAAAAGCAGCCACCACCTGGAGCAAAGACAGCAGCCTCA
>JBGCDE010000125.1:0-32944 GCA_045105115.1 Pseudomonadales bacterium | reverse complement strand
TGGCACAATGGATGTCAATAGCTACCGTCCGATGAAGAGATTTGACTATGAAAGTTGGCATAATGGCAGGTGCAACCAGCGCCTTTGGAAACGGCATAGCCGATCTCGTGGAATTCACTAAAAATGCTGAGAACATGGGCTTCGACTCAGTCTGGATGGCGAATATTTTTGGCCCCGACGCGATCAACACGCTGTCGATAGCTGGCTGGGAAACAGAGCGCATCGAACTGGGAACCGCTGTTGTTCCTACCTACCCTCGTCACCCCACAGCGATCGCCCAACAAGCAATGACAGCGGCGGCGGCCAGCAACAATCGTTTTTCACTGGGTATTGGCTTGTCGCATAAACTGGTCATTGAAGACATGCTGGGCATGTCTTATGACAAGCCGGCAAAACACATGCGCGAGTACTTGTCGATTCTTGCCCCGTTATTACGCTGTGAATCAGCCAGCTTTGCCGGCGAGCAGTACACCGCCCATGTCGGGATAAGAGTCGATGGCGCTAAAAATGTGCCATTAATAGTTGCGGCCCTCGGACCTGCCATGTTGAAACTTGCTGGCACAATGGCCGATGGTACGATCACCTGGATGACCGGCAGCAAAACAATTGCCGAGCATATTGCGCCCAGTATTAATGCAGCCGCCGACCAGGCAGGCAAACCGCAGCCCAGAGTAGTGTGTGGGCTACCCATTGCACTCACCTCAGATATAGATGGCGCAAAAGCCAAAATAGGCGAACAGCTTAAAATGTATGGCGAATTACCCTCCTACCGGGCGATGCTAGATAAAGAAGGTGCTGCAGGCCCCGCAGACGTGGCGATACTTGGCGATGAAGCCGCGATCAGACAGCAATTGCAAAGTCTTAAAGACGCCGGCGTGACTGATTTCAATGCGGCACTTATTGATCTTGGAAATCAGGAACACGCCCGCACTATGGAATTTCTCGCGGCTGAAATAAGCTAGTGCTTGTCCGGTAGTAGCATTTCCTGGCCAGAACTGGCTAAGGGGCTAAGCGCTGCTTAGCCCAGCCATTTCCATCGCGCTGATAAACAATGCGATCATGCAGGCGGTTTTCTCGTCCCTGCCAGAATTCAATTTTTTCTGGTAGCAAGCGATAGCCGGACCAATCGTCCGGGCACAATACATTGCCATCACTGTGTTGTTCGTGCAGCTTCTCAACAATCGTTTCCAGTTCTTCTCGATGTTGAACCACCGTACTTTGCCGAGATGCTGCGGCCGAAAACCGAGCCCCCTCAGGTCGTGAGTAGAAGTAGTTCTCGGCCATTTCCCTTGGCAATTGGGTAACAGTACCCGATACCCGAATCTGGCGACTCATGGCCGACCAATAAAACTGCAATGCGGCCTTCGGATTGCTTGCTAGTTGGCTGCCTTTTTCGCTAGCTGAATTTGTATACCAACAGAAACCCTGCTGATCATAGTGCTTAAGCAATACTGTGCGCATGGAAGGCGCGCCATCTAGCGTTGCCGTTGCCAACACCATTGCCGTTGAATCCAGTGGGTGATACTCAGCGGCAAGTTCTAGCCAGACCGCGAATTCACTGATGGGTTCGTCGCTCATCTCACGCTTTCTTAACGACTCTCCTTTGTACTCGCGGCGTACTTCGCGCAAATCCACTTCATTGTTTTCCCTGGTCACTTAATGCCTCTCAATATAGGAATCAACCATTTCTTTGACTTCCTTACGCATCAATAAAATACAAATAACGTTAGGAATAGTCATCAACACCACAGTCACGGTTGCGATGTTCCAGATTAAGCTGGTGTCAGAGAACGCAGCAAAGAAAAACGCAATCACAAAGACTATGCGATAAGGCAACACACCACGTTGCCCTACCAGGTAGGTGATTGCTCGATCCCCATAATACGACCAGGAAACAGACGTAGAGAAAGCAAACAACATGAGACCGATTGCAACGATGTACTTACCATAATCGCCAAAATAGCCGCGCGTAAATGCTTCCGTAGTAAGCGCTGCAGAGTGAATCAACGAACGCCCTTCTACAACAATTTTGCTATCGACAAGCTTGCCGTCATCGAGTTGTAGCTCACCACTGTAATTCACCAATTCGCCAGTAGCAGGATCAACGGCTTTGAAGCGCACGTTCTCAGCAATTGATCGTGCATGAATCACGCTCACATCTGCACTTTGCACCTGACCGTCTTGAACGGTGACCGAACCTGTGTAGGGTTCAACACCGTGTTCCTCAAGCGCAGATAAATAGCGAAACAAAGAATCGCGGTCTTCAACAGAGCTTTCCGCGTAGCTGCCTTTCAGGATAACCATGTCAGTACGCTGAAAAGTATTCTCAAATTTTTCCGTCCAAACGCCGGACGAAAGAATAACCAGACCCGTGATCGTACAAATGATAATGGTGTCTATGAAGGGCTCTAGTAACGATACAAGACCTTCAGAAACCGGCTCGTTAGTGCGAGCTGACGCGTGAGCAATCGGCGCTGAACCTTGACCAGCTTCATTAGAATACAAGCCCCTGTTAACCCCACGATTAAATACATAGGCAAAGGTAGCGCCGAGAAAACCACCGGTCGCCGCTGAGCCAGTAAACGCATCTTTAAACACGGCGGCGAATGAAGGAATGATGTTCTCTAGATTGGCAAGAATGACGCCTAAGGCTCCAATCAGATACAACACCGCCATGGTTGGAACAATGCTTGCAGTAAATACTGCAATTCTTCGAATACCACCAATAATCACCAGAGCCAGACAGACAGCCGCAACAGCACCCGTGACCATTGGGTCTATGCCGAAAGTAGCATTCATCGCCTGTGCAATATTATTAATTTGCGGCAGGCTACCGGAGCCAAACGAACTGAGCACCGTTGCCAGCGCAAATAAGACGGCGACGGGCTTGAAGCCAAGACCTTTGTCCATAAAATACATTGGTCCGCCCGCCATTGTGCCGTCCGCAGTTTTCTCGCGGTATTTATGTGATAGCGAGACTTCGACGAATTTGGTGGTCATACCAAAGAAAGCGGTTGCCCACATCCAGAATAGTGCGGCGGGCCCACCCAAAAAAATCGCCAGGCCCACACCACCGATGTTGCCTGTTCCCACAGTTCCGGACAGAGCTGTCGTTAACGCCTGGTAATGACTGGTATCACCTTCTGCGCCTTTCGCATCTTTGTCGCCTCGCAGCACGCGCCAGGCACGTCCGAAATATCGAACCTGTGGCACGCCGAGGTAAATCGTGAAAAACAATCCCGTACCCAGCAGCAGATAAGGAAACCAGAATGCGCCGCCAAGAAGGCCGTCCAGGGTGAGAAGAATATTATTGAATAAATCCATGAAGTTCTTTGTTATGTTCACTTTGAGCGGACATTGTCGGCTTTCCTCGCAGCAAGGTCCAGCTGGCTGTTGTTAGCGTGTAACTAATTGATTACTTTTGCAGTAGTGATATCGGCGCGAAGCCGATTGCGACCGGGTACTTTCAGAAGTTAACTCATTGTTTAACAAGCCATTATGAATTTGTTGCTTTAGCCACTACCGCCACAAGAACGCAATCGCTGAACGAGTATTAGGCTGCAACTTCCGATTTGCCGTGCACTTCAGCCACTAATTCATCGCCATCGCGCAAACTCTCGGTTAGCATCCGCTGGCTTTCACTCCAACAATGAGCGGCGCAAGCTTTTCGAGATTCGAAGTCCGTTACCAAAACGGGTGCCGCAAAATAAATTTCCGCGGTCACCCTGGGAGCACCAAGTGCGCCAAGAAAATGGCTAAAGAAGGGCATGATGTCGTACCACGCGAAGTAATCGCGAAATTCGGCCGTCATTGGCTTACCACGACACTTTGTATAAGAGACAGTCATTGGTTGAATCGCCACATCGTGCTCATCAATTTCAGCCGCCTGGAACAGGCTGGACTTGAACCGTTTCACGGAGGTACCGTAAGTACTGGTTCCCTCTGGAAACAAAATTAAATTTCCACCTTCGCGCAGGTGGTCTTTCATAATGGCGATTTGAACGACAGCACGACGTCTATCACGTTCAAAGAACAATGTATTTTGCAAGCGTGCCAGGCGTCCCAGAACTGGCCAACTCGCAACATCAGATTTGGCTATGAAGAAACCTGGTACAACCCCACCAAGAACGAACACATCAAGATAAGAAATATGGTTCCCAACATACAAACAAGGCTGTTGCTGACAGAGCACTCCGTGAATCTCAACACGAATGCCAAAAATTACACAGCAGCCTCGATGAAACAATCTAGGAATTTTATCCAAATCGGAATAACGCAGGAATTTTGCTACATAGAAAGTAGCAACCATGAACAGGCCCCACACAACGAGCAGAAAAAAAGCCACCAACTTACGCAAGGGCATGAACAGCTTATACACTGAATTCAACTATTTCGAGTCAGGTTGTTATTCTGCATGACCATATCTCGGGCATCAACATAAATCCCAACGAATACGGTATTGAATACCGGATCGATTATTGCGGTATCAGTAATTTTTGCACCGACCTTAAGATAACCGCGCAATAGAGTTGGAACCGAACGCTTTGCTTCCCTCCATTCAGCGTCTTCAGCGAGAAAACTGTCTAGACGAACACTATTGCCTGAAACAGCGGTCACGCGCAGTTCCTCTGGCGCAAGATTATTTTGATAAAGGTATGACATTATCGATTGATGCTTGCTTGTGTCGGTACCGGGGAAACTGGCACAACCCAACATCAAATCAAAACGTTCAGCAATAATAAACTGCAGCGTGAACTTCCATATCAATTTCAGAATGGCGCCACTTCGACCGTCCGGATCAATACAAAAGCGACTGAGTTCGAGAAGCTTATTGTAGCGAGCCCGCAGGCAATCGATATTGTAAGCTTGCTCAGTATAAAAACGTTGATTAGCAGATAACGCCACACTGCTGACCAGACGCAAGGTTCCAACAACCGGTTTGTTTGCTTGTTCTCTGTCAATAACAATAACGTGGTGCGCTACATCATCAAGCTTATCTTCTTCACGCCCAGTCTCTAACATATTGTCCGTGACTCTACCGCCTTGCTCTACGAACAAGGTTCGGTAGCGCAGCGCTTGTGCGTCTTGTACTTCCTTGGCGTTATTTGCAAACCGTACTACGAATCGCCCAGCTTGAATCGATTCGTGAGACGGTGCACTAAAGCCGGCCATTGACTGTTTGTGATCAGAACCCAGCGTTTGCAGGCTGTCGGACCTATTCATCCAGCCGCACTCTTGGTTTGCAAACGAGAACTTTCTGTCGCCAATTGCGCTTCGTATTCAATAGTGGAAGGCGCTTTGCCAAACTCAGATGTATCGATACTTGAGCCCATCAGCTGCAGCTGAGAGGACAATTGCGCAAAGTGATGCACGGCATGACCATGTAAAAACACCAGCTCACGGGCAAGTGTTGAGCGCACGGCCGGCTCAGTATCGCCCTGCTTGGTGGTTTGTAGGTAAACATCAACTAGTTGATCGAGATTCGGCGCTTGTGCGTCCATATACTCGAGTTGCTTTATGACTGTCAGCACGGCCTGTCTTGCAAATTCAAGGCTGGTTTCCGAGTCAACACAGCGAGGCCGAGTATTGTAGTTGATCACGCCGGCATCCAGCCTGCCAAGAAAGCTCTGATAATGCTCAACAATATGACGCATATGCTTGCCAACAGAGCTGGGTGAGCCGCACGCATCGCTGTGGCAATACTGCTGTTCACTTAATTTATCCAGCAATTCAACGGCTTGCTTGAGAATGACAAGATTACTTTCTATCAGTGTGTTCTGCGACACTGGGTGCTCCATCTGCCTACAACTACGTATCTGACCATTATACGCCGCCTAAATTCACTCAAACGCAACAATAATTGCCAAAGCCTAATTTCTTGCGGCAACATTATCATCTAGTCTCTCTCTAAAGCACCATTGAGTATATAAAACATGAGCAAACGTCCTCCGTCAGTGAGAATTCACGACCTTGGAAATCCTGAATTGCCTGAATTTGTGCAGAATTTGTTTACCTCAGCCGAACAATCTCCGGTGGATTTAAGCGTGAGCGCTGTTCAGAGCGCAGCAGAATTACAGAGTGGTCTGAATGCTTACGAAGACACTGCTTATCTGGAAAGAATGGGTGTGTTGCTTGCGGCAATGGACGCCGATACAGAACTCTCGCCGTTTGGCCGGCAAACCAATTTCAACATTATGGTGAGGTACGCGAGTCAGCGAAGCAGGCTTGAAGACCTTTACTTGAAGCACCCTGAAATCGAACAAATTGAGATTAAACAACCGATCATCATTGCTGGTCTGCCCCGCAGTGGCACCACGCATTTGCTCAACTTGATCTCAGTAGACAGCGGCCTGCGGTCACTACCCTACTGGGAATCTATCGAGCCGTTTCCGGCAAACGCTTGCCCCAAACCCTTCGATCCAGATGATCACAGGATTGTGCAATGCGCGGAGCAACTCAAGGCTCAAGACATGATCATGCCATTATTCAAGAACATGCATGATATGTCGCCAGAGCACATCCATGAGGAAATTGAGCTGATGGGCCTGGATTTCTCGATGATGTTGTTTGAGAACTACGCTCTGTTACCCCAGTGGCGAGATTATTTTACTGGGCATGATCAAACAGAACACTATCGGTTTCTTAAGCGCTGTTTGAAGGCCCTGCAGTGGTTGCGCGGACCTGAGCGCTGGATATTAAAATCACCACAGCATCTGGAGCAGCTACCACAGTTGTTGGAGGTGTTTCCGGATGCAAGCTTTGTGCTAACCCATCGAGATCCGGTATCGGTAACCGCCTCACTGCTGACAATGCTGAGCTACTCCGCTCGCCTTAGTCGCAACCCAGTTAGACCGAAGGATATTGCCGAATACTGGGTGGATCGCATCGAGCAGATGCTGCAAGGGTGTGTAAGTGGCGTGAACTATTTACCTGAGGAAAAAACAAGCCACGTTTTGTTTCATAAGTTTATGGCAGATGACATAGCAACAGTTGGGCGTATTTATGAGCGCGCATGTCATCCAATGACACCCGCTATTGATTCAGCTATGCAACAATATATGCGCGACAATCCACGCGGAAAATATGGGCAGGTTGAGTACAACATTGAGCTGGACTTTGATCTGAAAAGTTCAGAGCTTTACGAAAAATATCGGTTTTATACCGAGCGGTTTGGAGTGCAGCTTGAAAACTGATAAATCGGTTGCTTTTTCTTTGCTGGCTGTCGAGCAAATGGAGCCTTAGCTGGTCGCCGCAATCGAGCAACGATCCATGCAATGCTATTGATCAATTTGAGTACGAAAGCAGCTAAAATTGTTTGGAAATCAGCCAGCAAATCAATGCCTGACTTATCAGTGCTCACTGCGTCTGCGAACAGCGCAATTTAATCTATGTTATTCTTCATTGTCGACGCAGTGTTTGATTTTCGGGTGCGCCAGCTTGCTCTGATTGCTGTTGCCTGGTCGCTAGTCTGCATGTTTTGAAATGAAATTGCTTATCGCCATGATGAAATATCGCAAATCAAAATTAGTGCTGCTCACCATTCTCGCCTCGATACTTTCTGCATGCCCTGTGTATGATGTAAGAAAACTGACAGAAGCTGAAGTTATGCAAGGCAGATTGCCTGGCAGCGCAGGGTCTTTGGCTGCGCAGAACTTCATAATCGAACGCGTCAGTCCTCACGCGCGCGGGCTGATGGGTGGCACCGGAAGCAACAGTTACAAACAATTTTATAATGGCGGCACGAATATTCTCGCCGTTGTGCCTGGCACTGATTTGGCTAATGAATACGTTATGGTGGGCGCCCACTTCGACCATTTGGGCAGCCGCTGCGACACTGCTAGGTCGTCCGATGTCGTATGCGATGGCGCCAGCGACAATGCGACCGGTGTAGCCGCTGCCATCGATATCGCCAAACGAATGACCGATGAAAAATTCCAGGGCAGACGCTCTCTCATCCTGGCGTTCTGGGATCAAGAAGAATTCGGTTTATTGGGGTCCAGGCACTATGTCAATAATCCTGTGAAACCTCTGAACAACGTAGTTGCCTACATTAATTTTGACATACTGGGCACCAACGTTATGCCCAACATGCTCGAAAGCAGCCTTATAATAGCCGCTGAAAGTGGTGGTAATGTGCTGCAGAATGCTATGCAAGAAGCTTTAAATGCTTCAGAAATTGCTTACCGACAACTGACTTCATCTTTCGGGAATCGCTTAAGTGATCACACTAATTTTCTAAGCGCCGGGGTTCCGTCAGTATTTTTTACGGATGGTATTGGCGCTTGCTACCATACAGCGCAAGACGAATTCGAGACAATCGATTTTCGCAAATTGGAAAAACAAATTGACGTCGCCAGCGGTCTCACCCGCAGGCTTTTAAACAGCAACGCCAAACCCCGGTTTCAGACAGCAGCGGTCAATCGCAACGATGCCCAGCAGCTGCTGAATCATATTAATCAGGCAGCGATATCTGCGAATCGTTTTACGCAAGCTGATCGTGATCGTTATCCACAATTGGTTCAGTTATTTCAAAGCGGTGTAGATCACCCGAATTTCATACTGTCCAATAGTTTGGCTGAGCAGACACTAATAGCGGCGCGAGAAATTTCTACCGCTTTTCGCGCAGCCGGTCCCTGCGAACCCTTTCATTCCAATGAGTAACTGCGCTTGGAAACGAGCGCGCTTTGCGTGCTGACTTCATAGGCGCTTGCACCTCGAGCAGATTTGGCGTCCAGTTTTTCTTAAAGCTTCGCGTAATCCCTAAACTCAACCCTGAATTCATCATCAGACTTCATCTTGCTGGGGTCGAAATCAATTTCCATCAGTAATTCGGTGTCATTGTAATAAGCCAACTCAAGCCTATGTGGATCATGCGTTTTCCAGGTGTCTATGTCGTGTTGCCATTGTTCAATTGACTTGAGGTATTGACTAACTTGCTGCGGCACCGAGCTGCCATCATCCTCGTACAGCGCACGATCAATTTTGCCGTTGCTTACCCAGATTTTTACGGGTCGAATAGCCTCCGGTGTGCAGTAACAATACTTCTGTTGTACAACGCTGTATTGAGCCGGAAGCGAGCTTAAGCGACTCTCTTTTAACGCCAGATGATCAGTACTTGCCGCGCAGGCTGATAGCAGTGCGATTGAGCATACGGCAAAGACATTGCGTCGCATGGCCAGTAGAAGCAGCATTAGCACATGAGTGAATCCAATGGAGCCACCGCCACCACCACCGTCAGAAGAAGCGGCTTGTTGCTGCTGGTTTTGTGAGGGTGTCGGTTCCGACGGCGCAGGCTCGGTAGGCTCAGGGGTTGGATTGGGGTCCGGTGTAGGCTCCGGTTCTGGAGTTGGCACAACCGCTGCGGCAAAGCTTACCGCCTGTGTAACAGTATTATTGGACTGATCTGTTTCCGAAAGATCTGTGCTGCCTGCAAAGCTCACCGTGTGAGCAAAACTAACGCTTGCTGCGCTGCCTACAGCCGTTACCTGAAGATCGGCAGTAGCACCCGGATTGCTCAAGCTGCAGCTGTAGGTCGCGCCTGAAACCATACATGCGGCACCGTTTAAGGTAGCAGAAACAAAATTACCTTCGCCGGCAGATATTGAGCCCTGTACCAGCAATTGCGGTATGGACTGCGAGGCCACTTCGGTGCTTAAGGAAAAACTGGAGGTGAACTGGCTGTCCATGTCGGCGCTAACTGGGTTACCAGCAGCGGCCGCTATAGAGGTATCCACGGGGAAGTTAAAGCACTGAGCTAGAGAGTCTATCGCATCGATTGATGATTCTACTTCATCGAAGCTACAACTTGAAAAACCTTCGGTGCTCTGACTAAGTGAAGGCTCCATCAAGAAACCGTTTGCGCAGCTATTATCTACGCCATCATGGTTAGCGCCAAAGTTATGGCCAATCTCATGCGCAGCGATCAACGCAGTTATCGCTGCGGAATTTGAACCCGAGCCCAATAACTGAGAGGTTCCCGACGCGAAGCCATTGCCATTACAAAGCACGTCTGTAAATGCGATGCCGGCTGTCCCCCCGTCGAAATCGCGACCAGTCACAAGATGCAATAGTGCCGCTCTGCTCTGCTCAAAAGAAAGCTGATTGCTACTGCTAAGAGCACGAATTGAGAGTGGGTCTTCGATAGGGTGCATGGCATCAGTGCCGCCCAGTAGTACGTCGGCGTCAGTTGACGTGGTAAACACCTCACTGGTCAAAAACTCCATGGTGATCACATCAAAAACGATATCGAAAGCTTCTTCGTAGTAGCCTTCAACCATGTTAACAATCGCGGTGGCAGTAGCTTGTGGATCACTCAACTCTGACTGGAATTGCTGATCAAATACAAACTCTACTTCGGCGAGCAAACATACGCCATCCACCAGGCTTGCACACAATTGTGAAAAATCAGCTCGTAGTTTCACAGGCTCTGCAAACACCGAATGAGCGGTAACAGGGGCTGTGTCATCAAACACGCTGTGCGCGGCATGCGGTTCTTTGGTTGCGCACTGTTTATGCGGCATATCCGTAACAGCGTTAGCGAGCACACTATGGATATTGGTACTTGGTGCCGACTCGGTGTTGAATTGGGCTTGTGAGCGAAGCGCGTCACCCGATAGCGTGTAGGTATCGCCAGCGATCGATGCCAGGCCACTCCAACTACCGTCTATATGCGATATGCGTACCCAACTATTGGCTACCTCTGGCAAATGGCCGGTGTAATGCCGCCCACCGCTGTCACCACGTAACTTGCTGTGCAACCGGGTGTTTTGCTCCAAAACTAATTGGTAATCATGGCCGTTCAAGTGAAGTGAGCCAGGTAAAGCAAGCAATGAGGGCGCAAACAGCACCATCAGCCCAATCAATATGTGTTGCACTCTATGTCGCATGTAAATCCCCTGCTGTCTTGGACATTTCCTTGTTGTCGTATGACATGCCAGGTGTATGGGCTGTATCCGGCTGGTCAATAATTAAACTATATTCGAATAATCTGGATTGTTTTATAGACAACCGATTTAGACAGCGTTTTGCCAATTTGATCACACTTACGCTGAACAAATTATGAACCAGGTCAGATTTGTCGTTGCACTGTTGAGTCCAGAGCTCATGCTATAGTATGAACCTATGCGTGCGCTACAAATCATAGGTTCCTGGCTGTTCTTCTTGCCAATATTTCTGCACGCAGCGCCATTAACGCTTGATCAATCTTCAGGCCAATACAAGGCATTGGAACACGCCGTTTATCTGGAGGATCCCTCTGGAGATCTAACAATTGATGAGGTAATGGAGCTGCCCTCCCAGCACTTCCAACCGGTAGCGCCCGAACAATTCTCCGGTGGGTATTCAGACTCTGCGTTCTGGTTCAAGATGACGCTCTTCTACCGCTTACCCGAAGCTGAGCGTGAGCGTAGCCATGACTGGGTGCTTGAAATTGCTTACGCTGCGCTGGATTACGTCGATCTGTATTACCAAGCGCATGACAGCCTTAGTCATTCTCAATCAGGTGATCGAAGACCTCAATCGGTGCGCAACTCGCCAAACCTTAATCATGCCTTTTATCTGCGCTTCCCTCCCAATCAAACACAGGAAGTGTACCTGAGGGTAAAGACCAACAGCTCTCTGCAAATACCCATCACAATATGGGCCCCCGCCGTTATTTTTGAACAACGCAGTCGTGCGCAATTGGGCTTTGGCATATACATCGGCGTATTGCTAATGATGGCCGCTTACAATTTGCTACTGTTTTTCTCGCTGCGCGAACCAAGCTACTTATACTATGTGCTGTACATCAGTTCATTTGCTTTTCTTCAGATGTCGATCGCGGGTGTGGGCTCGCTGTATCTGTGGCCCGCATCCACCGCATGGTCAAACATTGCGATTCCATTCTTTATGGGTGCTTCATCGCTGTTCGCAATTTTCTTCACACGGCATTTTCTAGAAACATACACACACAGTGCCTGGACTGACCGTATTCTTAAAGTCGTAGCCGCCTTGTGCGCCTTGTTGATGGTGCTCAGTTTTGTCTCCAGCTATCAGGTGTCGCTGGGGGTTGGCAACGCACTGACATTCGTTCTTTCTCTGGCTCTGATTTGGACAGGTGCATTGGCAACCTTCAAGGCTTATCCGGGCGCGAAGTACTTTCTAATGGGTTGGACCTGTTTGTTGATCGGTTCAACTGTCTTTATGTTGGTATCTACAGGCGTATTACCACCCAATACGTTCACAGCTCACGCCGCCAAGTACGGATCTGCACTGGAAGCACTGCTGCTGGCACTCGCATTGGGCGAGAAAATAAAAGCCGTTCGCGAAGAAAAATCACTTATTGCTGAACGCGCAAGAGAAGATCTGCACGCTGGTAATAGAGAGCTCAGTCTTGGCCTGGCCCAACTTGAACGCAGCGACGCTTTAAAGGACGAATTTCTTGCCAAGGTTAGCCATGAACTACGCACACCTCTTAACGGTATTCTTGGTTCGCTGGAATTGCTGCAACTCGAAGATATCGGTCCACGGATCGAAGAATATGCTCAGTCAGCCAATATATCTGCAGAACATATGCTTGAATTGGTTAATACGCTGCTCGGTTTTACTGAGGCGCAAAGTCAGACTTCCGACGAACCCACTGACCTGATTCACCTCTCTGATATCAGTAAGCAGTTACAGGCTACTTACCTTCCGCAACTGCGTGAAAAAGGCTTGCGTCTGTCGATTGACTTGCATGATGAGCTGCCACCTTTGCTGATTGGCGATGAATCAAAACTGTGCCTGATTCTGAAACAGCTTCTGGACAATGCAACCAAGTTCAGTAGCGACGGTACAATGAAATTAACTGTGTTGCCTGAAAAACTCTCTATCAACACGAGCATTATTAAATTCGTCATACAAGATTGCGGTAAGGGTATTGAAGAAGAGTACCTAAAATCTGTATTCGACCCATTCTCTCAGGCCTCGTCCAGTCGCGATGGCGGCTTAGGCATGGGACTCGCAATTTGTCGGCAACTTGTGTTGAGAATGCACGGCCAGATTCACGCTGCGCCATGTACAGAAGGCGCCAGAATAGTAATGTGCTTACCTTTTAAGCTTCCTAAAGATTCTGCAAGGGCTATTTAGCCAGTGCCCGCGACAAGTGGTCTTCCGCCTAAGACAACGCCGCGCCGTCTACCCTGATATTCTCACCATTTATATGTGCACCATCTTCAGAGCCTAACAATGCGATTACGTTTGCAATCACCTCTGGACCTTGCACACCAGAAAGCGAACTTGATCGCATTAGCAAACTCATGTCAGCACCTTCAGGGAATTTAGGCGCAGCCGTCATACCTGATTTAATATCGGCTGGCGATACACAATTGGCACGAATTCCCTGCTTGGCATATTCCACAGCGATAGAGCGTGTCATGGCTGCCACACCACCCTTGGAAGCCGAGTACGGCACACCATAGGCTAAACCTGTAATACCGGCCGTAGATGCTGCATTGATGATATTGCCTCCACTGGCCAACAAATGCGGTATGCCCGCTCGACACATCAAAAATACACCACTCAAATTAACATCGATAATCTTCTTCCAGGCATCAAAGCTAAGCTCGTGGAAATTGTCGAAACGCAGAATGCCGGCAATATTACACAATACATCGAGACCACCGTATTGATCGATACAGGCAGCCATCGCACGACTCACATCTTGCTCATCCGACACATCGCATACGGCGTGCGCCACGTCTATGCCACGATCCTTCAGCTCGGCGGCCACTGATGCAAGCGCTTCTTCCTGCATATCCAGCAGAAACAATTTACCGCCCTCGTCGCCAATTCGATTGGCAGTCGCTTCGCCAATACCCGATGCAGCACCACTGATAAGAACCGTTTTATCCAAAAATCGTTGCATGCTCATGACTCCATCAAGTCGAAGTCAAATTTGCTGATTCCGCAGTCTGGGCATTCCCAATCTTCTGGAACATCTTCCCATTTTGTGCCCGGCGCGATGCCATCGTCTGGCCAGCCTTCGGCCTCATCATAGATGTATCCGCAGATCACACACTCATACTTCTTAAATTCCTGGCTCATTTGGCCTCCTGGTTACCGGCTTGAATTTCATTGAATGGCACACCTTTGTCAACTCGCACATCCGCTGGCAGCCCCAATACTTGTTCAGCAATAATATTACGCATCACTTCATCCGTGCCACCCGCAACACGCAATCCAGGAGCGTACAAATACGCTTTCTGAAATTGCCCATTCATCATACTGAGTTCTTCCTCTGTGCATGCACCCGATTGCGCAAACAGATCCAATGCGTAACGACTAATATCCTGACACATTGGCGCACCCACTAATTTACCAAGTGACGCCTCTGCACCAGGAATCCCGCCGTTGGCGACAGCCGACAGCATGCGCGCCTGCGCATTTTTGAGACCCGCATTTTTGACATACCACTCAGCTGTCTTGCGACGCACTTCAGCGTCATCCAAAGCCGGTTTGCCATTCAGCTCCAATTCGCGAATCATGTCCCAATACTCAGGCCAACCATTAGGAGCCACTCCAGCAATTGCCAGACGCTCATTCATCAGAACAGTGAGTGCAACGCCCCAACCTCCATTCACTTCACCAAGGCGCTGCGCATCAGGTATTTCCACATCAGTGAAAAAAACCTCATTGAAAGCCTGACCACCGTCGGCTTGCTTTATAGGTCGTACTTCCACTCCAGGCTGCTTCATGTCCAGGAAAAACATCGTGAGACCTTTATGCTTCGCCAGAGTTGGGTCTGTGCGAGTTAGCAGAACCCCGTAGTCAGCGTACTGCGCTTGCGAGGTCCAGATTTTCTGACCATTAACAATCCACTTATCACCGCGCTTCTCTGCTCTTGTTTTTAGTCCGGCCACATCGGATCCGGCGCCGGGCTCACTGAACATTTGACACCAAATATCATCCGCCCTGGCCATGCGCGGAAGTAGTTCCCGTTTCTGAGCCTCTGTTCCATACAGCATAATCGCCGGACCGCAATTGCCTATGCCAATCGCAAAAAAACCGTCTCGGGTTGGGTATTTGCTGACTTCCTGTGACCAGATCACTTGCTCAATCGAACTCGCTCCCCGGCCACCATATTCTTCAGGCCAGGTTTGGCAAGCCCAACCGGCATCAAAGATCTTGCCTTGCCACGCGCGTGCCTCAATCAAAGCCTGTTCTGATTCCATGCCGCCCTTGCTCAAGGCAACATTTTTGTCGACGTTCTTATCTAGCCATTCGATGACTTTCTTACGGAACTGGGCTTGCTCAGGACTGTCGTTAAAATCCATTAGGCCACCTCCTCCATCAATCGATCTTTCCAATAGGCCTGGCTACCGAGTAAGGATGCCAGGTACTGCGCTCGCCGATAGTAGAGGTGACAGTCCAATTCCCATGTATAGCCCATACCACCGTGTGCTTGCATATTTTCCTTACTGCATTCGTAATATGCATCAGTGGCCGATATTCGCGCCACGGCCGCAGCCTCAGTCAAATTGCTAGCACCTGAGCTTAATGCCCAGGCGCCGTAATAGGCATTCGAACGAGCCAGCTCTATTGCCACAAACATATCCGCCATTTTGTGCTTCAATGCTTGAAATGACCCGATCGGTCGGCCAAACGCGTAGCGTTGCGTAGTGTATTCACGCGCCATATCCAGACATGCCTGGGCGCCACCGACTTGCTCAAAAGCAAACAACACAGCGGCTCTGTCTAGAACATCGGCTTGTAGCAATTGTGCGTCCAATTCAAGGCTCATGGGTTCCGCAGGTGTATTATCAAACGTGAGGCTTGCCATAGAACGACTGGGATCGATGCAATTTAGTGGCGTGTTTGTCAGGCCATTAGCGTCAGCGGTGACCAGATACCAAGCCACCTTACCATCGGGATTGCTAGCAGACACAAGCAGTAAATCTGCAATCGCGCCATCGCACACTGGCAGCTTGCTACCGGTCAACAACGCGGCTGAGTTTGCAGAAACGCTTGGCTTGGACAAAGCCATGCCACCGCGACTCTCGGCAAAAGCAACACTTGCAATCACTTCACCGCTGGCTATCTTGGGCAGCCACTGTTGCTTTTGTACTTCAGTACCGCCAATCAAAATTGCTTCGGCTGCTAAATAGACACTGCTGGAAAAAGGCACGGCCGCCAATGAGCGGCCCATTTCCTCGGCTATCACGCACAATTCCAGGTAACCCATGCCCAATCCACCGTAGCTTTCCGGGATCGCCACACCGGCCCATCCCAGTTCCAACAAACCTTTCCACAGTGCCTGATCGTAGTTGTTATCAGCCAGCGAATCACGCTCCAATACATTCCGAACCCGCGACAAAGGCGAGTGCTCGGCAAGAAAACTACGCGCTTGATCCTGGATCAGCTTTTGATCGTCAGAAAATTCGAAATTCAATTATTGCTCCTGCTAAAACAGACTCTTGAAAGCCGGTTACGATATCACTTTTCGACGTGTGCTCGCTTGACCGGCGAGTCTATATGACCAATTTTTAAAGGCTCAAACACCGCATATAGCCACATATTTCAGGAACTTAAGCGTTATCATGTATTGTGGTATTACCAGACGAGCTATCAACAATGGAAAAGATCGTAACCTTGCTGTGGAGACCCGAAGAGGTCTCAGTTCAACAGTTTGCTGACGCCTTGCTTGGGCCAGTGGCGTTGCAGCTACAAGAACTTCAACTTCGCGGTCTCAAGATATGTGTTCGCGATGCAGATACCGAGGCCGGTGACGCCCTGGCAATGACAGTGACCGATCTGCCGAAAGCGGCCATGGTCTCTTACTGGGTTGATATGGCTCAAGCGAGACTGCCCGCGGAAGAAATTCTCAAGGCATGCAGTGCTTCTTTGGTGTCTTTCCTTGTCATAGAATCAACTCCAATAATCAATACTCTACACCCACCTCAAGCAGGACAACGCACATCGGGGTTCTCGCAAGTCACCTGCGTTAAAGCGCGAGAAGATTTGGCGTACGATGAGTTTCTAAGAATTTGGCACAATGAGCACATGGCCTGCGCGATTGAAACCCAGTCCACATTTCAATACATTCGTAATGAAATCGTCAGACCGTTAACAGGCCAAGCACCGGCGTGGACGGCGATCGTCGAAGAAGGTTTTCCGGCTGCAGCGATGAGTAACCCTGAGGCGTTTTACGACGCGGTTGGCGACCAGAAGAAATTCAAGGCTAACATGGAACGAATGATGACGACGGTATCAAAATTCCTGGATATGCAAACAATAGATGTTTCTGCAATGAGCGAATATGTGTTTGATCAGTTATAGCGCGTAATCGCTTATCGAGGTTGTTGTTCGACGTATTGACGCATAGCTTCTTTCGGGAAACCAATAAACAAACCTTCGCATTCCGCTGTTAATACACCATTGGCATGCATTGTTCCAACCAAAACATTTTTCCGGCCTTCGCTGCTTTTCACATAACCGTGTAATTCAAGGTCGGTATTCAGTGGCGTTGGCTTTCGGTAGCGGACGGTCAACGTACCTGTCATGCCGGGACTGTCTGTTAAGCGTTGCGCCATGCCCAGAAAATCGTCAAACACCGCGGCAATAAAACCACCGTGTACGCAGCCAGGCGGTCCTTCATACTGCCAGCCCATATTGGCACGACCATAGGCTTCTCCCTCTTTTAACCAGGAATTTACCGGTGGCGCAATGGGATTGCCATTCCCACATAAAGGGTTCATTTCAATATGTACGTACGGTGACTGGTTTTCCTGCTTATAAAATTCCATACGGCCGTAAGTTCGAGGGCTGTCTTCAAAAACAGTTCGTTGCTCGCGCAAATACTCGCTAATACGGCGCAAATCTTCAGGCGCGGGTGCACTGGTCATGAGCAGTTCGGCCATTGTCCGGAACTCGTCGGCCAGTTCGCGCTTGGCGGCCCAAAGTTCGTTTGGCGGCTCCATCACTTCCTCTACATCGAGCGGATTAATGAACTCCTCCGTCACGATTTTTGCTCTTTGCGCGATGCCACCCAATCATTTATCGCAAGCCCTGTTCCCATGTCCCAACCCTTCAACTCATCCACAGGGACAATTTTGTATTCATCCAGCTCTTCGTTTAACACTATCTCGCCAGCAGCTTCAATATGGTAAGCAATAATGACCTGATTTTGCTTATCGAAACCGTAAGCACCAATTAAACTGCAACTCAGAGTGTCAAGACCCAGCTCTTCTTTTGTCTCTCGCTGCGCGCATATTTCGGGTGATTCTCCTTCTTCAAGAAAACCGGTAATCACCGAGAAGAAGCGATGCTGCCAACCTACATTGTGCGCCAGCACCACGCCACCTGGAACTTCTACGATCATAGCAATCACGGGTGTTGGGTTGTTCCAATGAACGAAACCACAGTCGAGGTCCGGGCACGATGGCTTAACACCACCATCGATCAGTGCCTCTTGCAAAGGGTTTGCGCATTGCGGGCAATAATTCATAAGAGTATCCAGATGTGTAAACCAAGCCCCTATTTTGCCACACTAGCCGGCCAAACAGGCTTAAGGATACTTAAAGAGTGCTCAGATGGTCTTAAAACGGCAAGAAGTCGAAAGAATAATTCACGGTAGTGCGAGCGACATCTTCGGCGCCGAAATTGATTAGTTTGATGCGGGCAATCAACTTGCGCTCAAGTGCGGCATCACTCAATTCGCTGGAAACCAGTGTTGCTTTAGATACAGCACCGCTAGGCTCAATCACCAAACGCACGGTGACTTTGCCCTCCAGAGAAGGGTCCTTACGAAGAGCACGATTATAAATAGAAAAAATGGCACCCTTGTTGCGGTCGAACGTTTTTCGCACTGATTCATCACTGCGTCCGGAAACGCCGCCATCAGAGCCACCACGACCTGCATTCGCTCGGCCTTTGCCACCACCGGGTACGCCAGCAACTACAGTAGTTTGTCGTCCGGATAGAGCAGCACCACCGGTATCGCGGCTTAACGCAGCTGTATTAATTCCACCACTGGTTTCGCCAGCTTTACCCGTAATAATC
Source organism: Pseudomonadales bacterium (assembly GCA_045105115.1). GTDB lineage: Bacteria > Pseudomonadota > Gammaproteobacteria > Pseudomonadales > JAUIET01 > JAUIET01. The sequence goes on along the minus strand of JBGCDE010000125.1, from coordinate 13,930 downwards.
GAACGCTCCACTTTTCGAGCTTCACCTTGCGATCGCGATAGGGCGTTGTTGGCGAGTTTGTCTTTGTCGACGCTGTCACGCATTTCCATCAAGTCGTCTTTGAATTGCAAAATTCCAGAGGTAGCCGCCTTGTCACGTGCTTCCTCAATCGTCTGCTTAGGCTTAGGCTTAGGCTTAGGTTTTGGCTTGGGCTTAGGTTTCGGTTTTTCAGGCTCAGGCTTTTTCACTTCCGGCGGAGGTGGCGGAGGTGGTAGTTCTTTTTTCTCCAATACCAATTTAGCCAATTGCGGAGGTAACTTCTCTTCTTCCTCGCGGGGCACTTCGGGCAGCGTAATCAATGGCAGCACAATGCCGGCGATAAATAGAACGCCCAGACAAATTGCCAGTATTCGAAAGAATTTTCGATCATCCTGTGCGTCAATAGACCACGGCAGCTGCAGCACCGGCGCTGTTGTCATCATTGCTGTCATCCGCTCTCAAGCTCCGACAGACTTTGTAAGGTTTGCAGTGACTCTGGGTCTGGCTCAGGCACTTCGAGCTTATTAACAGCCAAGGCAATGTCTCTAAATTCAGCTTTTGCACAAGTGGTCATGACACGCTTGAGCAATTGATAAGGCACGTCTTTATCCCCCATCACCGTGACTGAGCGGCCTTTCTCTTCTTCCTCTTCGGTAAGCTCAGGTCGTTTTGCTGCGTGATAGGCAAGCTCTTCAGCAAGTGCTGCGATCTCCACATCTTCTGACTGCAGTACTAATTCTACATCCGCTACTTTCTTACCCTGAACAATCAACTCAGTATTATTGACCATCACCACAATGGTTTCCTCAGGCTTTTCTTCGGCCAGAGATTCCGGCAGCTTAATATCTTTGTTAGCCTCGAGAACTTCCACATCGGATGAATTTACTAGCAGAAAGAACACCAGAATCGTGAAAATATCCATCAATGCTGTGAGGTTCAGTGTGGAGTTTTTCTTTAGGCGCGCTTTATGTCGCTGCCTGCGTTTATTGTGGCTGCTGTTTTTCATGGGCTGACAACCACCTGCTCAGCAAGTATCGGCGCGTCACCAAGCGACACTTCCGGAAACAACTCGGCATTAACCACGGAACCCGCTACAACCGCCTTGAATGAGCGCGACGCGTCCATCAAACTAACAATCGTTTGGTAGTCAGTATCTTCCTGCGACAAAATAGTGATGTCTCGCTTATCTATTTCTTTCTCTTTTAGCAAACGCTTTACTTCCTGCAACACGTTCGCTAAAAGCTCATAATCGTGCTGCTTTTCAGGCTCGCCAGTCTCAGGGTCTAAGACACTTTCGGGCGTTTCACCTTCTTCTGGCGACACGTCAATCTGCTCTATGCGTTTAAGCAAATAGCCTCGTGGGTAATACACCTGTAACTCGGTATCCCTAACCACTAGCTCAAGATGCTGATCTTCTTCCGGTGTATCGGGACTGCTTGCCGCATCTGGTAAGGTCAAACCCAATACGGTAATGTGCGAAAACACCATGGTCATCAACAACACGGGAACCAGCACGATCATGAGATTCATGAACGCAGTAATATTGAGTTCGGCCTCTTCTTGATGCCTGTGACGTAATTTGCGCATGTGGGTGCGTACCTAGCGCAGAGCTAAGCTTTATCCGACCCAGTGTTACCCGGCGCGGCGCGTCCATCGCCTAACATGTTTAGGAATTTCACCATCGCCATTTCCAGGCTATCGATGATCTCTGAGGTCTTGGACTGCAAAAATGAATGCAACAGCAACAGGGGAATAGCCGCCATCAATCCGAATGCGGTTGTATTCATGGCAATCGAAATACTCTGGGACAATAAAGTGGCTTTTTCTGCGGGGTCAGCATTTGCAACAGCTGTGAATGCCGCGATCAAACCTATGATGGTACCCAGCAGCCCAAGCAGAGTGGCTATATTTGCCAGTGTTGCCAGATATTGGGTTCGACGCTCTAGCCTCGGCAGTGCTTCTAACACACCCTCGTCCATCGCATACTCTACCTCATCGCGTTTCTGCGTGGTTGCGGTTCTGGCAACGCCGGCTGCGATTATCCGAGTGATCGGTGCTTTCGATTTCTGTGCGAAGCCGAGAACATTCTTATAGTCTCTTTTCTGCAAATACGGCAGCATCTGATCAAAAGCACGCCGATTGCTCGACTTAGCCCCCGATAGAAAGATAAATCGTTCGATCGCGATCGCCAGGCCAACGGCCAGCACGAATGCGATTGGATACATGAATGGCCCGCCATTCTGAAAAAAGGCAATGATCGTTGCCATGTCCATAGTGTTACCCTTTTCTTTTACCAGTATCGCCGTTAAACAGACTCCTGCCTGTTTAACGACATCTATTAACAAAGTGTAGCGGTATACCGCTCACTTGCTTACTCAAACAGTTGAGGGCTGTCTGTTTTTTGAGCCCCTTCCTGCATAAACTTGATGTATTTCAATTCTCGCTGGAAACTTGTTCGATCGATCGGCTCAAAAAGCTGATCAATGTCACCGCTGATCGGTCTGTTAAGTTCCGGTGGCCCGCCCGGCTGCTGCCATGGAACGATGTACAGCACTTTTGGCTGCTCTCGATTACCTTGGAAAGTGCTTTCAAGATTTAGCACTTTGTCCTTGGAGTCTTGCGCCATTGCTACATGACAGCCATTGAGCATGACGAGAGTGGTCAGTACCCGAATCATGTTCATGTTGAGCTTACCTGCAGACGCCGCTTCAAGTCGCTTATCCATCCTTTCACTCTCCGGTCTGGCTCCTCAAGCAAGCTTTGGTAAATGGTGTATTGCTGCAATGCCTTGCCAAGATCGCCCAGATAAAGCTCATACAATATACCCAAATTCAATCGGATTTCAGGATACGCCGGCCACACACCTATCGCTTTTTGATAGCTTGCTTCGGCCTTTCTAAACTCACCTTGCTTACGATGCAACAAACCGAGTTGATTATACGCCTCTTGGTTTGCAGCATTCGATTCAATGGCCTTCTCGAAACTTTTCTGTGCTTCAACTATCTTATCTTGCCTCGCCTGCGTCACGCCCAAATTTTGCCAAGGACTGCTTAGCTCTGGATATTGAGCGGTCAATTCACTCAGTATCCCCTCCGCAGCTGACCAATCTTTTGCATCCATAGCCGAAATTGCCCGGCTAAATTGCGCATTAGCGGTCGCGTTGCTCACCTGGGCGCTGGCCAAATACGGATTTGGCCCGGCCGTCAGTAGAATGCTCTCATCCTGCGCATGTTGTTCCTGGGTAACAGCTGCTGGTTCAGCCTGAGTCAGTGATGAAAATTCGTTGCTCTCACCAGTCCCATTGTCTCTCGTGCGTACAATACTATCTATGCTTCGCGGCTCGGAAGAATCAGAGGCAGAACTGTCGGCTCGCTGAGAATCAGCAGATTCTTCGCCGTCATAGTAAGGATTCAAATAAGGATCTAATGCGGTACAGGATGCCAAAAAGCTCAGCATCAGCATTACCGGAATTAAACGCTGAAACCTAACGTATAACATTGTCGACCTCCCCGGCAATTTCCTGCTTGTTGTAGCGCCCTGGCATAAGCCGCGACAGGGACTCGAAACTGCGCTGCACCCATTCATCATAGATACCTACCCAGCTGCGCTGCGCATTTGTCTCGTGAATTTCAATTGCCTGCTCCTCAAAAGGAAACGCCTGCTCTTCCAGCAATACCTCGTATTGCTCTAGCTCTAAGTCGTTCATTTTCGACGGGCGTTCAGAATTCAGCAAATCCTGGCTGAGCTGCGAATAGATTTCACCAATATTGTAAGTCGCGCGTGTTGCAAATTCTTGAACCTCAAAGGCTGCTGCATCCTCATAGCGTGCTAAAGAAGACTGCAAGGCTTTCTTCTTTTTCGCCAGGCTACGTTTAAGCGGCAAACTTAGTTTGATACTGTCAAATTGTGCGCGCTGTCGGTCTGCAAAATACAGAGTACTTTTAGCGGCCATGTAACGCGAGCGGTCACTCGCTGATGCACCTGCATTATTGTGCAACATTATCAGCTTGTTTAACCAGCGCTCATACTCGCGAGTATTCGCTCTTGATAACTGCAGTTCACTGAGTTGGAAAACAGCTTCCAACTGTTGATCAAACGGTTGCGGATATTGCGCCACATAACGCTGGTACTGGCCAATAGCCTTGGCCTGATCACCTGACTTCTGATACAACTCGGCCGATAAATAACTCGCAGTTTGTGCGCTTTCTGGATCCTTGTCATTCCTGGCCAGAGTTTCCAGCTCAGTGGCCGCCTCATACCATTGCCCGTTTTCCTGGTAAGCGAGTACCAGTTTTGCAGGAATTTGGCTCGTTAATTCATGCGTGGGATATCGCGCTCTGAATCGCGTCAGCACTTCTATCGCTTCTGGCCATGCTTTCAAATTCAACATGTGCGTTGCCGCATCAAACTCAGCAGTCACAGCAATTGCCGTTCCGGGTGCAGCGCTCGCCACACGTAAGAACTGATCGACCGCATAGCGGGTATTACCATCAGCCAGCTCTTGTTCTGCTTGCTTATAAATACTGGCCGCCAAATTATCCACAATCCCGACTTTGCGCGGATCTTTTGCCGGCATCAAGGAATTCAGCTGGCTATAGGCCTGCTCGGCCTTGGCATAATTTTCTTGCTCGAACTCAGCGTGGGCAACCACTAACCAACCATCGATCCGAACATCCTGCGCAATCGGATAGTCCCAGTCGATCAATCGTCTGGCATTGCTCGCTGCCTGAACATAATCACCGCGCTCCAGCATATCTTCAGAAGTTTTCAGCAAAACGCTGGGCGCTCGTTTGTCGCTTGGGTAGGCCTCACTAAACCGCAGAGAACTAACAATTCGACGATCGTCCCAGCGCTCTATCACGCCCTCTGGCTGACCGGCCAAAGTCGCTATATGCTTGTCATAGGTTAAGATTGCGGCGTATCCGGCTTCTGCGCCCTTCGGGTCACCCTCCATAGCGTAAGCGATGCGTTGGTAGGTTCCGATCGCATCGTGGTAATCATTTGCCTCATACTGAGCCTCAGCTAACAGGAACCAAAGTTCATTGGCATTTTTGTCATCAGGGAAGGTAAACAGATAATCTTTGTACCATCGGGCTGCCTCGCGATACTCTTCCTTGATATCCTCATCGGTAAACTTCAACTTGGCGAGTTTGCGCTTATTGTTCAGATTTTTCTGCCAAAGCTGTTTCATTTCCTGCGCTTCAGCGTGCGAGGTTTTCGCTAATTCGGTCAGGTATTCGCGCAATTTTGGCTTAAGTGATTCTTTGACCTCATCGTCCTTAATACTCCAGTAATAACTGTTGATTCCATAGCTTTCCGCATAGCTTTGCTTTGCGGGAAGAATCAACGTTGGGAAATTACCTTTGTTGTACGCTTCAATCTGCAGCACATGGTATTGAGGTGCTTCATCGCTGTTGGGATACACATCTATGAAGGCTTGGTAAGTGTCCGCTGTGTCTTTGTAGCGCTTTTTGCTCAAGTACAAGTCAGCCAATCGTGCGTACAGCAGTGGCTCATAGTGCATTTTGCCCGCACTGGCGGTCAACTCACGAATTGATACCGGCCCATCCAGATATGAAAATGCCAGAGACATAACGCGAAGTGTGTCGTCCACAAGTTCCTGTTGGCTTTTTTTCAGGTCTGCAAGTGCGCTATCGTCAGGCCAAGTTCGGTTCATCATACGCCAGAATGAGCGCAGGCTGTCTTCGTAACGGCTGCGTTTGAACTCAGACCAGCCTTTCATATACAGCGCATTGTTAAAGAACGGTGTGCCTACTCCAAAGCGCAATACTTGTTCATACTCGGCGTGAGCTTCCTTGTACTTTCCGTCTGCGAACAGTATTTCAGCACTTCGAAAATGCGCTTCTGCGGCGTAGGGTGAATCAGGATATTTGCGTACAAGTCGGTCTAGCGCTTCGGCAGAATCTTCCTGGCGTGTATCGAGGTCATAGGCCTTTGATAACTGATAATAAAGTGAATCGTTTGCTTCATTATCAGGTTCTTTGGCCAGTAGATTTCGATAGAACTGAACCACTTCATCGTAATAGCGACGCGTTTGTTCCTGGCTATCCAGTTGGCTGTCTTCACTCTCAAGCATCATCAGGCTACCAAGCCGCCTCAGTGCTTTAGTGCGAATGTCAGGATCGTCAGTTATCTCCAGCAGAGAACGATAGCTGTCCATCACTTGTCTACGAGACACTACTGGCAGCGTAGTTTCCTCTTCTGGTGGCGCTACTTTCTTTAGATCTGCAAGTGTTGGCTCACCACGGTCTAGTTCATCAACGTGTCCGCAGCTGGCTAAAAATCCGCAAACTCCGCCTATTATTATCAAACTACGCCAGCAACTCACTGTGGCACCTCAGCGTCTTCTTCTGAGTCACTGTTTAATGCAGAGTCCAGTTCAGCAGCGTTCAGATCATAGAGTCGGGTAATCGCCAATCGTGTTTGAGCAAGGTGTGATTCTATGCTGCGGTAGTGCTGGCTAAGCTTCGCAATTGCAAGATCTGAAAGCGCTCGTTGAGCCTGATTAATGCCGAGTTGATTCGCTTGCAATGTCGTATCAAGTTGCTCACTGGCAACAGCAATTCGCTCTGTATATCGCTTTACATCTAACTGATCCGACAAAAGATTTTCAATACTGGTTTTGCGCTGCGCCATTTGCTCTAGCACATCATCAATAATTTGTAAGTCCTTGCGAATTTTCCAGGCGTTTTCCGTATATTCTTCATGGGCATCCCATAAAGCGACACCTGCCAGAAACTCCGCCCATTCGGCTTTTTCGCTGAGTTCTGGTTTAGCATCAGCCTGCTCAATACTGAGCTCACGGGCATTATAAGCAAGCTTCTGTGACTTTCTTGCATTGCCTTGTTTTTCTTCGGGTAACAGAGCAATCGCATCAAAATTACTTTCGATTTGGCTCAGTCGGTCATACGCTGCACTGCGCGCGGCCTCTAGAGTCGCAATTTGCTCCAACAGTTGTTGTTTTTCGCCAATCTGAACAGCTTCTCGAGCAGCGTGTCGGCTATCCAGCGCAAATTGAAAAGTAGCCACTTTGCGCTGCCATGTTTCCAGGTTTTGCTGCAGCGCATACAAATCCCTGAGATCTGTCAGCGATGCCTGAAACTCGTGACCGGCAAGCAACTCGGTCAAATACGGGGATTGCGGATTCAAAACCAAATTGTCTTGAGCAACCACCCAATCGACGAAGCCCTTGTCTTGCTCTACAACAAACAGTTCGATCATATTTGCAGACTGTAGGTTTTGCACCGCTTTCTCAATACTGCGAAGTTCCTGCTGATACTTGTCAGCGGCAAACTCGAAACCTGACAAAGCCTTCGATTTTGCGCCAAGCTTTTCGTAAACGTAGGGAATACCCACATAGGCTTCCTGAACCGCCGGGTTGATAAGCGACTGATCAATCAGGTGCTCCCACGGCGTCAACGCCTCGGCGTAGCGCTCTTGCTCTACTTCCGCCCAGCCGTAGCCTAACATCGCTTGTGACGCGTAAGGACCTTGCAATCGTACGCGCTTAAAACGGTCAATCGCCGCATCGTATCGCTTACCCTGCAGCAGAGCATATCCGGCCGCTAATAAGGCCCGGTCCGCCAGTGCTTTAAACTCATCATCATTTCCTTCAACACCCGCTCTGTCAAAACGCAGCGCAAGCTCAGCCGCCTCATCCAGCTTAAGCGTCGCTGGATACCAATCGCTGGTTTCCGCATTATCGTATCGAGATCGAATAAATCGCTTTTGATACGCTGCACCAATATTGAAGTTAACGTATGGCTTAAAGGGTGAATTAGCATCAATGCGTTCAAACGCAGCTTCGGCGTGATTGAAATCTTCATAGCGTAAAGACAACTGGCTTACCAGTGAGCGATACTCATTTTGCAGTTTTTCAGGCAGCAAGGGTCCAATCTGACCAAGTACTTCACGAGAACGCTCGTAATTACTGCGCTGATAGGCGATCTTACCTAGGTAAAACCATGCCTGGTTTTGAACGCCTTCCGAGTAACTGCCATTGAGCAATTCGTCAAAAATGTTCTCAGCTTTGCGGTCCATTCCAAACGCAAGGCTGATACCACCTTCCAACAACTTTGGATAACTACCGTGACCATGCAATTCCTGGCGTTGTTCAGCTATCGAATATTCACGCAAGGCCTCAAAATGATGACGCTGAAAATACTCATAGAGCATAACGCCATAACCCAGAGCATTAGCCGCACTAGGTGGATCTTTTTTGTCGGCGGCAGAGACAAGTACCGCGCAGGTTAGAGCACAAACAAATGCGCAGCATTGGCGTAACACTGACGCCATTACTGCCACTCTTTAACGGTCAGCGCTGGCTGATGTAATTGTATTGAGTCGCGAATCTGCAATTCAAGATACTTAATATCACCGCCTTTTTTAAAGGTATGGGACACAGCACGTCGGTAATCACGGCCCTGAGGCCCACGACCGGTGAAAAAAGCCGCTATCTCGTGCTCGCCATTGCGAACATTGCCTATGTGCAAACGCTGAATACCACCTCGAAACAGCGCATCTACCTGCTTTTCTGTGTACAGGTAGTTGGATACTTCCTTGCCATCAATTTTAAGATTGACCGCGTCTAGCTGGAAGAATTCACCGACGTCCATAGACAGAAACACAGCGACTTGAGTATTCGCAGGAAACAGCAATTCTTCTTCAAGTATGAATAAGTCGCGATTCAACTCGATCACACGTTGCTTTAGATCTTGAACAGTATCACTGACTGAAGCACTAGAACCTTCCTGCGCCACGGTGCCCGTTGTGTGTAAGAGGCATAGCAGTGAAATCACTAGAGAAGCGAATAATTTATTCTTTTTCCAGCCCATTTTCATATTCACATGTTCCAAAGTTATCGGTAAAGTTTAGCTAATTGCACGCGTATTATTTAGAAAAACACGCTGGTACCGAGGCGGAATTCAAAATTGTGACGCAGGCTTTCTTCGCCCTGAATTGTATTTTCAAACATATGATTTCGTGCTTCCAGTCGCAGGCTCAACCAGTCAGTGAGGTAAATCCGATAACCAAAGCCCACATTGAATGTGAACTTGTCGTCTTCAGAGAAATCAATATTGCCAACGCCGCCGATCAAATAAAACGTTGAACTCAACACCCAGCGATCAAGAATGAATATTTCACCGGGCAGCATATTCATACCCATAGACAGGCTAGTGTAGTAAACAGGTTCTACTTCAGAGGGAAACTGTGGCGCACCCAAAGAGCGAAATTCAAAATCACTGACTTCCGATTCCAGATAGCTCAGCTCAAGAAACATGTCTTCATTAACATGATAGGCAAGAGAAGCACCGTAGGATCCCTCGGTACTGAAATTGTCAAAATTCATACCGCCGCCGAAGATACTGATTTCCGCGTTCTCAGTATCAATCCAGGGAACAACAAATTCTTTTCTTTCGATGTCCTCCGGTGTAACGACGCCGTCGGTAGTGTCGTCCTCACCATGTGCGAAGACCAAAGCAGATGGCATCGCCAGTAAGGCGCACAGAGCCAGTTGTTGCAATAACTGTAATCGAGTGTGTGTCATTCTGACCTTATTCGTCTTTGTCAGGGCAAGCGCACAGCGCGGCCGTTAAGTGTTCTAGTGTTTTGCAGGTCTGCAGCTTTTATCCAGCCTTTGCGACCTTTTGTTGTTTCCACCTTTATCCAGGTCGTTCTTTGCTTGATTGCCGTTAGCTTTTCGCCTTGTGCAATGGAGTAGAACTTAGGAAAACCACGGCCTGGTCCTGTGTGCATATCGATGAACGCGCTATCAACAACAAACTCCAGGCCATGCGCGGAACTAGAGCCTGACCAGAACGCAGTCAATGGCAATAAAGTGAAAACCAGTGCCAAACAGCTTGGACAGAATTTGCGCATGTAAGCAACCTTTTATCTCAGCGCACATTTCTCCGGCGCCTACCCATTAAAAATAGGCTATCGACCGCTCGTCCGCTAACTGAACGGCCAATAATTTACGTTAATATGTTACGGAACGCTGTAAACCGGCCTGCCATCCCTAGGTAGGAGGGCGTCAAATTTGAAAATCAGTCGCTAATTAAACAAATTGTCTAGAAACTCATCGCTACTGCTCTGCCAGTCTTTGCAGATCATTTGAGTAATGAAGCAAACCACTGGCATCGATAAGAATAGCGTCGACGGAAGGCACACTATTGATCAAGCGCAGCCCCTGCTCTATGCCAAGCACAAACACCGTCGTGGACAACGCATCCGCTGTGGTGCTGTCTGCGGCAAGAACCGTGGCACTGCGCAGTTCGCCTACGGACTTGCCCGTTTTAGGACTGAGAATGTGGTGGTGACGCAGACCTGATTTACTATCAATGAAATAGCGTTCATAGTCTCCAGACGTAGAAATGGCCACACTTTCAAGTGGCACCATCAGCAGTGAATCCTCTCCGCGCGGGTCTTTGATTCCTGTGACCCAGGGCTTGCCACGCCGATCGCCTAACAAACGGCTGTCGCCTCCTGCAGAGACCAGCGCATGTTCGATACCCAGCTTTTGCAACAATTTTATACAGCGGTCAACCGCGTGGCCTTTGGCAATGCCGCCCAAATCAATGCGGGTAGCGCGATGACTGAACCCCACTGTAGAGTCAACATCGTTTAATTCAACATGGCGATAATCGATCGCGCGTATTGCCTCGTCTAGCTGTGAAGCAGTGGGAAGCAGCGACTCACGATAGTCATATAAATGCCCGGCGGCAGAAAAAGTGATGTCAAACGCTCCGCTACTCAAGCGTGACACAGATTCCGCGGCGCGCAGCAGTTGGAACATCTCCGCAGAAATTTTTACTGGCGTTGCCGATGCCTTGGCATTAATTTGACTGAGTTCGCTGCTTTCGATGTACGGACTGAACTGCCGATCAACACGCTGCATCTCATCAAGCACACGCTGCATAGCAGATTCAGCACGTTGAACGCTGTCTGACCACAGCTGCACACTCACTTGCGTGCCCATCGCGACGCCCTCGCGTTGGAACCATTCTGCGTTTGCCGTTAACGGTACGCTGAAAACAAACCATAAGACGAGAAAAAAGAACGCCCGCATCAGGCCTCCGACGGCTTTCAGTAGAAAAGTGAGACGTAAAAGCGTATCACATTTGCATTGAAAGAATAGAATGGCTCTGCGCCAGCTGCTATTTCCGGGCTGGACTGACTAACAGTTGCATCACGAAAATCATCGTAATCAAACTGCAAGTGATCATAAGACAAAGTGACACTGAGTTTTTGCAGTTGTTTAACGGCTTTGATTTGCATCGAATAACCCAAGCTGACGCCGACAGAATGCGAGCCAAAAGTACTGAGTTCTTTATCACGCGCCTTAAAATCCTGAAAGTCAGCGCGTGGAAACAAATCGCTGTAAAACTCGGCGGCGGTCTGATCATAATAACGATAATGCGCCTCAGCAATAAGCTGCTCGCCTATGGGGTGCTTATAGCCAAGCTCAAACGTATTCGCATCAATACCCCAGTCATCAGTGTAATACCGAGCTTTGAATTTAAGAGCAGCTCTGTAAGGCAGATAAATCATCGAGCCCAAAGCTATCGCATCACTGGTTCGTGTACGCGGATACACTTCCGCCTCTAGGCGAAAATTATTAGGGTCCGCGGGATCAATAAATCGTACCTGCCGATAAGGATTGTTTAGAAAACCTTCGTCGGAAATACCCTCATAGTTCAGCGACAGGATTATGTTCTTGGTCAAGATCTGACTCAGGCCAAACCGGTAATGATGTCGGTCAACTGTCTCGTTCAAATCGCTGTCGTCATTTCGAAAGACCTTGTCGCTGCCCTTCGAATAACCAAGCGAAAGCGTACTCAAGTCTCCAAAAAAATCTTGACTCACATTAAAATGAAACGACTGAGCCTCATAGTCATTCTCATCGCTGCGTGACAGGCCCACGCTCAGCAAGGACTTATTGTTGAGAAAATCAAACCCTAGCGAGGTTTCTGTTCGCTCTTCCTTATACTCACTTGCAGAAAGTTGCACATCTATAGAAGCACTGGAAACATTGTCGACATAATAGTTGGCACTGACCGAGAACTTTTCCTTGAAGCCCTTACGCACCAATACAGATGGACCATCGATAGTGACGCCACCACCGCTGTACGAATGGTACATAATGTCAGCCCGGTCTTCCGGAATAACCGCAGCGTTTACGCCGGAACAAGCGAGCGCGAAAAAAAGAGTCAGAAACTGATAAGACTTGAACAGACCTAATTGCATCCGCAGCCTCCACCAGTACCACCCTCAGCGCCTCGTGCTCCTTCTCTGGCCTGATACACGTGATGCATATAGGCCGCTGACACGGGTGCTGCATCAAATTGCATGATGGGATCAGCGAGTCGATCGCGCTCATAGGGCTTAACCCATGGCTCAATCGAGCTGCAAGCGTTACACATCGCGAATACGGCGAGCAATACTACCCTACTCAGAGGCTGCATATTGTTCCCGAAATAATTGCTTAACCTGAGCGGCGTAGGCGTCTTCATAGCCCGGCTTAAAACCGCGATGCAAATGGCGCATGTTTCCGTCTCTGTCTACCACTACAGTGGTTGGCATTGCGTCTACGTTATAGAGCTTGCTGACGACACTTTCCGTATCATAAAGAATTGGAAAGCTCACAGGGTTTTTGGCAAGCATTGCATCAGCCTTGGACGGGGTATTTTCGACATTTACGCCAATCACCTTGAAGCCCATGTCTTTGTAACGCGCGTGCAAATCATCAAGCAATGGCATTTCCTGTCGACAAGGTCCACACCATGTTGCCCAGAAGTTGAGTAAAACAACCTCACCTCGCAGATCAGACAAGCGAATATTTTCCCCAGAATTGCTTTTCAGTACAAAATCCGGCGCTACCTGATCTAACTCTCCCGCGTTTACGCTCATAGCGAGAAACAGGCTCGCTGCAGTTAATAAAGATACAATCAAACTCTTCATAAAACCTCCTAGAAAAATACGCTGAAGCCAGCCGTAAGCTCAATGTTATGTACCGTTTTTTCAGTACCGATAATATCGCTGTCGAACACGTGGTCGCGAACATCCAGATGCATCGCAAACCAGTCATTAAACAATAAGCGATACCCCGCGCCGAAATTAATCGTAAAGCGTTCATCATTGGCAAATTCAGTAGAACCAATTCCACCAATCACATAAAGAGCCGTATTAAACGCCCAGCGCGAACCTATAAAGGTCTCTCCTGGCAATATATTAAGACCCACCGAGGCGTTGTAGTATTTGAAATCTCGTTCATCATCGCTTAACAGCTGGGCAGAGCCGCTCAATACTTCAAAACTTGTTTCGCCCGCCTCACTCATTCCGTAAGCGGCTTCCATGAATACGGTTTCCGTTACGTGATAGGCAGCACGCACACCCACTACAGTGTCACTGCCGAAATCTTCAATGCTTAAAACGCCAGCGTAAACGCCAATCTCGAAATCTTCGCTGTCAATGGCATCAATATCAATTTGCTGTCGCTCCAGGTCAGGGTCGACCGCGTGCGCTTGTCCACCTTCACTTTGCTGCGCCATAACGTTGCTTGTGAAAACGCAGCCTACAAAGGCTAAAAGTAAGCGTTTAATCCAATCTTCCATTGCTCAATCTCTTCATCATCATCACGGCTAGTCAATGCCAGATAGTTTCGGTACTCAACTCTCAGCGCAAATCGTCGCGCCAGCGGAACCTCTACCCCAATACCAACATGGAAGGTATCGTCGGTTCGATCTTCAGTTGCAACCAATGTTGCATTCGGGTCAGTTCGTATTTGCCCTGCGCCCAGCGTAAAATAAGGAGACACTTTCCATTCAGGAAAGGCGCGATGCTGCAGGCTTAAATCATAGAGATGATTGTTCGAAAAAGTACCCAGCGCCTG
>JBGCDE010000124.1:0-14151 GCA_045105115.1 Pseudomonadales bacterium | reverse complement strand
GGTCACCCTGTCTTTTCAGCAGCGCGTCTACCAATGCCTCACTCAGCGGTAATTTGGGTATCAATTCATCCAGTGGCGCATCAAAATAGGCATCACAGCAAGACAGTATACCGGCCGCTTGAAAAACCTCTGCACCGTGTTCGCTGCCCATTTTGGCCCCGAGTCGTTCGCACAACAGGCCTCGATAAGTGGCGTAGGTTTGCAGTTCCTCAGGCTTCTGGCCCAGTTCCGAAATAGCAATTAGGCTAGCAAAATTCTGCAGACGGCCAATGCCGAGCATTACGACAGCATGCGAAATAGATTCTATTTTTGCCGCGCGACGCAGATAAGCACTGTTGGCGAGCCGCAGTACTTTATAAGTTAAGCCAGAATCACTGGATACGATACCGTCTAGCGTAGACGCCTCCAGGTCTGCCTGTTGCAAAGCAGCAACCATGGCCAACACCGCTGACTTGTTAGGGCCAATTGCACGACCTTGAATATGCTTGGGTCGCGCAAAAAAGTAACCTTGAAACCATTCGAATCCTAGCTCCAGGCAGTAATCAAACATTGCATGGTCTTCGACTTTTTCAGCCAACAACCGTACATCGTATTTTCGCAGGTATTCCACCAAGCCAGCGAGATCCTCCATCGGAGTATCCATCACATCTACTTTAACGATATCTGCGAGGTGCAATAGCGGAATCATAGCGTCGGAATTGATGAAGTCATCAAGAGCGATGGTATAACCTTGTTCTTTTAGATACGCCACTTGCTGATAGATTGCCTCGCTGGGCTCGATGGTTTCGAGCAATTCAATAACGAACGATTCTTTGTCGAATGGTGGCGGGTTAAACAAAAGGCTCTCTGTAAAGTTAATAAACAGAGGGGCCGAATGAGATTCTCGAAACAAGCCCTGATCAAATGCATTGAGCAGCACTTGTGCGCTTGCCTGAGCACCATCTACCCGATCGAAATCGCCTCGAAACAGCAATTCGTAAGCCACTAGTTCCTGATTAACGTCAAGAATTGGTTGTTGGGCGAACAGCACCTGACTTAAGTCATGAGTTTCGCTGTCTGTTTGAATGTTCGTATTCTGAGTAAGACTGTTCACATACGTCCTTAATAGTTTTAGATGCTACACTTTTAAAGTATAGACAATGGAAGTCGATTCATGACAAGAATACTAGCGGTAGATGACTCAAAGGCGATCCGTCAGATGGTGGCAGCTACACTTCAGGCTGACGGCTACGACGTTACCACTGCCGACGATGGCTCACAGGGTTTGGAAATCGCGGAACAGGAATCCTTTGACCTAGTTATTTCTGATGTGAACATGCCAATTGTTGGCGGTTACGAATTTGTACGTTCGCTGCGAAGCAACGACGCCTATCGCCATACCCCTGTATTGATGCTCACTACTGAGTTTGAAGACCATCACAAGAAAACCGGGCGAGAGGCCGGTGCCAGTGGCTGGATTATCAAACCGATTGATCCTGACAAACTGATTAAGGCTGTTCGAAGGGTAACAAGTTAGTTTGCAACGGTACTTAATGAATACAGCAGACAAACGGATTTGACCTGACCAAATTTTGAACTATTTTTACTACCAAAGGAACTGGAGGTAACTATGCGAGCTACGGATACATTTCGCAAACACCACGAAGACATTCTGTCTGTTGCGGGTGAAATCGATGCACTTTTGTCAGAAGACAAAGTGGTCGAGGAATCAAAAAACATTAGCCGCTTACTGGCCAAATTTGCCGGTAAATTGAAAGGCCATCTGGTAATGGAAGATCAAGTTCTTTACCCCAAGTTGATGGACCACTCTGACCCACAAATCAACAATATGGCCGCTCGGTTTTTGAAAGAGATGGGCGGCATAGCTGAAACCGTTGAGCAATATTGTGCAACGTGGAGGGCCCCAGACTCGATAGCGGCTGACCCGAAAACATTCATCGTGCAAACCAAGCGGCTGTTTAGTGCTTTGCAGCGCCGAATTGATAATGAAGACAATATTTTGTATCCCGCACTCGATTCAATAGACACTTGAGGGCTTAAGTTATGCAAGTAATACAATTTGACGACGAACATATTGAAAATACTCTGGCGGGAATTTCGGACCAGGACTTTAACGATTTGGCCTTTGGCGCAATACAGTTGGATAGCACCGGCAAAATTCTGAAATACAATGCAATGGAAGGAGCGATCACTGGTCGCAAGCCTGAAGAAGTAATTGGCAAGAATTTCTTTACGGATGTTGCACCGTGTACCAACAGCGCTGAATTTAAAGGACGTTTTACTGCAGGGGTTGCGCAGGGCAATTTAAACGTGATGTTCGAGTACATATTCGACTATAAAATGCTTCCTACTAAGGTAAACGTCCATATCAAGCAGGCCATCGCTGATGACACTTATTGGGTGTTTGTCAAACGCCTGCAAAAGCGAAGCAGCTAAGTAAGTCCTTGTGTACGCGCTGACTCGCGATGATGTTCGGCGAGTTTCGCGTGACTTGCTGATTGGCGAATTATGCAGGTCCAGAAATATTTCCAGCATCGATTTGGACTGGCAAGCAGAAGATGGTGAGCTCTGGCTAAACGAACGTGGTCTAAATCTTAGTTCGATAGAAAGAGTGGAACTGGCATCAGCGGCCAGCGAGCTATTCCACTTGTTTGATAGCCCACTTGGTGATCGCCTGCTGATTACTCAAACATTGGATGAGTGGGCTAAGCTGGTTACACAATACGCCGGTCAATCGGCTGTCACGTTTCGCACTTCGGGCAGTACCGGTGCGCCCACATCGCAGACACACAGTTATCAGCATCTGCTCGATGAGGTAGACGGTTACACTGATCTATTGCGTGATTCCACGCGCATCGTAAGTCTTGTGCCAGCGCATCATATTTATGGATTTTTGTGGACCGTGCTGCTGCCGAATACCTTGAATAAACCGGCCTTATCTTTCAGTAAGAGCCGTGAAGTATTGCACACTGGTTTGCAGAGCAATGACGTAATAGTGGCGACACCGCTATGGTGGGAATACATCAGCAGAGCACGCGTAAAGTTACCACCCGGATGTGTTGGTGTGTGCTCCACTGGCGCGTTAGGTGAAGATCTGCGACGCTCTTTGCTGCCGCTGATGAGTAATTTCATAGAAATATATGGCTCTAGCGAAACGGGTGGAATCGGAATTAGAACCAACACGTCCGATGCATACGAGCTGCTGCCGCGCTGGCAAGCGATCAGCACTTCTGGTGAGCAGTTGCTGCGTGCCGGTTCGGGAGATGTTGTGCCTTTACCCGATCACATAGAATGCACCGGCGAACGATGTTTTAGGGTATCGGGTCGGCGCGACCAGCTGGTTCAGGTGGCTGGCCACAATGTCAGCCCGCAAAAAATATCCAAGATGCTCTTACAGTGTGCGGGAATAGAAGAAGTCAGCGTTCGCATGATGCGCCCTGACGAAGGCCAGGCGCTCAAGGCCTTGGTGGTTACAGAACAAGCCGATGACAGAGACGCGCGAAACGTAATTCGTAAGCAGGTGGCGCAGATGCTTCCAGCACATGAGCGCCCGCAGTTAACCTTCAAAACCGAAATGCCCCGAAACGCGCTTGGAAAACTGGCCGATTGGTAACCGCCACATCCGGGATTGCCCCAGGTCAAATTTTGTGATGTTCTGTATCCTCATTATATAGAGGCCAGCCGCATGAGTTACTTCAACATTGGCGAGTACTCACGCTCAATCTCCACGTCATCAGAAGAAGCCCAACAATGGTTCGATCGCGGACTGACATGGGTTTACGCTTATCACCATGAAGAGGCTATCGTCTGTTTTGAACGAGCGCTTGTTGCGGATCCAATGTGTGCAATGGCGCTATGGGGGATCGCCTATGCGATTGGTCCGAATTACAACAAGCCATGGGCTGATTTCGACGACTCTGAACTACGTGATGCCATTCAAATGGCACGCGACAAGCTTGGTCAAGCCATCGATCTTGCAGGCCAATCATCGGCTGTTGAACGCGCGCTCATAGAAGCTTTAGTTCAGAGATATCCTAAAGGCAAGAGCGTTGACAATTGCGAACAGCACAATGATCTATTCGCAGACGCGATGAGGAAAGTCTACAGAACATACTCTAATGACTTAGACGTGTGTTGTTTGTTTGCAGAAGCGCTGATGAATCGTACACCTTGGCAGTTATGGAACTTAACGACGGGACAAGTTGCGCAAGGCGCCAGTACTCAAGAGGCCATCGACGTTCTCGATGCTGCATTTCGAGATGTACCAACTGCATGGCAGCATCCAGGTTTACTGCACATGTACATCCACTTGATGGAAATGTCGCCTCATCCAGAGAGGGCCTTGCGGCATGGCGACGCTTTGTATCAGTTGACACCTGACGCAGGTCATTTGCTTCACATGCCAACGCACATAGATGTCTTGTGTGGTGACTATTCGAACGTCGTTGAACGTAATCATGCAGCGATAAAGGCCGACAAGAAATATCTTGCAGACGCGGGCGCTGATAACTTTTACACCATATATCGCTGTCACAATTATCACTTCAAAATATACGGCGCACTATTTCTCGGTCAGAAAGACATCGCATTAACGACGGCTGATGAGTTGATAGTCGATTTGACTCCAGCGGTTATTACGCCAATGGCCGATTGGTTAGAAGCCTTTATTCCAATGAAGCAACACGTACTCATTCGCTTTGGTCTTTGGAACGAAATTTTGGAACAGGTACTGCCTGACGATACAACTCTGTATAGCGTAACCATTGCGATGATGCGCTATGCAAGAACCATTGCCTTGGCCAACCTGCAACAATTCGGCGAGGCTGAGGCTGAGCAACAAGCATTCATCGATGCTTGTGCGAATGTGCCCGACAGTCGCATGCTGTTCAATAACACCTGCCACGACTTGCTCAATATCGCATCCAAAATGGTGTTAGGCGAACTGCGCTATCATCAAGGCGAACACGAGCAGGCGTTCCAACATCTGCGTGATGCGATTCAGTTGGATGACAATTTGCCATACGATGAGCCATGGGGTTGGATGCAACCGGTGAGGCATGCACTGGGGGCGCTGTTACTGGAACAAGGACAGCTAGAGGAAGCAGAGGCTATCTACCGCGCAGATCTTGGTTTGGATTCAACGCTTAGCAGGGCCTGCCAACACCCTGGCAATGTGTGGAGTCTTCATGGTTTGCGCGAATGCCTGCAACTGCGAAAAGAAACGACCGAAGCCGCCCATATAGAGTGGCAGCTGCGTAAGGCGCAGGCGCGCTGTGATGTTGATATTAAGGCGTCTTGCTATTGTAGGGGGGTGAAGAGGGGCTAGAAACGGGGTCAGGTCGAGCAATGCACACTTCACTGCGCGATCCCGCGCGATCACTGCTAAAATAGCAGGCTCAATTCAGTTGTGCATCTGTGCAGCGACATTATCAGGACACCCAATGAGATTCACCGAACAACACGACGCCATACGACACACCACCAAACAGTTGATAGACAATGAAATCAACCCGTACTGGCACGAGTGGGAAGAGGCCGGTATTTTCCCGGCCCATGAAGTCTTTAAGAAGTTCGGTGATCTTGGCTTACTGGGTATTACCAAGCCTGAAGCCTATGGTGGAATGGGTCTTGATTACAGCTACGAGATTGCCTTTTCAGAAGAGTTGGGTTTGATTCAAAGCGGCGGCGTTTCCATGGCGCTGGGCGTGCAAACCGATATGGCAACGCCAGCGTTGGCCAAGCACGGCAGTGACGAACTACGCGCGGAATTTCTGGCCCCTGCCATTAGCGGAGATTTTGTCGGTTCAATTGCGGTAAGTGAACCACACGCCGGGTCTGATGTGGCTGCGATTAAAACCATGGCAAAAAAAGATGGTGATGACTACGTCATTAATGGCACCAAGATGTGGATTACGAATTCCACTCAAGCTGACTTTCTCTGTCTTCTAGCCAACACCGAAGGCGACAACAAGCACATGAACAAGTCATTGATTATTGTGCCTACCAAAACGCCGGGCATTTCCTTTTCAGAGCGCCTGAATAAATTGGGCATGCGCTCGTCTGACACCGCGCAAATATTTTTCGACAATGTACGCGTACCGCAACGAAACAGAATTGGTGAAGAAGGCATGGGCTTTGTTTACCAAATGGAGCAATTTCAGGAAGAGCGTTTGTACGCCGCAGCTGGTCTAATTAAGTCGATGGAAAACTGTATTCAAAAGACCATTGAATACACGCGCGACCGGCATATTTTTGGTAAGCCTGTTTTGGATAGCCAAGTGGTTCACTTTCGTCTTGCGGAATTACAAACCGAGGTGGAAGCTCTACGAGCGTTAACCTACGACGCGGTAGAGGGTTACATAAACGGCGAAGACGTTACCCTGAAGGCCTCGATGGCAAAACTCAAATCAGGCCGCTTGATTCGTGAAGTGTCTGATTCCTGCCTGCAGTATTGGGGCGGCATGGGCTTCATGTGGGATAACCCCATAGCACAAGTGTACAGAGACGGTCGACTCACTTCTATTGGGGGCGGTGCTGACGAAGTAATGCTGAGCATTATCGCTAAGAAGATGGAGATCTTTCCAGGTAGGTGATCAAAGCCTGTTTTGTTCAGTCGCTGTCTTTTTGGCTGCTACGAACCTCATCCATTAACCACGCGCGGAATACGGTGATGTTTGGCCTGCGTGAATGTCCCTCTGGATAAGTAAGGAAAAAACTGGAACCAAGCGACAGGGATAGATCGAACGGCTCTACTACGCGACCTGCTTTAATATCCGGTTCCGTCAGTGTTCGCCAGGCTAACACTACACCTGCACCGTCAATGCTGGCTTGGAGTCCGTGGTCCGGAAGACCGAAGTGGTTTCCTCTGGAGGCATCTACCTTGTGGGCCCCCGCCGCCTTCAACCATGTGTCCCAGGTTGGAGCATTCGGATCGTGGTCCATCGAGTGATTGTGGAGTAATACATGGTGGCGCAAGTCGTTTGGGTGCTTTATTGCGTTCGGCCCTTCCAGCAAGCGCGGACTGCATACCGGTGTAACCGACTCGTCGAATAGTTTGATGGTTTCCAGCCCAAACCATTCACCGCTACCCAAGCGTATTGCGGCGTCATAGTCATCACGTTTGAAATCAACCAAACCCAGGCCAGTAGAGATCCGTACATCAATGTCGGGGTGCAGCCTGTAAAATTTTTGCAATCGTGGAATCAACCACATCACCGCGAACGCAGGTGCTACGCTCAATGTGAGAGAGCGGCGTTGCTCGCTATCAATCACTCGCTCCATTGCCGTATCCAGGTTTAGGAATACTTCGCTCAATTCGCTTTGCAAAAGCTCGCCAGACTCGGTGAGCATCAGGCTGCGTGGCAAACGTCGAAACAGCGACAGACCAAGAAATTCTTCGAGCTTTTTCGCCTGATGACTGATAGCCGCGGGTGTTACAGACAGCTCTTCGGCGGCCTTAACGAAGCTTAGATGGCGCGCCGAGGATTCAAACGCACGCAGCGCATTTAAGGGGTAAAGTCGCCTGGACATGACTAAGCCTTAGTTTTTCTTAGTCTAGCGCGAGAAATCGTCGTTTGTCTATCCCTCAGTATTACCCAAAACTAAGCCTGTGCTCTCGTTCTTCGTGAATGCGGGCCAGAACTCTGAGTAGTTAGCATTAGTTTGTTAGAGGCTAAGAGAAGCGACATCAAACACTGAAACCTAGAGGAACTACCCAATGTCCAATATCAAGCTGTACCGCCACCCCCTGTCTGGCCACTCTCATCGTGTAGAGCTGCTGTTATCTTTAATGGGTCTTAATGCCGACATCATCGATGTTGATCTGATGCGGGGAGCTCATAAAAAACCTGAGTTCCTGCTCAAGAATCCAGCAGGACAGGTACCTGTACTGGAAGACGACGGCACAATATTGTCAGACTCCAATGCGATTCTAGTTTATCTGGCCAGTAAGTACGACGACAGCAACTCATGGCTTCCGCGCAGCTCTGTTGAGGCCGCTGAGGTCCAGAAGCATCTGACGGCAGCCGCTGGACCGGTAGCCTTTGGCCCCGCCGCAGCGCGATTAGTGAACGTATTCGGCGCCGGTTTGGATCATGAAAAGGCCAAGGCAACAGCGCATGATTTGCTACTCTCTTTGAATGAGCACCTTGCCACACGCAGCTGGCTGGTTGGTTTTAAGCCAACCATCGCTGATGTTGCCAACTACGCCTATATTGCGCACGCGCCAGAAGGTGATGTGTCGTTAGACAATTACCCCAATGTTCGCAGCTGGTTGCAGCGCATTGAGCAATTGCCCGGATTTATACCCATGCAGGCCACCGCCGTTGGGCTCGCTGCTTAACGCTTTAGGGGCAGGTTCGCGTGCCCCTCATTTTCTAACACGCTGTTCCAATATCGAAACTTCGGGAAGAGATCATGAATACGATACACGTAGCCCAGCAACAATCAGTAATTGATATCGACAGCAGCTCTTCTACCAGCCCATTTCACAGAGGAGAGCAAGCGATTCAAACGCAGCTCGGTGTTAGGGAAAACATGGAACGCTTCGGTAGCCGTGTTATTCGCGATCATCTGCCAGAACAACATCAGCAATTTTATCAACAGCTTCCCTATTTATTCCTGGGCCATGTTGATCAGCACGGCTGGCCATGGGCGTCCATGGTGACTGGCCAGGCCGGATTTATCTCATCACCAGATTCTACTCACCTGAATATTGCGGCAGCGCCAATCGCTGGTGATCCACTGTTTGCCAACCTAAGGAACGGTGCACCTGTAGGTGTTGTTGGCGTTGAGTTACACACCAGAAGGCGTAACAGACTGTCGGCGGAAGTGGATGCAATAAGTGCCGGTTCTTTCTCACTCAAGGTTCGACAGAGTTTTGGAAACTGCCCGCAGTATATTCAAGCGCGCAAGATGCTGACGCGATCAGTCAGTGAATTCAAGGTGGTTGAGATGAGCTCAAATACTCGACTGAGTACGGAAATGAAAACGCTTATACAAGGCAGTGACACCTTTTTTGTATCGAGCTACCTGGCTGACGAATCAGGCCATGCCAGCGAAGGTGTGGATGTGTCACACCGTGGCGGGCAGGCAGGTTTCGTGCGCGTTGACGACGACCATCTACTGACTATTCCAGACTACGCCGGTAACTTCCATTTCAATACCTTGGGCAACTTCATTGAAAATCCCAAAGCTGGATTGTTATTTATCGACTGGACTCAAGGGCACCTGCTAATGCTGACCGGTCATGCTGAAGTGTTATGGGACGACGAGCAGCTGCCATTCTTTGAAGGAGCCGAGCGGCTGTGGCAGTTTCGAATGGTGAAAGGCGTATATCTGAAGAACGCAATCGAAGCGAAGTGGTCTTTCGACTCCTGGTCGCCAAACACTTTGCTGACCGGTAGTTGGGATGCAGTCAGTGAGAGACAACAGGCGCATGAGCAACGAACAGCATGGCGATCTTACACGGTAGAGCAAATAGT
The DNA here is from genome assembly GCA_045105115.1 of Pseudomonadales bacterium. Lineage (GTDB taxonomy): Bacteria > Pseudomonadota > Gammaproteobacteria > Pseudomonadales > JAUIET01 > JAUIET01. The sequence continues at coordinate 4,669 of JBGCDE010000124.1, read as the reverse complement.
TGATGAAAGTGCGTCAATCCGCTCCTTCTATTTTGTACCGGAGCACGGCTCTAATGTCGATTTTTCACCAGGTCAGTTTCTCACGGTTCGCGCAAGCGTTAATGGCAGAAGTCTGATTCGAACCTATACCGTGTCCAGCGCACCTGCCGATCCTCACTACCGAATCAGTGTAAAGAGAGACGGCGAGTTTTCAAACTATTTGCACGATGAGCTTGGTGTTGGTGACAAAATTGAGCTGCGGGCACCAAGCGGTGATTTCGTATTTGATGCGAGTGAACCCAGCCCCGCCGTGCTGATCGCTGCGGGCGTAGGTATTACGCCCATGATCTCAATGCTACGCCACGCGCTTGTTGAAAGTGTTCGGGTTCGAACTATGCGCCCTATTCATTTACTACTATTGGCGCGCAATAATGCAGAACGCGCGTTTAACAATGAAATTAATGCACTCTCGCAAAAGTTTCCCGGGCAGTTCAAGGTGACCTGGTGCTTGAGCAAACCGGAAGACTCGTTGCAGCCTGAACTGGACTACCAGCATCGTGGGCGCTTGACGCACGGCATTCTAGAAGAGGTGATTGATAACCCTGAGGCCAACGTCTATTTGTGTGGACCGCCTGAATTTATGCAGAGCACTTACAATCTTCTCAGTGATTTGACTATTACGGACGAGCGAATTTTTTCCGAAGCGTTTGGGCCCGCCGCAATCAAGCGTAATCAAGTTGAGGTTGCTCCCGTCAATAGCGCAGAAGAGGCGCTTGTCACGGTGCTGGATGCGAGCGGCCAGCAACTAATGGAACAGCGCTGGCAGCCCAGTGACGGTAATCTACTGGACTTCGCAGAAAACCATGGCTTGTCTCTGCCATTCTCTTGTCGAAGTGGTCGTTGCGGTGCGTGTAGCACCACACTGCTTGCCGGCGAGCTGGTGTATGATCGATCGGTTTCTGCGCCAAGCGATGACACTACTGCATTGCTTTGCTGTGCACTGCCCGCTGCGGCATCGGGGTTTGTCGATGGCCTGCAAAATCTAACACTAAAGCTTATCGAGTAAGAGCTATGAATCTTAACCAGGTAACGTTGCCAGTTTCGAACATGACGGAGGCTTGCGAGTTCTATCTCCGCATGGGCTTTCTACAAATTGTTGATACCCCGCATTACGCGAGGTTTGAATGCCGTGATGGCGGCTCATCCTTTTCCCTGTCCTTGACTGAGGAATTGTTCAATAACGGTGCGATTATCTATTTTGAGCACGAGCAGCTGGATGACTGGGTAGACCAATTGCTTGCCAAGGATTTTCAATTCGAACAGCTCCCTACCGACATGCGCTATAACTGGCGAGAGGCAATACTCATCGACCCAAGCGGGAACAAGATCAAGTTGTATTGGGCGGGTGATGACCGGCTTAATCCGCCATGGCGGGTTGAGAAGCGCCTCTAAGCGCGCAGGCTCAGGTCATTTGATAGGAAATCACAGCAAAGACAAAAATAGGGCTTGACTTTACAGACGACCGGTCATATATTTACCAGCATGAGTAAACGCGAAGAGAAAAAAGAACGCTTATTGCAGCTGGGCCTGGCCGTGATGCAAGAACGTGGTTACAACGGCACCGGTGTGAAAGACATTGTTGAGGCAGCGAAGGTGCCCAAAGGGTCTTTCTACACCTACTTTGATAGCAAGGAGAGTTTCGCCGTTGAAGCCATTGAATGCGTGGCGGAACAGAATTACCAGGGCGCGGCGGCACTGCTAAAACAGCAGAACAAGCCGCCGCTGGACAGGCTGAATGATTTTTTCAGAGAAAATGCCAACGACGCCTGCGACAGCGAGTTTCGAATTGGCTGCTTTATGGGCAATATGTGCCAGGAAATGGCCGATAGCAGTGAGTCAATCCGCTTAGCCGTGAAAAACGCACTAGGAAAAATTACTGGTCTTATCGCTGAAGTCCTGGATGAAGCAGCCCAAAATGGCGACATAGTGCTGGTACAAGATGCCCAATCTACAGCGCAATTCCTGTTTAACGCCTGGCAGGGAGCCTTGTTGCGAATGAAGGCGGAAAAGGCTGATACGTCGATTGATGCTTTCCTGACCATGTTGCCCAGGGTGTTGAGCGCGTAAAAAAATTTAGCGATTCAAAAGACGACCGGTCATTTATATGCTGTCTTAAAAAGGCGACCGGTCATTTATAAATAGGAGTTAGTAATGAGTATTGTAAAAGCTATCGCCCTAGCAAGCTTCAGTGTCGCCACTGTCACTTCAGTTAATGCCAGCGACGTAGAAGCCACACCAGCGGCGGAATATGAAACCGTTGTAGTAGAAAGCGGGGCCACAAAAAAGCAGGGCTACAACTCGTGGTCGTTTGCTTTCGATAACGACGTACTGGTTCCGGGTTCTCGTGACCAGGACTATACCTATGGGTTAAGCGCTACATTGTCTAGTGAAACCGCGCCAAAGAGCCCCTGGTCGCTAGACACGCCTTTGCAGTGGATAGATCAACACTCAGGATTTTCGTCACTTGATCTTATGCTTGGCGGTCAGGTCCGAACCTACAGTACTGAGCTTGGGCTTTATGGTTTCACACCAGAAAACATCAGCAGCGAAGCCGTGTCTGCTGGTGACCGTCCCTATGCCAGCCTGTTGTATTTGTCCAACTCCCGCGAGTATGAAGGCACCAGTTCCAATACCGTGTGGCGAAGTACGTTCACCGTGGGAATCCTCGGCCTGGATCTTGTTGGTGACCTGCAGAATGAAGTGCACGCCGTTATCGGCAGCGAGGAAGCACAAGGATGGCGTAACCAAATCTCTGATGGCGGTGAACCGACCGCGCGCTACAGCGTCGCGCGTCAGCGCTTGTGGTCCAGCGGGTACTCGAACGTAGAAATCAAAACCTCAGTGCAAGGATCTATTGGTTACCTCACTGAGCTGAGCTATGGCGTAAGTGTGCGAGTAGGGCACATCGCAACTCGCTGGCAGTCGTTTAATCCGGAATTGGCTAGCTACCGTGAGCACTCAGTGCCTGTACTTATCGGCAAAGGCTTCCAGGAAAGCTATTTTTCAGTGGGAATCGCCATTAAAGCCCGTGCCTATAACGCTTTTCTGCAAGGTCAATTTCGAGACAGCACGGTCGAATACGGCTCTGGCGATCTAAATCACGCCCTAGTTGAGGCGTGGGTTGGTTATACACACATCTTCGCAAACGGCTATCGCGTTAGCTACACAGTGCGTGGACATAGCTCTGAGCTGAAGCGCGGAGTGGGTGACCGAAACGTACTGTGGGGCGGCTTAACGCTGACCAGAAATTATTAATCACCACCCAGAATGATGGGCACAATACTGGAGAAGACCATGACTAACACATACACGCAAAACACAAGTGACGCGACATTTACACAAGACATTCTGGAGGCAAAAGGACCTGTATTGGTGGACTTTTGGGCCGACTGGTGCGGCCCTTGTAAAATGATTGCGCCAACGTTGGAGACACTGGGTAAGGAGCTTGGTGATGCTATCACTATTGCGAAGCTAGATGTTGACGCCAATGTGGCCACAACCGCTGCGTACAACGTACGTGCTATGCCAACGTTGATGCTGTTTAAAGAAGGCAAGGTGCAAGAGACGCTGGTTGGTGTGCAGTCCAAAGCCAAATTGCAGACATTGCTTGAGAGGTACGCTTAAAAGATCGAATCAGTTAACACCTTAACGCTGCCAGACTGAAAAATTACAGATACGGGGTAATACCTGTATCTGCATTAAGCGTAAAAAATAGATACAAAACACTTAGAAGTGTCGTTAGTATCGAACAAAAGGTGCGTAGATGATTCCAACGTGTCCACACAATGGCGTAAACCGGCCATAAGACCGGTGCCTAGTGCGCCACCAAGTATTAATACATGTACGATAGACTCGGAACTCACTAGCTCTTCCTCGCAAGAAGCTGGTGTGTGGCAAGAATCACTACGCAGCAAATACCTAACACCGCCTCGATGATGGCGGCCTGTACCAGGCCGCTAGAGGGGACGCCGTCTACTCCCATACTGATGACGCGTGATAGCGCGTATGAAAGATAAATCACCGCGGCCAGGCAGGTTGCTGTGTCTTGATAGCGTCGAACGAATAGCGAACTAATCATGAAGCCGCCCGCCAGCAACAAGAAGCCCGCTGGTGCCTTAAGTTCGCTGATCAGACTCGTGTTGCTGCCAAGTTCAATATTGTTTGCGGCATAAAAGCCAATCGGTGAGATGAGAATGCTTGCGCTAACCATAAGCAAAAGTGCTCCAGCCAGCAGTAGGACACAGCGTTGAGTGAGCTCAAGTTTGTTGTTCATTTTACGTCTCCAGAAAGTAGCTTTCTGCCCAGGGAATCAAGCAGTGAGTGACAAGCCATCGCGACTCCACGCGCCGCTATCAATGGCCTTGCGCAGATAGGTGCTGAAATCGCTTGCGGGTCTACCTAGCGCCTTTTGCACGCCGTCGGCCGGTGCTGAGTTGCGCCCATCGAACACCTCAGTGAATAACTCTCGCATAAGCCAGAGCGATTCATCGTCCAATCCTTCGTCAGCCAATGCTTGAACGAACTCATCGATCCCAATCTGGGAAAAAAGCACGGGATAGCCAACCGCTTCGGAAATTTCTTCAGCGCATTGCGCAAAGCTCAGTGCTCGCGGGCCAGTGATTTCAAAGAG
>JBGCDE010000123.1:0-6368 GCA_045105115.1 Pseudomonadales bacterium | reverse complement strand
ATCAAGGCGCAGACGTTATTAAAGTTGAACCGCCAGGTATCGGCGACGTGATGCGTTATGTCGGCTCCAGCTGCAATGGGATCAGTGGTCTCTATCACGCAACCAATCGTGGCAAGCGCTCACTGACATTAAATCTGAAGGCGAAAGAGGGTATAGATGTCATTAACAGATTGGTGGCAACCGCGGATGTAGTCGCGCACAACTTCAGACCGGGTGTGGCTGAGCGCCTTGGCATTGACTATGAGTCTCTGAAAAAGCACAACCCCGAGCTTATTTACTTGTCGGTATGTGGTTTTGGCGACCGTGGTCCGTTTTCGCATAAGGCGGCCTACGATAATGTGATTCAAGCCTTCGCAGGTGTGGCGCAAAGCCAGGCTAATCAGGAAACCGGCGAGCCAATTCAATACTATCAGCTGTTTACCGATAAGCTCACTGCACTGACCGGCAGTCAGGCTATTAGTGCTGCATTGTTTGCACGCGAACGTGGCAATGGGGGGCAGCATATCCGGCTTTCCATGGTGGATTCGGTTGTCAATTTTTTGTGGGCCGACACCGCCGGCAGCAATGCCTTTCTTGAGCCTGGCGCGAATGAAGGTATGAACCCTTCCAGGGGCTTACGTTTGCTTGAGTTTAAAGACGGTTATGGTGCGCTCGCTGGTGTAACAGATCTTCAATTTCGTGGTTACTGTCTTGCGTTTGACGAAGATGCAGAAGACCCGCGATTCGCCACGGCGGCCGAGCGTAATAATAATGGGCCGGCCCTCAAAGAAATGTTTGCGCGAGTGTCTGTTAAAGCGAAGCAAATGACCGCAGCGGACGCGATGGCGGCATTAGAGGCTCATGACGTGCCTTGCGCGGTAGCACAAGACTTGGCCGATTTACCAAACCATCCACAAATGCAGGCTAACAATACATTTGCGCATATTGATCACCCGGTAGCGGGAAAAATGATAGAACCCAACAATCCCGCCAACTTCGATGGCACGCCGTCTCCACCGCTGCGGGTTTGCGCAAGTCTTGGCCAGCACACCCAGGAAATACTGACTGAGCTTGGCGTCACTGATTCGGATCAGCATAGTTTGCGCGCGGCAGGCGTTATCGGGTGAGTGAGATCGTGGAGAATGAGCAGCTGGCCGCGCGGGGTATTGAAATGGCGAAGGAGCTATCCGCGCTTTCTTCTTCAGCCTATTCGACAGTTAAGGAGGCTTTGCATCGCGGCATGGCCAGCTCTATGGACGCTGAGTGGACGGCTAATCTGCCGAATCAGGCGCTATTGTTGTCGGGTGAGGATTTCCACGAGGGCTTAAGCGCTGTGAAACAGAAGCGCAAACCGACTTTTAGATAATGATTAAAAAAACAGACCAAACTGTTTTTTATTTTGCAATTAGATTATGCTACAAGGCATAACTTGTAACGTAGAAACAAACACTACGCTGCTTCCAGTTATTTGACGACTATAGGCGCTAAGAGGACATAACAGCATGAGCGGTCAATCCAAGAATTACGACGACGTAAAACAATATCGACTGGACGAGGATCGCGAGCAGGAATTGCTGCGTTCAGCGGGTGAGTGTACTTTTATTTGGGCGAACAAAGCGGGGCATCCTCTGGGTGTGATTACTGCTTACGCGGCATTGGATGGAAAAATCTGGATGACGGCCACCAAAGAGCGCGTACGAATCAAGGCAATTGCACGTGACCCGCGTTCGGCTGTTGTTATCACTAGTACGGGTACGCCTATGGGCGGCGGTAAATGTGTTACCTACAAAGGCCATACGGTGATTCACGAAGACCACGAGACAAAAATGTGGTTCTACAAAATTTTAGCTGCAGGTATGGCGAGAAAAACGGAAAACGATAAGGAGAATAAATTCACTGCTGGTTTAGACCCTGAGATGTTTGTTCGCTTTCTGGATACGCCAGAGCGCATCGTGCTTGAATTCACGCATGAAATGAAAATACCGTTTGATGGCGACAAGATGGCAGAGGGAACGGCAGAGGCTTACGCGCAGTTTGCTGCTGATGAGGCTGCTAAGGGTTGAAACTAGAAATTTTAGCGGTCTAGATAAGGATCGCGTTGATTTTGAGGCCGGCACGAACACAAGTGTCGATTCTCGGGACACGCCGTAAACCCATCCATGGGGGCTTGTGTTCGGGGTCCCTCCCTCACACAGTCCCGATAATCGACACTTGTGCTCGCACCTCAGTGCCAACAATTAGTTTCTTTTTTGGTTTGTCTTATATTTTGAACGTCAGATGATTGGGCTGCTGATTAGCTTGTTGAATGGAATTTTAGTTGTTCGGGTAACCAAGATTTCAGTTTGGCACTTAGGTGATAGATTGAATATTGGCTAGCAAGACTGTTTGAGACAGGATGTCGAAAACCAAGCCCCCATGGATGGGTTCACGGCGTGTCTTGCTAGCCGATATTCGATGTATCGCCGATCTCGAATCGTATACTCACAAAAAACTACTAATCCCTAGCCGCCATTTTCTCAGCAAACTCCGTAACATACCGATAATCAGCCTTGCCATTATCCGCACGCTTCATAGCATCAATCGCATAAATGCTACGCGGTATTTTGTAATCCGCCAGTTGATCACTAACGTGCTTCTGAACATCGGCAATATCCAGCGTGTCTTGCGTTAGCATTGGCCCTTCAACAACAGCCACTACCATTTTTCCAAACCGTGGATGAGGCAAGCCAACGACCAAGGCATCACTGATGCTAGGGTGGGTTAGTAAGGCGCGCTCAACTTCAACCGTGTAGACTTTCTCGCCGCCGCTGTTAATCACATTGCTGTCACGTCCTAACAGAACTAACATGCCGTCTTCGCTTACGGTACAGCGGTCACCCGTCATAACGTAGCGGTTACCATCGTGAGTTACGAAGGTCTCGGCCGATTTCTCGGGCTGATTGTAATATCCCATCGGTATGTAACCGCCTGAATAGGCGATGCCAATAGTGTCGCTACCTGCGGCCACTTCCTGCATTTGATCATCGAGAACGCAGGTTGTGGGTAATGGACTGAATACACCAGGAGCCGCCGTTGACACTGCGTAACCTGAGGCCTCTGAAGATCCGAGGGTATCCATTAGGAACATGTTAGGCGCATGCTGTCTTAAGCTCGCTACAGAGTCTTCGCTCAGCGAGGCGCCCGTTGACACCAGCATGGCAACACCAGACATTAGTTGATCATCGGCGCGACGGTCCATGCATTCAATTAGTGGCATGGCGAACGCGTCACCGACCAGAGCCATACCACCTACTTCATATTGCTTGATCATATCCAGCGTAAGGTCGGCTTCGAGCTTTCTGCCTGGAACGGTAATGACCGGTATGCCTTGCGCGATCATCAAGATCGACATCAACATGCCCGCGCCATGCATCAATGGGCTAAGTGGCATGAACGGCTTGGCGGGTGGCAACTTTAAAACGTTGGCAACATGCTCTTCAATCGTTGCAGGGTGCTCTTTTAGGTCCAAGGCCAGCATTGCGTTGGCAGTAGAAAGATTTTGTTTACGCCAGATATCTTCGTGGCGCCACATAACGCCTTTGGGCAATCCAGTGGTACCACCGGTTGCAATAATAATGATGTCATCATTCGAACAGCTACGCTCGAAGCCACTGACATCATGTGTGTAAAGTTGAGTCAGGCTATGTGCAAAGCTATTGGTGGGCGTATCCGTGCCTGCTTCCAGAAACGCAGTGGTTTTTGTCAGCCGGTCTTTTATATTGGCAACACGCTCTGCAAATTCAGTGTCGTACACCAGCACTTGAATATCCAGGGTGTCGCACAAGTCGATAAGCTCTTGCTCTACGTATCGATAATTTACGTTTACATGCGTCATACCCGCCAAGCCGGCGGCTGTCATGGTTTCCATGTAGGCGTTGGAATTGCGCATGTAGTGCCCAACGTGGGCGCCTTTGGATAATTGCAGTGATTGCAACCAGCTTGCTATGCCGCTGGCGCGTTCTGACAAAGAGCGGTAACTGATAATGTCGTCGCCGTGAATAAGGGCAGGTCGATCGCCCATTTCGCTGTGCGCCAGTTGGTACACGGCTTCGCTAATATTCCACGTCATAGTCTTACCTTTTAATTATTCAATGTGAAATGCAGGGTTTCGCCCTTTGCAGCGGTCACCGCAATAGCTAGCCTGTCAATGTCAGTTTCCAGCAATTGTTCAGCGGTGTGATGATCGTCTGGTGCTGTGCAACACACAAAACGTTCACCGTTAGCTGTTTCACCTAAGGCGATGGCTTGCGTGCCATTCTTACCGGTGAAATTGACAGAGTAAGTGACAACATGACCAGCGTGCGGATCACTGATGATTGAACGTTGGTCGCTGTCGTTGGCGGAGAGTTCACACCTTACGTTAGCCCAATCTACTGAACTCGGTTGTTGAGAATAAACACCGCTGGCATGTTTGGATAACATGCCACCATTGCTGGTTACCAAGGCGTAGGCTTCTTTGTTGGCGCGGGCCCATTGAACTGATTCAGCCAATGCGTGCATACCGTAGTTATTGCCTGGGCCGCCGAAGTACGGCAAGCCGCCTGTTATGGTAAGTGGCCGACTGCCATCTGCAGGCAAACCGAGTTGTTCGGCCACGGTAGAGACCGCACACGGGAAGCAGCTATAGATATCAATGGCTCCAATGTCTTCAACGTTCTTCTGGGCCATGTTTAATGCGCGCTCAGCGACACGCCCTGCCATTGGTGATAGCGAAGGATCATCGCGATGGCTGAACATAAGTTCTTTGCCTTCGGCCATACCATGCATAAACACCCACCTAGACGGGTCAATACCCAGCTCGCGCGCTTTGCCTGCGCTGCACATTAACAATGCGGCGGCCTGATTGACCCCGTCCTGCGCGATCATTCGCTTTGTGTACAAATGGGTCAGATTTGCCGCCGCAAGAATTTCCTGTTCAGACTGCTGTCCGGCGAACTGGGCGTTTGGATTGTTAGCCGCCACCGCGCTGAGCGAGGCCATTAAGCGGGCGCAGGCAGCACGGTGTTCTTCGATACTACGACCGTGTTTAGCCCGTACGGCTTGATCAACCATTGTGTAGTAATAGGCAATATTGATCAGCCCGTTTTGGCCTTCCTGGCTGGTCGCAACGTCGTCGCCAAAGCCGCGGTCTTCCAATGGCTCGTCGAACTCTTCGTTCCAATTCAGTTCAACACCATTGCGTTCTGCATGGCGCTGGTTTTTTAAAGCCTCTGCACCAGTGAGCAAAACAACTGAACGCTCACCTAAGGCAATATCGCGGGCAAACTCAATTACTCGCGACTGAGGGCCGTTGCCTCCCGTCTCGGTATAAACGCGACTATTGGGATTGGCTCGAATCCGTTTGGCAACTGACTGTGGCGGATTATTGCTGCGGCCCCATGGAGAATTCCAGCGCCGGCCCATGTCAGAAAACAGTTTGGTAACGCAGATTGTGTCGATGTGAGCAGCGATATTGGCCGCACCGGAATCTTCAAGCGCTGCAGAGCTGGCCAGGGCCGCCAGTTCCATAGGTGCGCTTGCGGTTGCCTCGCGCTGTACTACCTGTCCTGAACCTATAAGAACCGGTGTGTTGTCTGAGATCGATGAGTAGTCTGTCACAGCACCAGTTCCGCGACTTGCCGGAGATGATCCTTGTCGGTCGTAGCCACCAGCAAAGTAGTCACGCGTGAATCGTGCCAGGCTTCCAAACGTTCCTTGATACGCTCTTTTGGTCCTACCAGCGCTAGTGAATCAGCCAGCTCGTCCGGGATAACACGCGCGGCTTCGTCTCGTTTGCCCTCAAAGAATAGCCTTTGTATTTCGTTCGCTTCGTTTTCGTAACCCATGCGTTCAAACAGGTTTTTATGGAAGTTGGTCTCTTTTGCACCCATACCGCCCACATAAAAACTCAAAAATTGCTTCACTTTCAGTAAGCCCGCGTCAATGTCATCGGTGATATCAATTGAACACATTTGTGCAATTTGGAAATCAGGTTTCGCATTTTTCAGCGAATCAAGATAAACGCTTTCGTCGTATGGGTTGTAAAACAAGGGTAGCCAGCCGTCTGCAATTTCGGTGCTTAAGGCAATATTTTTTGGACCCTCGGCACCCATAAAGATCGGAATGCTGTCGCGAACTGGGTGAACCATTGGCTTGAGTGGCTTGCCCAGGCCGGTGCCGTCCTCGCCCGGGTAGGGCAGCGGATAATGGGGGCCAGGTGCCGTGATTTTTTCTTCCCGCGCAAACGCCTTGCGCAAAATACTGACGTATTCCTTGGTGCGCGCCAGAGGCTTGGGAAATGGTTGGCCATACCAGCCTTCGACCACTTGCGGGCCCGAGACGCCCAGTCCCAGAATCATTCGGCCATTGGA
>JBGCDE010000122.1:0-19319 GCA_045105115.1 Pseudomonadales bacterium | reverse complement strand
AGGTCCCTCTCTCACACAGTTTAGAAATGCCTGAGGCCCTCCTCTCTTAATATTGTGCCAACTGCTCGAATTCGAAACTGAACTTAGCGTTTAGCACTAGGTACAGCGCTTAATAGCCTCGCGCTAGACCATTGAAAAGAGGGACCTTTTCAATGCCAAAAGTAGGTCCCTTAGGGAAGCCCCCATGGATGGGTTTAAAGCTGGCCCCGCGAGTGCAACGAGTGCTTTGGGTCCGGCGGGTCTAGCGCGAGGCTATTAAGCGATGTGCCGATCGATCTACGAAGCGACCACTACTTCAAACTACGAAACTTAACCACCGTAGCCACCGGCGTCGTAGGCTCACTGCGCGGAAACACCCAACGCCAATACATTTTCCCAGCCTCACGTCCTTCCGTATCCAACCAGTTTGGCAAACCAGGATCTTGGTGCGCAACGATAATCTTGAAGCTACCATCTTCCTCATACTGTATCTGATTGCGGTTCAAGGATATCTGCCGATTCGCAAAATCATAGCTTTGCATGTACCGATTCCATAAGACCACATTGGCAAATTGCGCTTCAGGGAAACGTCCTTCAATCACCAAGGCTTCATCTTTAGCAAGCTTATAGGGTCCCATACTGTAGAACGCGTGGGTGTTTCCATAAGCTTGCTCATCAGCAGAACCTATCCACTGACCTGGCTTGGCGATCACGTTTGGCTCTATAGAAATCCAGCCAAACATTTTGGCCATTTCCGGCGAGGTTGGCACCATGCCCATTGGTGCGTGCCCGGCAATGAAATTAGCAACCGACGTTAAATTCCGCGCCACTTGCTCATCGCCACCGTAGGGAGCTAATGGTTTTGGATCTACTACCTCTATGCTGATATCCATTTGGAATTCAGGATCTGTCGCAATCGACAACTTGGCTTCGTGGTAATGTCGAGTAGTGATTTGTCCGGCACCTTTTTCCAGTCTTAACCAGTTTCCTGATTTCGGCTTGCGCTTACTCACCGTGATCTCATAACTACCATCAGGTGCAATCTCCATATCGTAGTCACCTAATGCCGAAATTGAGCGTGTGGCTGCTTTACCATTCTGGCTGCCGCCTTCTACCGTGAATGAAGTAAAAACCGCAGCACCTATGTTGCCGCGAATGATATAGGTCTGATCGTCATTGATCGCAGCGAAGTAATAGATTGAATCGGGATTGTCACCCAGCAACTTTCGCGTGGTGTTCACATATTGCTTGAAGACTGGCCGTGAAGGGTCAGCTTCCATCCAGAAGTTAAGACCTGTATGCAGCATGTGTGCAATCAGCCTGTTTGCTTCGCCCGCAGTGTAGGCATCTGTAACACCCATTTGCGGCGTAACAAACTTCTCCTGGGTTTCCGCAACGGTTGCCATCAAGTGCTGTAAGGCCGCGCTCGCTTTTGACTCCGGTGCTGGTGGCAGAGGCGCTGCAGCCGCGGCTTCAGTCTCATTAGAATCCGCCACTTGCTGATCACCACCACAGGCCACCAGGCCCAGCATGACAATCGCTAGCAAATAGCGTGTTTGAACTGCGTTTTTTAATTTATTCATATCGCCTCCATAGGGGGTTACGGAAGCGTGAGCCACTGTTACAAATTAACAGCCGGTATCAATTGGCTATTCGCCACTTCCTTACGGGCAAAATATATCAGAAGCGCCCAGCTAGCGGTGAGTACTAACAGCATCGCAAGAATCCAGCTTATTGAGCTGCCAGGATGTTCAGAAAATGTACCGATCTGATAACACCACACAGCGACCACATACGCCAATATAGTATTCCAGGCCGCCGAGAAGCCGGCCCAGAAGCCGCCGATTTCCTTAAATATTGCGCCTATTGTTGCCACGCATGGCATATATAACAGTACGAATAATAAATAGGCGAATGCCGCGATTGGGCCGTCGAACAAGGTACTCATCACACTCAAAGTGGTTACTTCTACGCCCTGCTCTTCCGCAGTTGCTGCTGAGTCACTAAGATCACCAACGCCTACGCCCAAAGGATCGCCCCATTGTTCGTTAAGACCGCCAAGATTCTCTGGCACAGTATTCAATGCATCCATCAACTGCTCGCCCAAACCGGGGTCAGGAACTTCAGCGCTCATTCCATCGAGGGCCGCCTGCTCGCTTCTGGCTATGCTGCCATACAAGGCATCCAGCGTGCCCACCACTACTTCTTTGGCAAACACTCCGGTGAATATACCCACAGCCGCCGGCCAGTTGTCTTCATGCACGCCCATTGGCGCAAACGCAGGTGTGATCTGCTTGCCTATATGAGACAACATGGATTGCTCGCTGTCCTGGTTGCCAAAGCTACCGTCCACACCCAGCGAATTAACGAAGTTAAGCACAACAACTACTGCCACAATTGCTTTGCCGGCGCGCATTACGAATCCTTTCAGGCGCTGCCAACTTAGGCGCACAATACCGCTCAGTTGCGGCAGGTGATAATTAGGCAACTCCATAACAAAAGCAGATACTTCGCTGCCCATTGCATGGCGTCTAAGTGCAAGACCTGTGAACACAGCAAGAGCGATTCCAATCAAGTAAAGCGCGAAGATCACATTCTCGGCATTTTTGGGGAAAAACACTGACGCAAACAATACATAGACTGTTAGACGCGCACCACACGACATAAAGGGCGCCATCAACACAGTAAGCAAACGATCACCATGACGATCCATGGTTCGCGCACCCATCACCGCTGGCACATTGCAGCCGAAGCCAACTATCAAAGGCACAAACGACTTACCGGGCAATCCAACGCCGCGCATCAAACGATCAACGATGAATGCGGCTCGTGCCATGTAGCCTGAGGCTTCCAAAAACGACTGAAATAGAAACAAGCTACCAATCACCGGAATAAAGCCGGCAACTAACTGTACGCCGCCGCCAAGACCATCAGCCAGTACAGTGGTAAGCCACTCTGGCAGGCCAATTGATTCGTAAACAAGGCGTGGAGCTTCCACAAACAGTACAGCAGCCACCCCGTCAAAAACATCTATAAACGCACCGCCGATGTTTATGGTGAACATAAACATCAAATACATCACGCCAAGAAACAAAGGAAACGCCAGCCACTTATTCAAAACTATTTGATCGATTCGATCAGTCATAGTCACGCTATTGCGATTGGTCGTGTTTACGGCGGCTGCGCTGATTCGAGCCACTTCCTCAAAGCGCGCGTTTATCTCGGCCTCATCGGTTTGCTCAGCAAAGTCACCACCGGCAGCAGACGAGGTGGCAAGCGCACCAGCTATCGCCATACGCAGAGACTCCAGCCCTATAGCCTTGCTGGCCACAACCGGAACAACCGGGCAACCCAGCTGACGCTGCAATTCTTCAAGGTCAATCTGCAAACCCTGTCGCTCGGCCACATCCATCATATTCAAGGCAACAACCACGGCAATACCGCTATCAAGCAATTGCCGTGTCAGATACAAACCGCGTTCAATACTGGACGCGTCAACAATATTAACGGCTAGCTGAGGCTCGCCACTGACTAGATAGCGCTGCGCGATCAACTGATCCAGCGATTCGTCTTCGCTAGATCGCTGCAAGGAGTAGGTACCTGGTAAATCAACCAGCGTAACCGGCGCTTGACCAATCTGACATTCGCCAGTCTTGCGCTCAACGGTTACACCAGGCCAATTGCCTACGCGTTGCTGTGAACCTGTAAGCTGATTAAACAGCGTTGTCTTGCCGGCATTGGGGTTGCCGACAAGCGCGACAACCGGCAGCTTTGAGTTGTTAGACGATTGAGGATCATTAGCGGCTGTATCTGACACTACAAGCGCTCCAGTTGAATGGCGGCGGCTTCACTACGGCGCAGGCTCAAACGAAAGCCTCGAACCAGAATGGCTACCGGGTCACCTAATGGTGCTACGTGCTGAACCAGCACTTCAGTGCCCGGTGTTAAGCCAAGGCTCAACAAGCGGTTCCGATAAGAAGCAGATAAACCAGAAAAGCTGGTGACGCGAGCCCGGTCGCCGGGTTTCAACGCTAAAAAATCGACAGTACTCACAGCTTTCCAAGTGCAAACGAGAATTATTCTCAATTATACAACAATGCACTTAAAGAAAAAGCGAGTCAGATGAACTTTGGGCCAGAATTAACTCAGAGATGCGCCGATATCGCTTGATGCACGTTGATCTGCGCGCCCATTCTCGAGGCAAGCATGAATGTTCCGCCTATTTTTCGGTGCAAATACATCGCATCCACTGGTGGGCTATGCCAACCCGAGGCCTTACCCTGCACTTCCTCCTGCAAGCGCCAGCCAATTTCCTGCATACCACTGGCAATGTCAGAGTTCCCGAAATCATAGGCCTCGTCAGTAAGCATGGGTTGAGCCGCAAGCATGAACATATCCAACAGAAGCTCGGTAATGTCGTCGCTGGCATCATCAGACAAATAGCCAAGCTTCTTCGCGGCTTTCAACAATCGCCCGCGATCTTCGGCAATGGCGGCTTTCGCAAGGCTTTTATAGTTGTTCATGAAAGCGGCTTTAAACGTTCGTGTTGCACCAAAGTCCAGCAAAACAATCGCGCCAGTGTCGGCCTGATAGAGGTAATTTGCGAAATTCGGATCTGATTGCACAGTGCGCCACACAAACAATTCAGTAAACATGTGTTCAACAAGCGCTGACACCACTCTATTTCGTTCATCTTGATCCTGCTCGATCAATGACTCAATAGTTTGGCCCGGCATAAACGACATGCAAAGAACCGATTCGCTCGACAATTCAGGATAATACTCGGGAACCAAAAAGCGCTCGTCATCCGCGAGGTTGTCGCTGTACCGCTGCATATGCTCTGCTTCCAGCAGATAGTTCGCCTCTTCGTGCAGTTGTATTTTCACTTCGTCCAGTAAGGGTTGCAGCTCAACACCTTCCGGAAGAATGCCGCTAACGCGCAACACAGTTGCAATGTTATCCACGTCGGAATCAATGCTGCGCGCAATGCCCGGGTACTGAATTTTCAAAGCAACCGGTTCGCCTTTCGGCCCGATGGCTCGATGCACTTGGCCGATTGAGGCAGCAGCAATAGGTGAGTATTTAAAGTCATACAGCAACTCCGGCCATTCATCGCCCAACGCTGCTTCCAGCTGTGCTTCTAATTGCGAGGCAGGCATGGGGTCAGCTTCAGAACGCAGGCGCGCCAATACTTCTGTCCACTCTGGCGGTAGAAGATCCCCAGTATCCATTGACAGAATCTGGCCCAACTTCATTGCCGCGCCTCGCATATTGGCGAGCTGGTCAGCTACACGCTTGGCGTTTGCCGGTGTTAACAATAAATCGCTGGTTTTCGGACGTTCGCCCGCGCGTAGCTTTCGCGCGCCTTCTGCCAGCATTCCGCCAGCCAAACCACCTGCTAAACCCGCAACTTTCGCAAAGCGGCTGGCTCGGCCTGAGGGTACTTTACTGCTCTTCTTATCGGCCATTTTTCCCTGCCTGCTTTGGGCCCTGCTTGCTTTGGGCAATATAGCGTTGAGCGATTTCATGGCCGTTAAATTCCGCGCCCAACACCGAAATAAACGTGAACACACCAATAAGTTTGCGCGCTATCAAAGTGAACTCAGCACTAGGCAATTCAAAATGAATGCTCAGGCTGGCTTTGTTGGCTTGCTTGGCCGCGCGACTCATCAATCGTGACTCTTTCCATCGATACTGCCCGCGTTCGTTCAGGCAGGTCTCCGGCAGCTGATCAGCTGGCCAAAGCGGTTCTAGAATGGCAATGCATAAGTCGGCAAAGCTTTCCTTGGCGGCTTCGGCACTGTCGGCTTGCAAGCAGCCCAAATCGACCAAGGCTTGCTGTAAGGTTTGTTTGTCGCGCGCTAATCCAGCCGCTACGGCATCACCTAAATACGTGGCCATATTGTCGTCGGGATCGGTGCAGGCGCCAAAGTCCAGCAGTACCAAACGGTCTGGTTCGGCATGCTCTCCGCGCAGTCGGTTGCTCGGTTGAATAAGATAGTTACCAAAATTGGGGTCAGTTTGGATAAGCCCCCAGACGAAGACCTCCGCGAAAAACAGCTCTAGCATGGTCTTGGCCAGCGCATTGCGGCGGCGTTGAGACAGGGCCAAAACGTCTGGCGCGTTCACCGTCAAGCCCGTCATGTACTCCAATGCCAATACGTCCCCAACTGTGAAACGTTCAATAACTGTTGGTACGGCCAGAGCTGCGGGCAAGGCATTGTTGTCTCCACTGGACAAAGAAGACACGAGCTCAGTCATTTCCAGGGTTTTGATGCATTCGCGCGAATAGTCGGTTTCAAGATGCAACTGCTCGCGCATTCGCTCTAACCAGCAATCAAGGTCGCGATTGAACGGCAGCAATCGGCCAAGCTTGAGCATTCTCACTACGGTGTCAAAGTCGGAATCGATGGTTTCACGCAAGCCCGGGTACAACACCTTCAGACACAGAGTCTCATCTGTACCCTTCACTTTCGCGCGGTGTACCTGAGCCAGAGAAGCGGCTGCGAAGGCAATCGGTTCAATATTCAAATCATCAAAGCGACCGCCCAATGCTTGCTGCAGTTGTGGCTCTATCAACGACCATTCCAATGGCTCGGTTTGTGAACCCAGCTCATGCAATGCATTGGTTAATTCACGTGGCAAAAAGTGCTCACCAAACTGCGCAAACAGCTGGCCGATTTTTACGTAGCTACCTTTCAGCTTGCCAAGCTCTGCAACGAAATGCTCCGCTTGTTGACGCAGTAACTCGCTGTCTTGCTCGTCACTGGATTGCATGCCAAATCGCTTTCGCAGCTTGCCAACTGCAATCGCGCCGCCGGCGCGAGCGCCGGCCAATGACAAAGACAGGCCTCGTTCAAGCGACGATTTTTGAGTAGCTGCACGAGAACTGCGGTTTTGAGACTTTGCCACCTTTGCGGTCAGGCGCTGGCTTCTACCTGCGCAAATGCATCTATCACAGCTTCAGGCGCCTGAACCAGCTCGAGTAAAACCCCTTGTGCACCGATTGGTGCTTCAGCATTGCCCTTTGGATGAATAAAGCAGACATCAAAACCCGCGGCACCCTTGCGAATTCCACCGGGTGTAAACCGCACGCCCTTCTGTTCCAGCCAAACCACAGCGTCAGCAAGATTATCTATCCAGAGGCCAATGTGATTCAGTGCCGGCTCATGCACTTTGGGCCGCTTCTCAGGGTCTAGCGGTTGCATTAAGTCAACCTCTACCTTGAAGGGGCCATGGCCGGCCTCACAAATATCTTCATCAACGTTTTCTGATTCGCTTTGATAGGAGCTGCTGAAGTTGAGGCCGAGAATATCCACCCAAAACTCGCGCAACGCGCTTTTATCAAGCCCGCCAACTGCAATTTGTTGAACACCCAGAACCTTGAAAGGCCGTTGCGACATACTGATACTCCATACCACGAAATTTTCGATGGCAGATGGTATCAAGCCTTGGCGGTTTTGAGTACAAATTCCCGGAAATCAGACGCCAGCAGCGGCTTGCTATAGAAGTAACCTTGCGCTTCTCGGCAGCCGCGTTTAAGCAGGGCTTTCACTTGCTGCTGAGTTTCAACACCTTCTGCGATAACACCCAGACCGAGCGTTTTCGACATGGCTATGATCGCTGCAATAATCGCATCTGCATTCGGGTCCTGGCCTAAGTCCTGCACGAATGAACGATCGATTTTCAATCTATCCAATGGAAATTTCTTCAAACTGGAAAGCGAGGAGTAACCCGTACCAAAATCATCAATGGCGATCTTACAACCCAGTTCTCGCAATCCATTCAGGTTGCGAATAGCAATCGATTCGGAACTGGCAATGGCGCTTTCGGTTACTTCTATTTCCAGCTGATCGCCGCGCAGACTGTAGCGATCTAGCGTGTCTGCAATACGTTTGCAAAAGTCGGTGCGAACCAATTGTTTTCGAGACACGTTAACCGAGACCAGACAGGGAATTTCTGTGAAATGGCGCCAATGGCTCATTTGCAAACAGGTTCGATCGAGTACCCACTCACCAATTTCTTCGATCTGGCCGCTGGCTTCTGCGATGGGAATAAATTCGGCTGGAGACACGTTGCCGTATTGTTCATTGTTCCAGCGAATCAACACTTCAGCACCCAGCAAAGTATTGCGCTTCATATCCACTTGCGGCTGATAGTTTAAGAACAATTCATCACGTTCTATCGCACGTCGCAATTGTGATTCAACATTGAAGTTCTGCACCGCCTTATGGGTGAGCTGTGAGGTGTAGAATTTAAAGGTGTTACGCCCCGCTTGCTTGGCGCTGTACATCGCAGTATCGGCCTGACGAATAATTTGGTCGCGATCACTGCCGTCGATAGGGAAAACGCTGATGCCTATACTGCAGCCCATGTCCAGTTCCTGGCCATCGCATTCAAACGGTGCTTCAAACTCTTTGAGCACACGCTGCGCGACAACCGCGGCGTCTTCAGCGCTGTCAAGGTTCTCGACTACTAGCGTAAACTCGTCGCCGCCAATTCTTGAAACAAGCTCGCCTTGCCGTACAAATGCCTTAAGTCGGCGCGCCATTTCAATGAGCAGAGCGTCGCCCACTGGATGACCCAAGGTGTCGTTGATGCCTTTGAAATTGTCCAAATCCATAAAGAAAAGCGCGCCACAACTGCCAGCACGATCACTGCGCCCAATGGCACCGGAGAGATGATCTTGAAAGTAGGCTCTATTCGGTAGCCCGGTAAGCTGATCGTGATTCGCCAGAAACGAGAGTTTTTCTTGCGTTTCTTTGAGTTGCGAAATGTCGCTGCACAACACCAGGAAGTTAATATTGTGCCCTTCCCGATCTTTGAGCGCATCAATAGTGACCCAGGCCGGTACTTTCAGGCCATTTCCATGTACAAAACAGGCTTCACCAGACCAGGTATCGTGATAAAACACATGCGACCAGATTTCAGTGTCTAGCGATTCGCCGTGATTGTTTAGGAACCGTGGGCTATCCAGTGCCTGCATTTGCTCAGCATTCTGTTCACTCATCTGTTCATACGACCTATTCACAAGCACCACTCGCTGCTGTGCGTCCAGTAACATCATGCCCTCACTGGCGGCATCGAACAGGTCTTTGTACATTTGTGCCGAACGCGTTGCGCGGGTAACGGCGCTCCAATCTCGTATATATACAGCAACCAAACTGTCCTGCTGCTGTGCCACAGGCATCACCCTGGCCTCATAGGTCAAAGAGCCGCCGGGTTGGTAAATATCAAACAGTAAGCGCTTAGGTCTCTGTGTATCAAACACCGATTGCACGGCGATTTTTAGACGCGCATAAACGTCCACGCCAAGCGCACCGGCCAACTCCATCGCACCGAAATCGGTCAACTTTTCGCGCAATGCTGGATCAATCAAACTGGCTATATTACTACTGGATACGATCGCCAACTGCTTATCAAACAGCAGCGCTGTGTCTGGACTTGAATCAAGCAATGCAAGCGACATGGGGGATTGTATGGAGGTATTGTGTTCGACTTCATTCGCGGCTAATTGCGTGATTTGCAAAGTGGCAACACCATCCGACGAGCCCAGCAAGTTTCTGGCTGATTGCTCAATAACAAGCCTGTCGTTATCCGCCTGCATATACGCAAGGCTAACGCGATCTAGAAACGTCTTCCACAATACGTCATCAGGCGCGCCACTTTCCCGCAGGCCCACAAATTCGAGTTGATTTTTAAGAAGCGGATGCATCTATATGTTTTATATAACATTTCTCGCATCCGTGCGAATTAAATTATTGACTTATAGACTAAAGCATAGCCTAGCAGTGAAGTTTCGCCGTGCAGCTCGGCGGAAAGTGCTACCGCCTGTGGGTGGCACTTTCTGTTCCATGTTTCACGTGTTTTTCGCTCGCTTATTTGTACAATGCACCCCTGTATTTAGCCATGCCAACACCAAGCACAGGACACAGATATGAGCGTTGCAAATCTAGGGTATCTTCACTTCAGCGAACAGGCCGCTGGTTCTTGGCGCAGCTTCGGAACCGACGTGCTAGGCACTATGGATGTGCCACGCTGTGACTTTGAAGAAAACACTTTTCTGAAGGTAGACGACGCTCCCTTTCGAATCATGGTGTCAGCTGGCGAGACAGATAAACTATTGGCTGCAGGCTGGGAAACAGCGTCGCAAGCCGACTACAAGGCGTTGATAGAAAAAGTGACTGCAGCTGGTATGCAGATTGAACAAGGGTCTGCAGAACAAGCCAAACAGCGATGTGTCAGTGAATTTGTTCGTTTTAATGACCCCGCGGGCAATTGCCTTGAACTCTACCATGGCAGAACGATGCCAGATGAATGCAGCGCAGCCTTTGAGTCACCCCAAGGCGTTTCACGGTTCGTAACAGATGATATGTGCTTGGGTCACGTTGTGTTACCCGCGGTAGATCCTGAGCCCGCCCGCCGCTTCTACATAGATGTTCTGGGGTTTGGTGACAGCGATGATTTGCATTTGCCTGCACCCGCTGAAGGTGCACCGGAAATGCGCGTAATCTTTATGCACGCAAACAACCCCCGGCACCACAGCGTAGCGCTGTTCAATGGCCCCAGCCCAGTAGGTATTGTGCATATGATGCTGGAAGTCACCAGCATCGATGAAGTGGGTGCTTGTCTTGATCGTGTTAATCAGGCGGGTTTGCCATTGCTGTCATCACTGGGTCGCCACTGTAACGACAATATGCTGAGCTTCTATGTATTTGGCCCAGGCGGCATAGCTGTGGAATACGGCTACGACGGCTTGCAGCTGGACTGGAATGAATTCAGTCCAACTGTTTCAACAGAAGGCGACTTCTGGGGACATGCCTACCAAATGCCTGGCTAGTGTTGTGCGTGTGCCGCGTTTTGTGAACCGCGTCACACTTCCACCAAGTTTACCGTTCATCGCCGACCGGGCGGATGGCTGACATTGCTGCTCAGCTGCTGCCTGCGTACATTGCAGGTTCAGGGCAAGAACCAAGCTTTCCTGACTCGACCCGCATAGCGCTCGCTAGCGCCGGTTACCCGCAACAGGGTAATCAGCGCTAAAAGGATTGCACAAAAATTATCAGGATCACGAGTGGGCATACGTACTTGATGTAAGCCGGCCAAATTCGCCAAAAGGCGCTGGCTTCTATGTGGGGCGAACCTTTTTGCAGTTGCTGTAACACCTCACCACGATGCCAGACCCAGGCCACGTATATACAAATCAACATGCCAAGCAATGGCTGAGAATAGCGCGTGGTAAACGCGATGGTTGCGCCAAACAGCTGCTCGAAGTTCATAATGATCGTGATACTGATCAATAGAATAGCGCCACCCACGGCATAAGAAGCCACACCGCGCTGCAGTGAACTCTTCTCTACCGCAGTAGCAACTGGTACCTCAAGCATTGATATAGACGAGGTAAGAGCAGCGATACTCATTAATAGAAAGAAGAAGGTACCCACTACTCCCCCGGCCAAACCAATTTTGTCGAACAGCGCCGGTAGCACGGTAAAGATCAGCGTATCTTCCGAGATCAAGGAACCATTGTCAGAAAAGATCTCTACGCCATTGTGAAGTGCCACATACATTGCAGGCAAAATCAGGAAACCGGCCAGCACGGCAATACTGATATCGATGATGGTGACCTGGGTTCCCAGCTTAGGCAGACTTTCGCTGTCGTCGATATACGAGCCATAAATCAACATGGTACCCACGCCCAATGACAACGAAAAGAAGGCACTGCCTAGTGCCTTGATAATCAATGAGGGTGACAACGCTCGAGAAAAGTCTGGAATAAGGTATACGCGCAAGCCTTCCATGGCGCCATCCATCGTTAACACATACAGCGTCAGCAACACTAGCATGGTGAGTAGCAAGGGCATCAGACGGGTAGACCATCGCTCAATTCCGCTTTCAACACCTTGAGAAATGATGCGAATGGTTAGCAACATAAACAGCGTAGTAAAGAACAAACTGCGGGGCAGCGAAAAGGTTTCCAACCATGCGGCGATTTCGACCATGCCAAGTAAACCGAATAATTCGGCAAGGAAATGCGACATCATCCAGCCGCCCACAATGCAGTAGAAACTGAGAATAAGACTGGCAACAACGATACCAAAGCCACCAATAATTGGCGCCATAAAACGACTCAGTGCATTACTAGACACTGCCGTAAGCGCAGTAATCGGGTTGCCGCGAGCGTAGCGACCAATAACCAGTTCGGTCATCAACACCGGGTATGCAAGGCAAAAAGCCAGCGCCAAGTACACCAATAAGAACGCCGCACCACCATTGCTGGCCGCTTGAGTTGGAAAGCCCCATATGTTCCCCAAACCAACTGCACTACCAGCAGCGGCCAATACAAAACCAATACGAGAAGAAAATCTGCCGCGAGTTTGTTGCATTGTTATTTCCTTTTTATTCGACACGCTAATCATAACTGCAAAAAGTTGGTAATACAGCCATTTGAATCCTGATGGAAAAAGGCGCACACTTGCGCCCAGCGCGCTGTGTGATGCACTGTCAGGTGTTCTGTTGTATCGAGTAGTCGTGCGCGAATAACGCTAAACCATTAACAATGACTACTTTCGCATAGAGGACCAACATGGCACAACGAAAGAAAACCACCGCTAAGAAATCCACGGCGGCCAAGAAAAAGACCACTGCTAAGAAAAAAACGACAGCCAAGAAAGTGGCTACTCGTAAAAAAGCAGCGACCACTCGCAAAAAAACTACAGCTAAAAAGGCAGTAGCCAAGAAGAAGCCAGCTGCCAAGAAAAAAGCAGCCCCTAAAAAGAAAGTAGCGGCTAAGAAAAAGACCACTGCCAAGAAAAAGCCAGCGGCCAAGAAGAAGGTAGCTGCGAAGAAGAAAACAACGGCTAAAAAGAAAGCACCTGCGAAGAAAAAAGTAGCTGCCAAGAAGAAGCCGGCTGCCAAAAAGGTAGCTAAGAAGAAGCCAGCTGCTAAGAAGAAGCCAGCAGCGAAAAAGGTAGCGAAGAAAAAGCCAGCGGCCAAAAAGAAGCCAGCTGCTAAAAAGAAACCTGCAGCAAAGAAGAAAGCAGCTAAAAAAAAATAGCTAAATCATCGCAAAGTGCGAGCATTGCGCAGATATCTGGCAATGCCCGCCGCATGATGCTGGCGAATCTGGGTTTGTACGCTCGAGTATTCGAGGAAGTGCAAGACCAGTTGCAAGACGCCAGAAAAGCCATTGAAAAGGCACGCAAGGAAGCCCCGTCTACACAGAAGTCACTGGTAAAACGAGGTGAAAAGCTGCTTGATCAAATTGAGAAAGTAGTTAAAAAAGCCGATGTTCCTACTTCCAAAGATTTTGAGAAGCAGACAAAACGGCTACGTAAGGCAATAAAAGACCTTACAAAACGCATTCGCGACTAAGCGAACGGCACCAACACATTATCGTGTGTTGGTGCCCCATTTTCTCCCCCGCAGCCCCTCTTTGGGGTGATCTACGCCAGATTCTCAAGTAAACTGCCGCCACTTTTTGCGCACGGTAGTAACACTCATGGCTGGACTTAGACCCGATATTGATCCTGATGGCTTGTTAGAGTACTCGGTGGTATACACCGATCGCTCGCTGAATCACATGTCGCAGTCTTTTCAATCAGTCATGCGCGACATATCCAGCACACTCAAGCAAGTGTATGCAGCACAGGCCGTGGTTATTGTGCCAGGCAGCGGCACCTTTGGGATGGAAGCGGTCGCACGGCAATTTGCCCGCGACCAGCACTGCCTGGTGGTTCGAAACGGCTGGTTCAGCTTTCGTTGGACCCAAATTCTAGATACCGGCAATATCGCCAAATCACACACAGTGATGAAAGCAAGCCAGGCATCAGCGGACGCTCAGGCACCCTTCTCACCTGCGCCAATTGATGAAGTGTGCGCGGCCATTCGCGCCGAAAAACCGGCAATGGTATTTGCACCGCACGTTGAAACTTCATCAGGCATGATTCTGCCGGACGACTATATCAAAGCACTGGCTGCAGCCACTCACGAAGTAGGCGGCTTGCTCGTCATAGACTGCATCGCTTCGGGTACCTTATGGCTGGATATGGCCGACCTTGGCATCGACGTATTGATCAGCGCCCCGCAAAAAGGCTGGAGCGGCTCACCTTGTTGTGGGCTGGTCATGCTTGGCGAGCGCGGTCTTAGTCGTTTGGCTGAAACCGAAAGCGACAGCTTCGCCTGCGATCTCAAAAAATGGCACAGCATAATGCAAGCCTATGAAAACGGCGGTCACGCTTATCACGCCACCATGCCCACTGATGGCTTACGCGCATTCCACGCGGTCATGCAGGAAACAGCCGAACTGGGTTTCGATCAGGTCAAGGCATGGCAGATTGAACTAGGGCAAAAAATTCGTGCGGTGTTGGAGTCCAACGGCATCAATAGCGTAGCCGGCGAAGGTTTCAAAGCACCAGGTGTTGTGGTCAGCTACACCAGCGATGCCGGAGTGCAAAACGGCAGTAAATTTGCGACTCAAGGCATGCAAATAGCCGCAGGCGTACCTTTGCAATGCGATGAACGCGATGACTTTAAAACATTCAGGCTGGGCTTGTTTGGTTTGGATAAACTGCAAAATGTGGCCAGGACTGTTGCATCCTTTGAAAAAGCCTTGAATGAGTTAGCGACTGACTAATCTTGGGAATTATTCAGAATTGCGGAACGCGCCGCTCGGCTGACGCCTTAACACCCTCGAGAAACTCCTCGCTGCGCATGTGCCTCACCTGAATCTCCAGCTCTTTCAAGTTTGCTTGTCGAATTTGTTCTGCAAGACCCGCTCTAAAAGACGCTCGTGTATCTTGCACCGCTTGCGGTCCTGAATGTGCAATTTCCTGTGCCAACGCCATGGCAGCGCTCTTTACCTGGTCTCGCTCCACCAAGCTATTAGCCAATCCGATTTCAACGGCTTCAACGCCAGATATGCGCCGGCCCGTATAGAGCAATAGCTCAGCTTTGTTAGTGCCAATCAAGCGTGGCAATGTTACGGTCAAGCCGAATCCCGGATGCAAGCCCAAACGATTGAAGTTTGCACTGAAGCGTGCCGCTTCGCAGGTAACTCTGAAATCAGCAACCAACGCCAACCCTAAACCGGCGCCAATAGCTGCGCCATGAACCGCAGCAACCATGGGCTTCTTAATCTCATACAGCTGCATAGCTTGGGCGTATAAGGCACGCGCCATTTGGATATAAGTTTCTGAACCTTGCTCTCCCCGGCCGAATTCACCACCCGCGCAGAAAACCTTTCCTGTTGACGCCAATACTGTGGCACGGCAATTGGAATCTTTATCAAGCTTCTGCAGTTTGCTCAACAGCTCTTCGATCAATGCCGCATTGAAGTAATTATGAGGCAGCCTCTCAAAGGTCAGTATGGCAAGATGTCCATCGGTTTCTACAGAAACGTACTCTTCGCGCATTGCTCGCGTCCTCTTAAAACGTTGATCAGCCCAGATATTATGCAGACTGAGGCTGTACCGAAAATAACATGGGCTTAATTGCGAGTGGAGATTACCATTGATAACAGCATAATAAACGTGGCAACTGCAGCCTCAAGCTATAGAACTTGTTGCAAATAGACTAATAATGAATAACTGGTCACTTCGCAAATCAATGATGGTAACCCTGGCCATGGCCTGGTTTCTGAGTTATGCCGATCGTGTCAATATGTCGGTGGCGGCCATTGCGATGCAGGAAGAGTTTGGCTGGGATGAGACCACCAAGGGCCTGGTGATGGGCTCGGTTTTTTTAGGTTACATTGGCTCCCAGCTAATTGCCGGACTGATTACACAACGGTTTGGTGCCGCTAGAATTCTGGGGGCGGCCGTTTTATTGTTCTCGCTGTTTACGCTGCTAACACCCAGCGCAGCGCAACACTCCTTTATCGCACTGATCGCCGTAAGAATTCTATTAGGTGTTGCTGAAGGCTTCGCGGTACCCGCTACTTACGCGTTTATCGGCCAATGGTCACTTCCTGATGAACGAGCGCGCTTGCTGGCGATAGTGGTCAGTGGCGCCACAATCGGAGCACCAGGCGGACTTATGCTCAGTGGTTGGATTGTTGAGAGCTGGGGCTGGCCCATGGCCTTCTACAGTTTTGGAATGGTCGGCGTAGTGTGGGCATTCTGGTGGTTGTTCTACGCCAGTGATAATCCGATGACTCACCCCAGAATCTCAGAGGAAGAGAAACTGCTTTTGCGTGCAAGCAAGCAGGAAACCAAAGAAAACACCCCTATTCCCTACCGCGCAATTCTGACCCACCCAGCTGTTTGGGCCATCGTCATCAACAAATTTTGCGCTTTGTGGATGGTCTATATGTTTTTGGCTTGGCTACCCAGCTACTTTAGTGCTGTTCAGGGAGTGTCACTGGCGGGCTCAGGCTTGTTCTCCGCATTACCTTGGGTCGCAATGTCGCTAATGCTGTATGTAGCGGCTTATCAATCAGATGGCATGCTAAAAAAGGGGCGCGACATTGATAGCGTGCGCCGCTTAATGCAGCTAATCGGGCTTGGAGGCTCATTGCTTTTTCTGTTCATGATTCCATTTGCACAGAATGCAGGGATGGCAGTTGGCATAGCCTGCATTGCGATGGCAGCACTGGCCTTTTGCTACTCTGGCGCTGACCCCACAGTGATGGAGGTAGCACCAAACCATCGTGCTTTTGTAACAGGGCTGGTGGGCACTATCGGTAACTTACCCGGCATCATCGCAATTCCAATGATAGGGTATTTGGTTGATACAACCGGCAGTTACAATTGGGCGTTTATTTCAGCAGCCTGCATCAACGTCATCGGCATCATAGTCTGGCTTCGTTATGGCACAGGCAAAAAGGTAATTGACTGAAGGGGTTTTTATGGATGCATTGACCGCTATTCTTATTTGCGCGCTCGCCTACGCCGCCGGCGACTTTGTTTCGCACAAAACCAAGGCCACAATGCCGATGTTGTTTGTATCCGGCTTTATTCTTTTGCTGGGCTTCTGGACCGTATTGCCACCCACCTTACTTGAAGACACCGGTCTTTTTGCTATCAGTGCAGTTCTGGCGCCGGTATTCGTGATCCACACGGGTACCTTGTTAAATCTCAGGGAAATGTTTAGCGAATACCGCACAGTCATAATCTCATTAAGTGCTGTGCTTGCTCTCGCCAGCTTACTGTATTTTCTCGGTTCAGCATTGATCGGTGAGCAGTTCGCTGTTGCGGCCGCAGGGCCAATAAGTGGTGGTTTGGTCGCGGTATTGATTATTCAAGAGGCGGCTGCGACCGCTGGCCTTGAACAAATTGCCGTTTTCGTTACCGTATTGTTTGTGCTGCAGCTTTTTGTAGGCCTTCCCATTGCCGCACTGTGCCTAAGCGTTGATGCTACGCGAAGACTGGCGCGTATTCGCGAAAACAAACATCAAGTAGCCAACGCAGCTACAACTGGCAGCAAGGCATCAAGCTTTTCCCTGCGAATATTCCCGGAATTACCTGCGCATTACAAAACGCCCTTCATTCTGCTGTGCAAAGTATTAATGATTGCCTGGTTAGCTTTGTGGGTTAGCGAGCTACTCAATGGTGCTATTAATAAATTTATCATTGCACTGATTTTTGGCGTATTGTTCAGAGAAATTGGCTTTCTCGAAGAAAAAATTCTCGACCACGCCAATGCATCCGGTTTTATCTTATTTGCTTTGTTTGTACTAATTTACTGGTATCTGCCGAAAGCCACACCGGAGGTTATTGCCAGCTTGATCTGGCCTGTGGCAGGTGCGTTTGTTATTGCGCTCATTGCCATCGCACTAGTATCTGCCCTGATGGCACGACTGTTCGATTACTCATGGTACTTGTGCGTAGCGCTTAGTATCTGCTGTTTCTTTGGCTTTCCTGGCACCTATATTGTTCCCCAGGAAGTTGCCAAGGTTCAGGCGGAAAACGAAGAAGAAAATGAAATGTTAGTGAACTTCTATCTTCCGAAAATGCTGGTAGCCGGGTTCACCAGCGTAAGTGTAGCTTCTGTGTTGATTGCCGGATTTATGGCTAAGTTATTAGTCTGAGAGCGTGCCGCAAGTACGTTTTAGTCAAATCGAGCAAAACACAAGTCTGCACGTCGAAGTGATGTTGACACAGAATCACCGCCAGAGTGATAGTTCTACCCTGAGCCTCTATTCAACTTTAAATCCATTAACAGCACACACTGGAACTTAGCAATGACTGCACTCTCTGAAGCTTTCTCCACCTCTTATCAGTCTTCACGAACCAAGTTTCTGCATGCGGCAGGAAAAGCCGGGGCGCAAATTCTTTCAGTTGCCCACCCTGACAAAGGACCGGATGGTGAGCCATTGTTTATGGATTTTGCCAGCGTGGGCGATAGCAATGCCAAATGCGCGTTGGTTCTGGTCGCAGGCACACATGGCATAGAGGGCTTTTGCGGCGCCGGTATTCAAATCAATCTGCTGAGCAATGAATCAGTGCTCGACGCTTTGAAAGACACTCGCTTGATACTTGTGCACGGCCACAATCCACATGGTTTTGCCTGGTTGCGCCGTGTTAACGAAGACAACATAGATCTGAATCGAAATTACGTTGACTTCGCAGAACCTCAAGAAGTGAATGAGCCATACAACGGGGTCAAGAACCTGATACTTCCAAAAGTCTTTAATGAAGCTTCGGAAAACGCACTCGCGGAATGGACTGAAGCCAATGGGCTAGACCAGTTTCAAAAAATTGTTATGGGTGGTCAACGGGTAGACGCCCAAGGTTTGTTTTACGGTGGAACAACGCCTGCCTGGTCGCAGATGACCATGCGGGAAACGCTACCAACATTGGTGGAAAATCAAAGCATTGTTGGCTTGATCGATATTCACACCGGCCTGGGCCCGTATGGACATGGCGATTTGATTCATGCGTACGCAAAAGGGTCAGAACAATATGATCAGCTTCGAGCCTGGTATGGCGAAGAGATGATTGCCATCAATGCCGGCGAATACGGTGATGTGGTGGCAGCGGTACCCCGAGGCCCAATTGTCTCATCCCTGGATTTGTTGATACCTGACAAACAGTCCTACGGATACGTTATCGAATACGGCACGGTGGAATTTGAGCGCGTACTCAAGGTACTGCGCGCAGACAACTGGCTTCACGTGCATGGTGATCTGGATTCTGAGCAAGGCCTGGAGATCAAAGACGAGATGCGCGCCAGCTTCTATTGCGAATCAGATGAGTGGCGGCAAAAAATTCGAATACCAGCGCCTCCACGGCATGGGCGAAGAGATTTACGACACGCTTCACAAGATTGAAGGCAACAACCCCACGCCGGTGCGGATCTACGCGCCGGTGGGTGGGCACAAAGAGCTGCTCGCTTACCTC
>JBGCDE010000121.1:0-7535 GCA_045105115.1 Pseudomonadales bacterium | reverse complement strand
GGCTTCGATATAATTGAGCAATTACCTCAACGCAATAACGCACAGCTTACTTATCTTCCGAAACAGGTGAAACTGTTAGCAGACGGTGCCTTTTACTCGCAACTAATGCAAATGCAGGAAGGTTATCTGGATGGGCATGAGGGCGAGTGGATTATGGAGCCAGAGGCTCTGGAAGCAGCTGCTCGCATGTATTGGTTGGCTGACTATCAAATACATATTCATGTCAATGGGGATTGGGGTGTGAAGGTTGTATTGGATATTATCGAGAAGCTTATGCGGGAGAAGCCCAGAGATGACCACAGAACTGTGTTACATCACTATGGCTACTCTGCAGAAAACCAGGCAGAGCGCGTGTCTCAACTTGGTATTTCGGTATCGGCCAATCCGTTTTATCTCTGGGCCTTGGGAGACAAGTATTCTGAAGTAGGAATCGGCGCAGAGCGTGCCCAATTTATCACCCGCTTGGGCGATCTTGAACGAAATGTTGTACCAGTGTCATTCCATTCCGACCTGCCTATGGCGCCTGCTTCACCTCTAACATTGGCAGGTGTGGCTGCGTCTCGCATAACTGCGAAAGGCAATGTGCTGGCGCCGGTCGAGAAAATGACGGTTAACACAGCATTGAAAGGCATTACTATTGAAGCTGCTAGAGCCATTCAGCAGGAACATTTAATTGGCTCAATTGAGCCGGGCAAAGTGGCTGATTTCGCTGTGCTTGAAAGCGACCCTTTCGAGACTGCGCCAGAGAACTTTCGGGATATTAGAGTCTGGGGAACCGTATTTCGAGGAACTCCCCATGCTCGACCCGCCGAATAATGTGTTGGTTTAAGCAGGTTGGGCGGCGTTCTTTTTCTTAGCCGACTTTTCACCCGACTTGGTGGCAGGTTTTGCCTTAGTCTTGGCTTCCGCTTTTACAGTGGCGGCTTTCAATTCTTCGAATGACTCCCGAAGACACTGTGCGTAGAAACCAGGGTCGGGCAGCATATCTCTGCAGGCGGTAAACGACAGTGTGATTCTGCCTTCCTTGTTTTGCACTGAACTGTACACAATATGGAAAAGCCCAACGTTGGGCAACAGCGGCCCAAGACTGAATGAGTCGACCAGTTCAGCGCCGCATAAGAACAATTGCATGGGTGCGCCGGGCACATTGGTTACCACTGTATTTTGAATCACGCTGGCCTCGGCAAGCCCGGTAGCACTTGCGGCTCGTAATGCGAGGGACAGAACGTTGCCAGGCATTACATCGGTCAAATCAATGGCAATTCTAGGCCCGAGTGCCTCGGCATAGGCTTTTGCTGATTGCGACTCTTCGTGAACCGCCTTAAGTCTTTTCAATGGAGAGTCTATGTCGGTGCGAAGGGCGACATTCATAAATCCGACCATATTGCCGCCCGCAGCTCGCTCTTCCGGGGAACGAACATCTATTGGGCAACCGGCTACCAGCGTTTGCTCAGGCAGTTCCCCTTTGCTGCGCAAGTATTTTTGCAGCCCGCCCGCCACTATGGTTAGCATGGCATCATTGATGGTGGCGCCGGGTACGGCATTCTTGATGGCACGAATGTCTTCAAAAGCAAAGCGCCTTGCTTCAACTGAGCGATGTGGCGAGATTTTCCCCTGGAATCTGGTTTTCTGTTTCTCATCGAGTTCATGAAAATCCTGGTTTTCACGCCCGGACTTCAATCGTTGGTAGGTTGGCAATGCTTGCTTGAGCATATCGAAGGTCTGCGCTGGTTTTTTCCAAGCATCCACATAGGCCCTGCCTAGCATGTATCCCTTGGATGGTCGCTCAATGATCCGTGGAGGGATGTTATTGTGCATGGCTATATCAGGCGTGAAATCGTGCATCACATTCATAAACTGTGCGCCGGTGGCACCGTCCATTGCACAGTGGTGGACCTTTAACAACAGCGCAAAACAGTTCGATGGTAAGCCTTCAACATTGTCCAGGCCTTCGATAACGTAAAACTCCCACAGCGGGCGTGACCGATCCAAGGGTCTTGAATGCAGGCGTGCCGCCAGA
Organism: Pseudomonadales bacterium; assembly: GCA_045105115.1. Taxonomy (GTDB): domain Bacteria; phylum Pseudomonadota; class Gammaproteobacteria; order Pseudomonadales; family JAUIET01; genus JAUIET01. The sequence continues at coordinate 5,515 of JBGCDE010000121.1, read as the reverse complement.
ATACACAGCTGCCGCCAGTCGCCTGGTTTCGGTAGCGCTATGTGACGTACGTGGTATTCGAGGTCGAAGTCTGCGTCTTCCACCCAGTAAGGTCGACTAAGCCCCATGGGAACCGCTTCAAGTTTTCGGGTAAAGATATCTGAAAGGTGCAGGCGGTTTTCAATTGTGGACAGAATTTGTTTGAAACGCACAATGCCGTTGGGTGCTGTGCCTTGATCATAGATGCTGACGCCACCGATATGCTGTGGCAAACCCTCTAGTTCCATATGCAGAAACATGGCGTCTTGGCCTGATAATTGCTCCATCGTACCGTTCCTCTCTTCTTATACTGCTACAACATTACGCCCTACGCGCAGCTTGCGCAAGTTGTGTACTATTCGGTTGTACTCGGGTGGAATACGGGCAGTTACGCGAACAGGCATTAAGATTGTGCAATGGAGATGTTATGAGCAATTGCCGTCAATGGCGTTCAGCTTTGATGCTGTTGCTGATTATGTCAGGCACAGTTTTAGAAGAAGGTAAGCTGGGCAGACCAGAAAGCCTGCCTTTTGCGAACGATTCAGATGTGCCGGCCAAGGTTTAAGCCGAATGCAAATTCGGCGAAAAAGTGGCAACGTTCGTTGCTTAGTTCAGTAAGAACACTGAAACATCTTCTGACCCCAGTAAAGGTCTGCTGCTCAAATAATGCTTCTGGTCACCTCTTCGGTAACCCGGGGGTGTTCCGAGCGCTCCTTATCCAGCAATGTGTCCCAGGTTTTTCGAAAGTGCGCAAGTGCAGAATCTGCAGCAATTCCGCGCGGTTGAAAAGGATCATCGAGTTCTAACAATTTTTGTTGGGCTTCAATAATGACTTTATCTTCCCAGAAGCCTTCAAGAAGACTGTCGCGCAGCGATATTGAAATCCCTTCGTCACCCAGTTCATAGTTACGCAGATAGTTCCAGAAGAAGTGCGCTGAGCCTTTGGTTTCTGGCGTCATATACTGGCAATTGCGATATTGTTTTACCTTACTCTGGTCATCTTGCTGGTCCCAGCCAAGCGGACCAAACGCAGTTTCCATCAGAAATACACCGGGTACAAACATTTGCACGTAGTTGCGCCTGTCGACGACCTCTGGGCCGTTTGGATAGGCTTTTACGTGGTACGGCGCAGGAGCGCTTTCTCTGTGCCATCGCTCAAACTGAAAGCCATTGTCTAGCCGCTCAATCTCTTGTTTGGTCTCTATCGCGTATGCTTCAGAGCCACCGAGGGTATTAGTGTGCACGAAAGCAAGATGCGAAAAGTCGGCCAAATTATCGATGATCAGCATCCAGCTGCAGTCGTAATGCAAATAGGCTTCTTCAGGAAGGCCTTGCCACTCTGGATTAGTGAGCGGCTCGTAGTCGATGATGTCGTTTGAATCGGCGAGGTTTGGATCACCCATCCAAATCCATATTAAATTTCCGCGTTCTTCAATGGGATAGCTTCGCACGCGATGGGTAGCCGGGATTTTATCCTGGCCTGGAATTTCTACGCATATGCCGTCGGAATCGAACTTCAGACCGTGGTACATGCAGCGAATACAATCGCCCTCGATCCGACCCATTGCCAGTGGTGCAGCACGGTGACAGCAGCGATTATCCAAAGCGACCAGGCGGCCTGATTCGCCACGAAAAATCACCACCGGCTTGTCGAGATACATACGCTCCAGTTTGCCTGCACTTTCTACCTCGTGCGCCCATGCGGCGGCATACCAGCAGTTCCAGATATAGTTGTTGTCTGATTGGCTCATTGATGATCTCCGTCGCAGCGGTTTTGCGTTTGTTATTAGGCGTAGAAACTGAAATATACTCTCACATGAGAATACATTGCAAGCGAATTCACGGAAATAGTCCTCAAAAAGCTCGCGATAAAGAAGCAAAGCCAATAATATGCTCTCATTCAAGAATAAAGTAGTGGGGCGATTACTTGAACGATGACCGAACGCTGGTGCTAAACCAGTTCACTCCCTACCGCCTGGTTAATCTTGCCAAGCGTGTTAGCGATGCGTGCAATGCTGATTTCGGAGAACCCAATGGCGTTAGCGTGGCGGAGTGGCGTGTTTTGGCAAGGCTTGGCGAACACGATGAGTTAAGCTCCAGAGGATTACCTGATTCTACTTTCATGGATAAGTCACGGGTGTCCAGAGCAATAGCCTCGCTGGAAGATAAGCAGCTTATTCAAACCCGAACCGATGCAGACGACAATCGAGCCAGAATTATTGGTTTGAGTGATAGCGGGCGACGTTTGTATAAGAAAATGGTTCCAGGGGCACTTCAGTGGGAGGCCAGCTTTCTGTCGGCATTGTCTGTCACCGAGTTGCGAGATTTGCTGTTGTCATTAAGTAAGCTTGAAGCCAAGTTGGATATAATGAAGTGATACTCATCAGCATGTATTTAAGCGACTAGATGATCGCATGAGCACTAATCGAATAGATGATATCGAAGTGCTGCGAGCATTAGCGGTACTGTTCGTTATTGTGCATCACACGTTTGGCAACCTGATTATGTGGCGGCATTCGGTCTCGCCATTTATTCCGTATTTCAACGGTGGCGCTGGAGTTGATCTGTTCTTTGCTATATCAGGGTTTGTTATTGCTAAAGATTTCATCGGAAGAATGGATGCCAGACAAGGGTTATCGGCAAAGTTTGAAGAGGCCGTATCGTTTTGGATTAAGCGAATATGGCGTCTTATTCCCTCAGCCTGGTTGTGGTTAGCATTAATTTTGGCCCTTAGTTTTTTCTATAACAGTTCAGGTGTTTTTGAACCGTTCGAAGCCAACCTATGGGCTACCTTGGCGGGCGCACTTAACTTCGCAAATTTCAGGCTGGCGGACTCTTTTGGGAATTACTCGTATGGCGCAAGCTTCGTTTACTGGAGCTTGTCTTTAGAAGAGCAGTTCTACTTGTTGTTTCCATTGTTTCTGATTTTTCTCCGGCGTTGGTTTGTTTACTTGGTGTTGGCTCTGCTGTTTTTCCAATTGTTCAGCGAGCGTTCCGCGAATATCGTCATGATGATGTTTCGAACGGATGCCTTAATGCTCGGCATATTGCTGGCTATGCTAAGCAACTCGAAGTGGCATAAAAAGTGTGAACCAAGCTATTTTACAAATCGCCTGCCGGGGATTGTGCTAGTCGCCGGTTGTTTGCTGGCGCTGCTAATGGTTGGGTCAGTTGCCATGAACGAGCTACCCTATCGCATGAGTATGGTTGCTCTGCTTGCAGGTCTATTGGTGTATCTGGCGTCTTATGACAAATCTTATGTGATGAAAGACAGTTCTCTGAAACAGCTTATGGTGACGCTGGGCGCACGATCTTATGCGCTTTATCTCAGTCATATTCCAGCATTCTTTCTGGTCAGAGAGAGTTGGGTGAGGATTGTGGGACTTGATACGCCAGAAGGTTTCGCGGCAAGGGTTTTGTTTATAGTGTTGGCGTACACACTGGTTTTTGGGTTGGCTGAATTGAACTATAGATTCGTCGAAACGCCATTTCGCCGCGTAGGTCAACAGATAGCAGCGCGCCGGGCTGCACGAGCTGTAGCTGATTCGCACCTGGAGCGGGTTTAAAACACCTTTAGGGTATTATTCAGGTAGATCACACATTCTTATTCATAGAAAATTGCGTCAGCTCTGAGACTGCATCATGCAGATGCTTGCAGCTTATTCTAATCTTTAGACAAAACGTATGTCGAATAGCCTTCAATTCATCGTATGCTCGCAAGCAAGTGATGCCAACGTTGCTGAAAAGCTTGGCAGCGCCGAATACAGCTATCATTTTGTTCTAAAAGGCTATCTGCCGTTACTGCGTAAGCTCGGCGAAGTTGTTGAGGTAGAGAATCCGGCCGAAGATGTAGATAAGGTCTATCGACAGGCTTGCGAGCAAGGCAAGCGCTGCGTTTTCCTTCATTTCACTGCACCACATAATATGATCAGTGGAATCGAATGCCCAACGCTTTTAGTGTTTGCGTGGGAATACAATACGATCCCGACCGAGCACTGGGGAAATAACGGTAAGCACGACTGGCGAGTAGGACTTAGCTCAGTTAATGGGGCAATCGTTTTGTCTGAGCACACAGTCAGCGCTGTTAAAAACGCTATGGGAGAAGACTATGCTGTAGCGTCTATTCCGACTCCGGTATTTGACGGCGCTGAAAATTTAAGGCTAAGAAACGATCGCTTAAAGCCTGTGAAGCGATTAAGCGTTGAATTTTCTGGCATGTTGGTTGACTCACGTGATATCGCACTAGTACCCCACGTACTTACGGCAGAAGAAGCTCAAGAACTTTCTCTGAATGAATCACGCTACAGCTATTTTTTGTACCTTCGTGGCCTGGAGCTGGATGCAAAAGACGCTGAGTTGTCTGCTCGCGAACAAAAGATAAGGAATGAAGAAATTACATTGGATGAGCGCCTTCGTGCTTCCCATACCTTGCAGGTTGAAGATCATCTAGCCGCTAGAAATACTGTGCGCTTTGCGTTGGGTACCCTAAAAAGGGCGCTTTTTAGGCAGGCACTTCCTAAGCCTGAATTCGAGTTGCTCAAGTCTTCAATCGAGGCGTCTGGCAAGGAACTGGAGCAGGCTGACGATCAAGCACCTGAAAAAAACTTTGATGACTTAGTGCACGAGGATCCGGTTAATGAGAATTGCCTGTTCGCCGAGGGTGTTATCTATACAACTGTCTTAAATCCGCTGGATTTACGAAAAAATTGGCAGGATATGCTGACCGCTTTTTGTACTGCATTTAGAGACAAAGAAGATGCTGTACTTGTTATCAAGGTGTCTGTTCAATTTATAACCCGATTTTCTGATGAGCTGATTGATCATCTGCGAAGGCTGCATCGTTTTTCATGTCGTGTTGTCATTATCAAGTCACACCTAAGCGATGAAGAATATGCACGCTTGATGTCTGGTACCAGTTTTTACGTTAATACATCATTTGGTGAAGGGCAATGTATACCACTTACGGAAGCACTTGCTGCTGGCATACCGGCCATTGCGCCGTCAATTACGGCAATGGAAGAGTATGTGAATACGGATTGTTGCTTGGTGCCGGGCACGCATATTGAGCCGACGTATTGGCAGCAAGATCCCCGGAAATCCTACCGAGCAGTACACCACAAGATATCCTGGCCTGATTTAGTCGATGCCTTCAAGACTTCCTACGAGATTGCCAGCAATGATGCCGATCGATACAGCGAAATGTCTAACACAGCCATTGAGTCAATTAAACGCTATAGCTCAACACCGGTTTTAGAGCATAAGCTTGCCAGTTTTCTCGATAACGTTCGGCTCAATTGAACTTAAGACCATAAACGATCGCAACCGCCAATGGACGCTAAGAAACTCAATTTAATTCTCTATTCGCAGACGAATGCACAAACGATAGCAGAAGCAGCCGGTGTTCCGGAATACAGCTACTACTCCATTCTTAAGGAGTATCTTCCGCTTCTTGAGGGACTGGGAACCATCCATTATGTGTACCAGCCAGACACGGAAG
>JBGCDE010000120.1:0-32297 GCA_045105115.1 Pseudomonadales bacterium | reverse complement strand
CCAATGCAAACAACCGCCAGCGGCCAATGAAACAGGCTGTGTCTTGGACGGTAACTGAGGGTTTCGTACAGCTCTGGTTCAAGGTCAGTGATTGCGCGGTAAGCCGTTAGCAATTGTTCTCGATCAAGCGCCTGATAGTATTTGCCGCCAGTTAACTCTGCCACGCGCTGAAGCACGATCGTATCCATTGCTTCCTCGCCGATAGTCGCTGGGTCGCCTATGGCAATGGTGTAGATTGTTACTCCTTTCTGCTGCGCCACTTTGGCAGCATCTACAGGCGGCACTTTGCTACCGGTATCGTTGCCGTCAGTCAGCACAATCAATACACGGCTGAGACTTTCACTGCGTTCAAACAGTTTGATTGCCAGGCCGATGGCATCGCCAAACACGGTGCTTTGACCGGCCATGCCGATAGCCGTGTCGTCCAGAAGTGAGCGCCAGGCACTGTGATCTTCGGTAAACGGTGTTTGTAGAAAGGCTGCATCACCAAATACAATCAAGCCCAGACGATCATGCTCACGCTGCTCGGCGAATTCATGCAGCACCGATTTTATAGCCGATAATCTGTCAACCTTGTTGCTGGTATCCGCCGTTAGGTAGAAATCTTTGGTTTGCATGGAACCTGATAAATCAACCGCGACCATTAGATCACGTGCTGATTTATTTCGTTCAATCGGCTCGCCGATTTTTTGTGGACCGCAAGCAGCAACGATTAGCAGACACCACGCTAGAGTCTGCCAGGCGTTTAGTATCCACGACCGCTTGGGTACTACCGCGCCACTGCCAGGCGGTGTGTTCGAGAATTTTGCCAGTGTATTGAAAAATGGCAGTAGAAGAGAGTTTTGAGCCTCACGGTGCGGCCTGCTAAGCCAGTACACCAACGCCGGTATTGGTAACAATAGAAATGCCCACGGAGCCGCGAATTCAATCACCGGTTTCCAATCCTATTGTTGTCTTGTGCTGACGTATCCAGCGCTCGCACTGATCCAGCAGTTTCTCTGCATCAAGTCTATTCAGAGCTAATTTCGTATGTCTCTGGTAGGCGAGTTTTGTCAATGCTTCAGCCGATTCAGTGTCAAATGAGTTGCGCTTGGAGGTTTCGCCAAGAAACCTCAGCCAGGAATCACCGCTGAGTGATGCCACATCTTCCCTGGAATAAGCCTGCAGTGCAGCTGATTTCATCAACGTTGCTAGATCGCTCAAATCATGCCAGGAACCTGCATCGCTAGAGCGCACAACATCGCGAACAACTGCTAATTTCTTGATCGCTAATCGACGATATTCATTTGCACGCCAATTTTTAAGCGCCCGCAACAGCATTAAAGCGGCGACAACGAGAAGAATTAACCCCAGTATCTTCCAGGCAAGAGTAGCTGGCAGCCAGGACACGCCAGGTGGCATAACAATTTCATCAATTCCCTGAATCGTGTAATTGCCAAAATTAGCGTCTAGTATTTCCGGCTTAGCCATTTTCCACACGATTGCCTTGCTGGCCATTTGCGTTCAAGGAAGCGTTTTGCGTAATAGAGCGTCGTAATTGCTGATAGCTTTCAGTAACAGTATCCAGTTCCATCAACAAAGCGCCAGCGCGGTTCAGGTCGGTTCTTATTCGCTCAATTCTTTGTTGTTGATGCTGCTTGAATGGCTCTGTAAGCGCGGTATCATCCGTGTCGATTGAAAGCTGCTGGCGGCCATTGCTCGCAACTATTTGTTTGCCCACCGGCAGCTCCCATTCGACAGGGTCTGCTACGAGAGCGACGAAGACATCGTTGTTTAGGGCCAGACTTTTTATTTGTTGATTTGTGTGTTTATCAAAATCGTGAAAATCGCTGATCAGTACAACAATATAGTTTCTCGGGCATAAACGCAGAAGTCGGTCCAGCACCAGCGAAAGTCCAATCTTCTCCCGGCCTTGCAGTGAAGGCATCTGTTCGCCGCTTAGCAGAGCCTTATTCAGTTCCACCAATACACCAAGATCTTTAAGTAACATTTGCTGGCTTCTGTGCGGTCTTGATTCAAAAATGTCTTCATCATTGAATAGCAAGGTTGCTATAGCATCGCTCAAGGCTAGCTGGCGCCAGGCAAGCAAAGCAAGAACTTCGCTTGCAACCACCGATTTTATTTTGTGCTGGCTACCAAACAACATATTTAAGCGTTGATCACAGGCGAGCATTAGCGGTCGTTCACGCTCTTCGGTAAATACTCTTACATGAGGTCTGCCAGTTCGATTGGTGACTTTCCAGTCCATGGTTCGAATATCGTCACCATGTTGGTAATGTGCTAGCTCTTCAAAATTCAAACCCCGGCCACGATGTTTAGAAGCGTGTCTGCCAATAAACTGGTTTTTGATGACGCTTGCAGGATTCAATGAAAAACCATGCGCGTGAGTACGCAATGCAATCAAGTCGTGCAGGCTTGTGTGAAGGCGCGAGTCGGCAAAATGCGGGTCAGGTTTTTTTCCGACCAGACTGGTCGTTTTATCAGGCGCTTGCGACTTGACGAAGTATTTCATCAACAATGTCATCCTGGGAGATACCGCCGGCCAAGGCCTCGTAGCTGGCTGTCAGGCGATGTCTTAACACGGCATGAGCAACGCTACGGACGTCATCCGGATCAACGTAGTCTTTCCCGGATAGCCACGCCACCGCTCGGCTGGCACGATCCAGCGCGATACTTGCGCGTGGACTGGCGCCTGCGCTGAGCCAATGACTGATTTCGCTGCCAGAGTAGCGATCTGGATGCCGGCTAGCCATAATGATATCGACCATATAGCGTTCTAGCTGCTCTGAAACATGAACCGATTTTAGTTGCGCGCGCGCCTCAAAAATATCTTGTTCAGAGACATTGGCCGGCTCCAGACGTAAGGCTCCGCCTTCCTCGCTGCGGACCAAACGTATTACGTCCAGTTCAGCGTCGTCATCCGGATATTCAATAAGCACTTTCATTAAAAATCGGTCTGTTTGTGCTTCTGGCAGTGGGTAAGTGCCTTCCTGATCAATTGGGTTCTGCGTGGCCAGTACCATAAACAAATCCGGCATCGGGTAGGTCTTGCCTGCCACCGTTACTTGGCGCTCTTCCATCGCTTCCAGCAAGGCCGATTGTACTTTCGCAGGTGCACGATTTATCTCATCGGCAAGTACCAGGTTGGCAAATAATGGCCCGGGTTGGAAAACCAGGGTCTGTTGATCACCTTCGCTATGAAATACCTCAGTTCCTGTTACATCCGACGGAAGTAAATCGGGTGTGAACTGAATTCTATTCAGGCTAATGTCAAGTATTTGCGCGAGTGCTTTGACCGAGCGGGTCTTCGCCGTACCGGGCAAACCCTCCAGTAACAGATTGCCATTGCATAGCAAACCGATAAGTAGCTGCCTTGCCACGCCTGGCTGCCCGACAATTGCGGTGCTAATCGCCGTTTCAATTGCCAGTAAATCAGCGGGCGTAGTCATTCTCTGTCATCTTTTATTCTCGCGAGTGCTTGTCGGCAGGATCCGACAGTTTAATGGAATCGCGCGATGAGGTCCAAAAGATGCATTTCCAGAATCTGTAGTATCATAGGCGCTAGGCGCAACAACACTTTAAGGCGCTGGCAACCTGGCAATATTATGGATTTATCAATGAAATTCTTTACTCGTGCTTTCTTTTTACTGATTCTTAATGTGGTTTTTTTGGCCACGGCACATGCCGCTGACAAACCGAACATTTTGGTGATCATGGGCGATGATATTGGCTTCTGGAATTTAAGTACTAACAATATGGGAATGATGGGCTACCAAACGCCTAACATAGATCGAATTGCCCGAGAGGGTCTTAAATTTACGGACTATTATGGTGAGCAAAGCTGTACTGCGGGACGTTCCGCGTTTATCACTGGACAGCATCCGATCCGAACCGGTCTGACCAAGGTCGGTGCGCCAGGTGCAGAGACCGGTATCAGCCCAAAAGATCCGACTTTGGCCGAGTTGCTCAAACCATTGGGTTATACCTCTGGGCAGTTTGGTAAAAATCATTTAGGTGACCGTGACGAGTTCCTGCCAACCAACCATGGTTTTGATGAGTTCTTCGGCAACCTTTATCACTTAAATGCGGAAGAAGCCCCTGAAGACCCGGACTATCCAAAAGATCCTGCTTTCAACAAGGCATTCGGCCCTCGCGGCGTCATTCATAGTTACGCTGACGGACGAATTGAAGACAGCGGGCCGCTAACCCAAAAGCGTATGGAAACTGTTGATGAAGAGTTTCTTGGCTCGGCACTGAAGTTTATTGACAGTGCGCATAGCAAAGACAAACCTTTCTTTGTGTGGTTTAACTCAACGCGCATGCACTACCACACTTACGTAAAAGACGAGAGTCTCGGCAGGTCCGGTCAGGGCTTTTATAACGACGGCATGTTAGAGCATGACGATCACGTAGGTACCTTGCTGGCCAAGTTGGATCAATTAGGTATTGGTAGCAACACAATTGTAATTTACACCACCGATAATGGTCCGCACTACAATATGTGGCCAGATGGTGCAATCACACCTTTCAGAGGCGAAAAGAATACTAACTGGGAAGGTGGGTTTCGGGTGCCAGCAATGGTTCGTTGGCCAGGCAAAATAGAAGCCGGTCGAATCAGTAATGACATCATGTCTCACCAGGATTGGGTGCCTACCCTCATGTCTGCCGCGGGCGCTCCGGGTATTAAACAGAAGTTACTTGCTGGACATGCCAGTGGTGGTAAAACTTTCAAGGTTCATCTTGATGGCTACGATTTTGTTCCACATTTAACCAAGAAGGAAAAAGGTCCGCGCGAAGTATTTCATTACTTTAGTGACGACGGCAAACTCATCTCCACCCGCTCAGGCGATTGGAAAATTGTTTTCGCTGAACAGCGTGCTAAGCGTTTTGATGTATGGCGTGATCCATTTGTGACGCTTCGAATTCCGAAAATGTTTCATTTGCGGCGTGATCCATTTGAGCGCGCTGATACAGATTCAAATGCTTATAACGAATGGTGGACACGAAAAATCCCAATCGCTATGGGGCTTGGACTTAAAGAAGTAGGCGCATTTATTAAAACGCTGCACGCATTTCCACCACGGCAACGCCCAGCCTCTTTTACAATCGATCAAATTATGGAAACTGTGCCTAAGCCGCAAGGTTGATGTTTGCGTTCTATCCGTTTACTTCAGTAAAAGCAGCGTGTAATGCGCTGCTACTGCTGCTAGCGCTTGTGTTAAGCGCTTGTGGGCAGAAAGCAGAGCAATCAGCGCCAAATCCTGCCGTTTCACCAACTGTACAAAAAACTCAAGCATCGTCAAAAACGCAGCGCGCTTCGCAACCGGCCACCTACGTTGGTTCCGCGCAGTGCTCGGCCTGTCATGAGCAAGCGATGGAGCAATGGCAGACGTCGCATCATGCGCTAGCGATGCAACTTGCCAGTAGCGATACAGTGCTTGGCGATTTCGACAACCACACTGCAATCCATATGGGCGAAGGGTTCACGTTCACTCAAGATAAGGAGCAGTACTTTGTTCGAACCAAAAATAAAGAAGGTGAGCTGGAAACATTCAAAATAGACTATGCGTTCGGCGTAGAGCCTTTGCAGCAGTATTTAATAGACGTTGGCAACGGGGCTTATCAAGCGCTCAGTATGGCCTGGGATACGCGCAGCGCAGAACAAGGCGGGCAACGTTGGTACCATCTGTATCCCGATGAAGCGATGCCGTCTTCTGATCCATTGCATTGGACGCGCTTGCATCAAAATTGGAACTTCCAGTGTGCTGACTGCCATTCCACGGATCTTAAGAAGAACTATGACGCTGCCACTCGGAGCTATGACACCAGTTACAAGGAGTTGAACGTGGCCTGTGAGTCTTGTCACGGACCCGCATCAACGCACGTACAGTGGGCAAGCAAACAGCGCAGAGATTCAAACGAAGAGCTTGAGTTATCTAATCACGGCTTTGCTGCAGACCTGGCTTCACCAACGGTACAGATTGAAAGCTGTGCGCGCTGCCACTCTCGCCGCCGTATTATCGCTGAGGAATTTGAACCTGGAAAAGAGCTGTATGACCATTATGTGCCTGCGCTCCTGGAGCCTGGTTTATACCATGCTGACGGCCAGATTCTTGAAGAGGTGTATGTGTATGGTTCCTTCGTGCAGAGCAAAATGCATCAAGCCGGTGTTAAATGCAGTAACTGCCATGAGCCGCACTCTGCACAACTTCGTTTTGAAGGTAATGCCGTGTGCACTCAATGTCACCAGGCATCACCTCCTGATACTTACGCTGGACTGAAAGCAAAAAAATACGATTCTCCTGAGCATCACTTTCACGCCAACGGTAGCGAAGGGGCTCAATGCAGACAATGTCATATGCCTGCAAAGGTTTATATGGGTGTTGATGAACGATACGATCACAGTTTTCGAATTCCGCAACCCTTGCATAACGCCAACATTGACGCGCCTGATGTCTGCACGGATTGTCACGACGATAAGACGCGAAGCTGGGCGCAGGAGGCGATCGACACGCGTTTTCCAGCAGTGGCCGAACACCACAGCTTTGGTGAAATATTTTACGCTGCGCGACAAGGTCAGCCAAACCAGGCCGCTTTAACGAGCATCATTAACAACAACAAACTTCCCAGTATCGTGCGGGCCTCTGCCTTGGCTCACATGACTCAGCCAAATGATGCTCAGTCGTTCGCTGTCGCCCAGACTTCTTTGACCGCAGCGCATCCCGCAATACGTCTTGCCGCACTGCGTTTGTTTGAATCACTACCAGTATCCCAACGCTGGCAGGTGGTATCGCCGCTGTTGCAAGATAATGTTCTTGCTGTTCGAATAGAAGCCGCGCGCATGCTGGCCGATGCACCGTCGCAGTTTTTGCCGCCTGATGAGCAGCAGCTACTCCAAACCGTATTGCAGGAGTTTGTTAGCTCGCAGACCTTGAATGCAGATCGCCCAGACGCACTCAGTAATCTAGCGTCGGTGTCTGCTCATCAAGGAGATACAGAACAAGCTGAGAAGTACTATAAAGAAGCTATGCAGCTTGATCCTGGCTGGGTGCCGGCGTACCTGAATCTAGCGGATTTATACCGTGGAACTGGCAGAGACCAGGAAGCGGGAGTACTTTTCGAAACCGCATTGCAACAACAGCAAGGCATTGCAGAGACTCACCATGCGTACGGCCTGTGGTTATCACGCCAGGGTCGCAACGCTGATGCGCTGCGGCAATTGCAACAAGCCGCACAGGTGAGTGACTCCTGGCGTTACGCTTATGTCTATGGGATCGCTTTAAACTCTTCGGGTGATACAAATGCCGCTGTGCTTGCGCTTGAAAATTTGCACAGCGGCGGCCAGGGCAACGCGGAAGTTCTGTTCGCACTTGCGACCATACTGCGGGATAAAGGTGAACGTGAATCAGCGCTTGGCTACGCGCTCATATTGGCCGAACAGTATCCTGGTGACCAGAGAGCCGCTGGGCTTATACAGCAGTTACGTTAGCGCGAGCAACGTTCAGCTGCCGGTTGGTACCTCTGAGAACGGTATGCCTTTGTCCATACGCGGTTCTTGCGGTAATTCAAGCACGCGCTCGGCAATAATATTTGCCATGATCTCATCGGTTCCCCCAGCTATTCGCAAGCCTGGAATACCCATGTAATTTAATTGGAACAGGCCGTTGAACATCGCATCCTTTTCGGCATCCCATTCAACGCCTTGTTGCTCTAACAGATCGATGGCGAAGGACGACATGTCTTGTGCTTTTCTGGCGCCCACTAACTTGCCAATCGAATTCTCCGGTCCGGGTAATGCGCCTTTGGAAAGGGCGGATAACGTTCGATTCGCCGTGTATTTGAGGCCAGCTTCTTCCACATACCAATTGGCCAGTTTGGCTCTTACTGCAGAGTCTTCAATCGCAGGCTTGCCATTGATAGTCACTTTTTGCGCGAGCGCTTTGACGGACTCAAAGTTAGCGCCGCCGCCTCCTGCTCCTATGCTTGCGCGTTCATTCATCAACGTAGTGAGCGCCACATGCCAACCTTGCCCAACATCACCGAGGCGCTGGCTATCCGGAATTCGTACGTTTGTAAAATAGACTTCATTAAAATCTGAAGCGCCTGAAATTTGCTTGATCGGTTTGATTTCTATGCCTTCGCTTTTCATATCGACGTAGAAATAGGTGAGACCTTTGTGTTTTGCCACTGACGGATCTGTGCGTAATACTAAAATTCCCCAATCAGAATAATGCGCGCCAGAGGTCCATATTTTCTGACCGTTAACAATCCAGTCATCGCCGTCTTTTTCGGCTTTGGTTCGCAATGCCGCCAAATCCGAACCGCCTGCGGGTTCGCTAAAGAGTTGGCACCATACTTTTTCTGCACTGGCCAGGTCAGGTAGAAAACGCGCTTTGTCCTGTTCACTCGCCCAGGTCATTAAGGTTGGTCCGGCCATGCCTTGACCTATACCGAAAAAACTACTGGTATTGGGTACGTCAACCTTGGCTTCTTCCTGTTGCCAAATAACCAGTTCCATTGCCGTTGCGTCGCGTCCACTAAACGCTTCTGGCCAGCGAATGCAGGCCCAGCCAGCCGCCGCTTTTTTCGCTTGCCAGTGTTTTGCTCTTTGCAGATCATCAAGCCCGCTTAGATCACTTTCGCTGGGTATATTGTTTTCCAGCCATTCTCTTGCCTGCGCGCGAAAGGCTGCTTCTTCTTTGCTGTCTTCAAAATCCATGCTCTTACTCCTAAACCGCAACCAAATCAGATGCGCTGATCAATTTTTCTTGCCACTGTCGTTCACTGCCAATCAACACAGCCAATGCTTTCGAACGTCGGTAAAAGAACTGACAATCAAATTCCCAGGTGTAACCCATACCACCGTGAGTCTGGATATTTTCTTTGGACGCATAGTAGTAAGCCTGGCAACTGCCCACACGAGCGGTTGCGGCGGCAAGCGGTAATTCGATGGCGTCTGAATTTAGTGCCCATGCGCCAAAATAAGCATTCGAGCGTGCTAGCGTGTTCTTCACGTACATCTCGGCCAGCTTGTGCTTGATTGCTTGAAATGAACCGATCGGACGACCGAATGCATATCGTTGCATCGCGTATTCTTTTGCCATTTCCAAACAGCTCTCTGCGCCGCCTAACTGCTCCCAGGCATACAGTACGGCGGCTCTGTTTAGCAGCGAATTCAACAATGCCCAGCCTTCGCCTTGCGCGCCCAGGAGCTCGCAATTTGCCGAGTTGAAACTGACGTTGGCGTAATTCAGGCTTGGGTCCAGGGTATTGATAGCTTCTACGGTCACCCCTGGATCACTGGTATCAACGAGGTACATGCTCACGCCGTCGTTCTTGTCATTCGCAGCCAGCACGCAGATAACAGACGCTATATTGCCGTTTGCCACAGCACATTTCTTACCAGTGATTGCATCGTTGGAAACCGACGTGCCGAGTGCGCCGGGGTTGGTTTCGCCAGGGCCCTCTGCATAAGCTAGGGTGCCGATTGCGGCGCCTTCTGCCAGTAACGGTAACCATTTCTTTTTCTGGGCCTCGGACCCTGTGGCCATGATGGCCTCTGTTGCCAAATACACAGAAGGTCCAAAGGGTATTGGCGCGCAGGCGCGGCCTATTTCTTCCGCAATCACAACCAGCTCAAGATAGGACAAGCCAAGGCCACCGTATTCTTCCGGAATGACGGTTGCTGTCCAGCCCAATTCACAGACTTGCTTCCATAGAGTTTCTGAATAGAGCTCATCCCCCTCCAAAACCTCGCGCACAATAGACGTGGGGCAGTTATCTTTTAGAAAGCTGTGCGCCTGGTCTCGAATGAGGTGCTGCTCGTCATTAAATTCAAAATTCATGGGTACTGTTACCTCAATAAGTCGCGCCATGGTAAACATATTCGCAGCAGCTTGTCAGCTGAATAAGCGTCAATGGCAAAGTGGTAGTGTGAAGTCTTTCTGTGCGTGATAATGCCGTGATGGTGGATGATCTTCAAACAGGCCGCCAGCGAATTAAGATGACAACGAGCTCGGTGAAATAGAACATGGTAATAACTCTACGCTGGAAAAAGCTAATTGGACTTGTGCTGTCAGCAGGGTTCATTTTTACGACGATCACGGCAAATGCCGCAGACAAGCCAAATATTCTGGTTATTTGGGGTGACGATATCGGCTGGTCCAATATCAGCGCCTACCATCGCGGCATGCTGGGCGGTGAAACGCCGAATATAGATCGCATCGCGAATGAGGGCGCTATGTTCACAGACTATTACGGTGAGCAAAGCTGTACCGCCGGCCGGAGTGCGTTTGTGACGGGTCAGCACCCATTGCGCACAGGTCTTTTGAAAGTTGGCTTGCCGGGTGCCGACATTGGACTCAGGGCAGAAGACCCAACAATCGCCGAGCTATTGAAGCCGCATGGCTACGCAACCGGTCAGTTTGGCAAAAATCATCTGGGTGACAAAGATGAGTTTCTGCCCAGTAATCATGGCTTCGATGAGTTCCTTGGCAACCTGTACCACCTCAACGCAGAAGAAGAACCGGAAACCTACTTCTACCCAAAAGATCCAGAGTTTCAGAAGCGCTTTGCGCCTCGCGGTGTCATTCACTCGTTTGCGGATGGCAGAGTGGAAGATACAGGCCCACTCACGCGTAAGCGTATGGAAACCGTAGACCAGGAGTTTACCAATGCCGCGCTGAAATTTATGGATAAATCGAAAAGTGATAACAAGCCATTTTTCGTTTGGTTCAATGCGACCCGCATGCATGTTTGGACGCGTTTGGCGCCCAAATGGGAAGGCAGCAGCGGCCACGGTTTATACGCAGATGGTTTGAAAGAACATGATTTTCATGTTGGTCAATTGCTGGATAAGCTCGAAGAGCTAGGTATTGCAGACAACACCATTGTGGTTTATTCCACGGACAACGGATCTCAAACAGGAACCTACCCCGATGGTGGAGCCGAGCCATTCCGTGGTGAGAAAGGGTCTACCTGGGAGGGAGGGTTCAGGGTGCCTGCATTAATTCGCTGGCCCGGAGTGGTGGCAAAGAAGCGTGTCATTAACGATATATTTTCCCATCAGGACTGGCTTCCTACGTTGCTGGCGGCGGCCGGTGAACCTGGCATAGCAGCAAAGCTCAAGCAAGGTCATCAGGCAGGCGGGCGCACCTACAAAGTGCATCTGGACGGCTTTGATCAGACGGCCTTACTGGCGGGCAAAGGGAAGGGCAAGCGTGAGAACATTTTCTATTTTGATGACAACGCCCAATTGAACGCGGTGCGTTGGAACGATTGGAAAATCCATTTTGCGTTTCAGATGGAGGGCTGGAGTGGCCCGAGAGAGGCGCTTAACTTTCCCCGCGTGATCAATCTTCGCAGCGATCCGTATGAAACATCTATTGATTCTGGTTTATACGCACGTTTTTTTGGCGACAATTTGTGGCTATTTGTTCCAACCCAGCAGGAAGTTGGCAAATGGCTTTCCACCTTTCGTCAGTTTCCACCGCGCCAGGCAACTGCCAGTTTCTCAATCGATAGGCTGATGACTCAGATGCAGGAGTCGCTTGCCAGGGGTAGAGGTGCCGTTCGTCGCTGATGTTGCTTGTTTTTTGCTCATGTGCGGCTGGTCACACCAAGGCGTCAAAAAATTGACTGTAATTTGAACAGCAATAACGGGCATGCCATAACGGCTGCCACCATAACAGCGAACATCATGCACGACCTAAGCGTCTCCGATTTAATGACACGCGGCGTCAAACACGTCGACAGCCAAGCCAGTTTGAAGGAAGTGGTTTCCCTGATGGGAGAGCACAATATTTCTTGTCAGCTGATTATTGAGGAGGGTCGCCCGGTTGGCATCATTACTGAGCGTGATATGGCTGGCTTACTGCTCGAAGTTGCCAGCAAACGCGCAACGCTGGATTCTAAAGCCAGCGACTATATGTCGACGCCGCTGATTTCAATTCAGGAACAAGACAGTTTGTACGACGCGATACTGGTTTCCAACACTCACAATATTCGCCATTTGCCGGTTGTGAACGAAACCGGCCAGGTGCAGGGGCTGATAACCCAGTCTGATATTGCCGAAGCGCATTTCCAGGTGGCTGAACGACAGGCCGAACTGATAGAGAGGTCAGTGCTGGAACAAACCAGCGACCTGGAAAAAGAGAACAAAGGACTGCGTGCGCTTTCGCGGGAAGACCCTTTAATGAAAATTGGTAATCGAGGTGCAATGGAGCTGGATCTGGCCAGCACCCATGCGCAGGCAAAGCGGTACGGGCGTCAATATTGCGCGGCTTTACTCGATGTTGATTTCTTCAAACAGTATAACGACTATTACGGGCACAGCGCTGGTGACGAAGTGTTGCGTACCATTGCACGAATACTTCGAAACAGCATGCGATCCACTGACAGAATCTATCGATACGGTGGCGAAGAGATACTGGTAATTCTCTATGACGCTGACGTAAATGGGGCGTATAAATACATGCACCGAGCCATTACGGCGGTCGCTGAATTCGGAATTCCGCACTGTGAAAGTCCGTTTGGTGTATTAACAGGTACTGCAGGTGTTGCCTCGGCGATTGAGAATGGTCAATGTCGACATACTTGGCAAGAGGTAGTTATGGCTGCGGATAAAGCCATGTACGATGCAAAAAAGGCCAGCAGAAATGCAGTTTGCATTGCTGCCTGAAATCTATGACTGGCACTGATCAAACCATTGATGCGAATGCCCTGCAAGATTGGTTAAGTGAGCAAGTAGGGGAACAGCAGGAGATACAACTAACGCCTATACGTGGAGGTGGTTCCTGTGAAATGTTTGAACTGCTGTGGGGAACCGACCGATGGGTAGTGCGTCGTGCACCACTCAACGCTGTATCGGATACCGCGCACAATGTCGTAAGAGAATATAAAGTTATAGAAGCCCTACAGAACAGTAGCGTCCGCGTACCAAGCTTGCTAGCTGTTTCGGATGACTCGTCGATTATCGGCGCGCCATTCTACATAATGCAATTTATTGACGGTGAGGTGATTCGCCGGCGGCTACCGCGGAGATACCTGGAATCACCCGCTTGGCAGACAGCAATTGGCGAGCAACTTATTGACGCGCTTGTCGAGCTGCACGATTTTGAGTGGCGTGGCACGGCGATAGAAAAACTAGCCAAGCCCGACAATTTCTTGCATCGCCAGGTAGACCGTTGGATGGGTCAGCTTGGTAGTTATCGTCACCGCGACCTAGCTGACGTGGATCTGTTGGCGAAATGGTTGTCAGACAATCGCCCAAAAAGCTGCGACCTAACGGTTATGCATGGTGACTACAAGGTCGATAACGCGATGTACAGTAAAGACCTGCCACCGGCGATACTGGCCTTGGTAGACTTCGAAATGACTACTGTTGGTGCGCCGTTGATCGATTTGGCATGGGCAATGATTTTCTGGCCGGAAGAAGGCAACTTGATTGCTATTGCCGCACCTGGCAGTGAAGGGGGAATGGATGCAGATTACTGTCAGTCACCAAAGCAGTTGGTCCAACGCTACCACGATCGTACCAGCCGCGACATCAGTGACTTCCAGTGGTATCAGGTCTTTTCTGCGTGGAAGTTAGCGATTGTTCTTGAAGCGTCGTATGCGAAATTTGTGAAAGGCGAATCCAGAAACCCGAATCACGAATTCTTCGGGTTTCTGGTTGATCAGCTGTTGGAACGCGCTAAGCGCTTCGCAGTCTGAGAGCGCGTTAACGACTTATTTAAAGGCGCTGATGATGGTTTGAATTTCCTCATCATTTTCAATAATCACATCTAACCAGTTTTCTTTACTGCAAGTCCGTAACTCTTCTGGCAATTTTTCGAACGCTGCCAGAGAATCAATTTCTGGCAAGCGCGGGTCTTCGCTGGTTAATTGCACGGTTGCATAAAGCGCAAGGTTAGCAATGTCGAGAAGGTTCAAATCTTCGTTCCAACTGAGATCCCATTGGCCGCAGTCATTCACCAGGTCCACGATTGTGCTATCGATTCCCCATTTTGTAAGCGCTGCAGAACCCAGACGCTTGCTGTATTGACGGCACATCTGAAAATATACATCTGTGTCAGGCGTTTCAGATGCTTCCATCATCGCCGACAATACCGATAAAGAACCTACTTCGCTGAGCAACATGGCCATTTGCACTTGTTCCACGGGTCGGTATTTCAGTTTCTGTGCCAGAAAGCTGGCCACACTGGTTTTAACGATCAATCGCTCCCATGTGTGCTCGAACAGTTCTTTCGCAATCGGGCTATTGAGCTCGACCATGTTACGAGTGCTGTGAATCATCACCAGACTGCTGGTTGCTGCAAAGCCAAGCAGACCGACAACATCGGCCAAGGTTTTAGGTGGTACGGGTCGACGATAAATCGGGCTGGACGCTGCTTTAACCAAATAGGCTGTCAACGCCGGGTCTTTTGCAATTATCGCGGTGAGTGATTCGCAAGTAGTATTCTCTTCCGATATTGCCACTCTCACATCAATCGCGATGTCTGGCATGCTGGGCAGACGAATATCGTCATTCAGAACGCGGTCCAGTACTTCTTGAAAAAGAATTTGCAGGTTGGCTTCGGGTGGCAGTGCAGCAGTCATTTGTGATTCCTTTTGGCTAGGGGTGTTATCCATTACAACGCAGCACATGGCTGGTTAATATATAGCCTAGGTCGCATGACCCAGCTTGCCAATCAGAAGTGTGGAAAGCGCTTATCGAAAGCGCGAAAACGCGCACTGTGTCGCTTAATTGCGGGCTTGCACCACAATGTCATGGCGTAGCGAGTGGAATGCAGGCTTGTTTCTGTGAAGTGAATCACAGTGACCTAGCCGCAGTTACAGGGTGAAAAAACGCTACGGCACAAGCACAGCGTTTTACTCACCCCGGAAAACGGGTGTACGTTTTTCCAGAAAAGCCGACACGCCCTCTTTGCAGTCAGCGCTCTCATGCATCATGCGTTGTTGCCTCGCTTCGGCAATAACCGTGTCGCCGTAGCTAGCGTCGAATACGCCATTCAGTAATTGTTTGGCTGCCGCCATGGCCAGGGGTGCTTTACCTGCCAAATTGCTGGCAAGCTGCCGGGTATACTCATCGAGTTCATTGGCCGGCACTACATCGGATGCCAAGCCCCACTCAAGGCATTGATCGGCGCCGAGCTTGGTGCCTTCGATGATCATTTTAAATGCGCGTTTGTAGCCCAGGTGTCTCCCTAGCAGCCAGGTAGCGCCACCATCGGGTACCATACCGATGGGTAGAAAAGCCTGATATATGTAGGCATTGTCTGCCATTACTGTCATGTCGCATACAAGCGCATACGCACTGCCAATACCCGCGGCCGCGCCTTGCATGGCACAAATATAGATCTTTTTTGAATTGCGAATACAGTGCAGATTGGGCGCATGATCTTCCAGAATGTGTTCATCTGTTGGTTTTTCTGTTGCCTGCACGTCTGTCAGGTCAGCGCCAACACAAAAATTCTTGCCATTACCTTTTAACACAACCACTCGAATACTCTCTTCAGATTCGCATTGTGTGAGAGCCGAATTAAACTCTTTCAACAACGCGATGCTGAGACCGTTTCCTTTACGTGGCCGGTTCAAAGTGATTGTGGCCACATGGTCTGCGGTGGCAAATTCTATAAACTCGTATTCTGACATGTGTATTAACTCTTTAACGTGGTTGCATTCGTATTCCGGCGTCCATGCGAATGCACTCACCATTAGTGTAATCGTTTTCAACGATGTATTGCGCCAGGTGTGCGATTTCCTCAGGTCGGCCAAGTCGCTGTGGGTTCAGCACAGACGCTTCAAGTGACTTGTACGCTTGCTCTGGAAGACTGTCGAACAATGGTGTGTGGATCAGGCCTGGCACTATCGTGTTAACACGAATTCCCAGTTTCGCAAGATCGCGAGCGATGGGCAATGTCATACCAACAATACCACCTTTAGACGCACTGTAAGCCGCCTGACCTATTTGACCTTCATACGCCGCAACAGAAGCGGTGTTGATAATTACGCCTCGTTGACCGTCATCGGTAACGGTATCCTGGGTGCTCATTGCATAGGCCGCAAGACGTAACACATTGAACGTACCAATCAGGTTAACTTCCAGTACCTGTTTGAAACCATCCAAAGGATGCGGGCCGTCACGGCCAACGGTTTTTGCTGCAGGCCCAATACCGGCGTAATTGCAGCAGATATGCAAATCGCCGTATTTTTCCTGCGTGCCACTAATCGCGGCCTGGACTGACTCTTCGTCGGATACGTTAACGTTGAAGAAACATACATCGCCACTCAATTCCTCTATTAGCGAATTGGCTCGCTCTTCATTCAAGTCGAAGATGGCGACTTTCGCCCCATGCTCGTGGAAGCGTCTTACAGTCGCTTCGCCTAAACCTGAAGCACCGCCGGTTATAATTGCTGTCTTACCTTTTAATTCCATGTTGCTTATACCCTCTATTCAAAAGTTTCGTTAGCGGCGAGTTTACGGGCCACAATTTCCGGAGCCTTAAACCTCTCGCCATAAATATCTGCTAGCTCAGAGCAGCGATCAATAAAGCGTTGCAGACCATAGGTGTTGACAAACTGAATGTAGCCCCCAGTCCACTGTGGTGCACCAATGCCCAAAGCCGAGCCTATGTTGCCGTCTGCAACTGAGCGCAAAACACCTTCGTCCAAGCATTTTAGACTTTCTATGATCGGTCTGAACAAAACGCGATCCTTGATCTCCTGGTCATCCAACTCAAGGTCTGCGCGATAATATTTCTCTAGCAGGGTAGGCCAAATAGTTTTACCTTGCTCGCTGTAGTCGTAGAAACCACCACCGTGATGTCGACCCCCGCGGTCGTGTTCTTCAACCAGAAAGTTAACCACTTCCATTGTGATGGCACGATCACCTAGCTGATCAGTCAAACCCATTTCTTCCCAGGTTTTGGCCGCCTTGTGCGACAACTGTTGGCTGGTCTCATCCATTACGCTGAGCGGACCGATCGGCAGACCGATTGCTTTACCCAGATTATCAATACGGATTGGGTGAACACCTTCCGTTAAAAGTCGTACGGCTTCGTCCAACACGGTGCCAAAGGTACGCGATGTGTAAAAGCCGGGTGAGTCGTTTACGACGATTGGCGTCTTGCGTATTTGCCTTGCAAAATCAAAGGCAACTGCGAGTGCTTTGTCGCTGGTCTTTTCGCCGCAAATAATCTCAACCAGCGGCATCTTATCCACTGGAGAAAAGAAGTGAATACCAATGAAGTTTTCCGGTGACGAACTGGATTCTGCCAAGGTAGTGATTGGCAACGTCGAGGTGTTAGACCCCCAGACCCCACCTTCTGCCAGCATTGGCTCAAGCTCTTTGTTGATTTCGTGTTTCAAGCCAACGTTTTCAAACACCGCTTCAACAATTAGATCACAGCCTTTGAGGTCGTCATTGTTGCTGGTTGCTGTAATCAGATTTAGCGTTTGCTCACGTTGGCTGTCCATCATGCGGCCGCGTTCAACACGTTTGTTCAGAAGCTTCTCAGAATAGGCTTTACCTTTATCGGCGGCTTCTTGCGAGATGTCTTTTAGCACTACTTCAATGCCGGCCATAGCGGATACAAAGGCGATACCTTGGCCCATCATTCCCGCGCCAAGAATACCCACTTTCTTTACACTCTGAGGCTCTATGTCTTTCGGCCTGCTGGCACCACCATTGATCTTGTTCATCTGGAAGAAGAAGGTGGTGATTAAGTTTTTGGCCTCTGGTGTGGTGACCAGTTTGGCTAAACCGCGGCTTTCAACACGCAGCGCCGTTTCAAAGTCTACAGTGGCCGCTTGTACTGCCGCATCCAGAATTTCAACCGGTGCGGGCAGCAGGCCGCGTGTTTGCTGCGCGAGCAGTGTGGGTGCCAACATCACAAGCTGGGCATTGCGTGGGTCAGAAGCTTTGCCACCGGGTATCTGGAAGCCTTTTACGTCCCATGGATTTACTGCCGCTGACTCATCGCCCTTCACCTTGATCAAGTACTTCTTAGCCGCGGGTACGAGGTCGTCCAGACTGTCTACTGTTTCATGGATCATTCCAGCGTCCAGCGCTTGCTGAGCGGATAATCGCTTTCCTTCGACCAGATAGGGCAATGCCTTTTCCAGACCCAGCAGGTTTACCAGTCGAACAACACCGCCACCGCCGGGCAGCAGCCCGAGGCTAACTTCTGGTAAACCGACTTGCACAACTTTGCCGGTGTACGCAATGCGGTAGTTACAAGCCAGACAAAGCTCAAAGCCGCCACCCATTGCCGCACCATTGATTGCGGCAACGACTGGTACGGGTAATTTTTCAATTCTGCGAAACTGCGCTTTTGCAGCTTCACATTCAACGAACATGGCTTCTTCTTCACCTTTCTCCATAGCCAGCAAGTTATGAATATTACCGCCTGCGAAAAACACCTTTTTAGCCGACGCAAAGATCACGCCGCTTAAGTCCGTTTCGGCTTCCAGTTTGCACAGGGTTTCCTCCATGGCCTCGCCGTACTCGTCATTCATCGAGTTGACCGGTCCGGTCATGTCCATAGTGATGGTGACTATGCCATCCTGGTCTTTCTCATACTTGAAAACACTCATGGCTTAAACTCGCTCTATGATGGTGGAAATGCCCATGCCGCCACCAACGCAGAGCGAGCACATGGCCCGCTTAAGGTTTCTGCGCTCCAGCTCGTCAAGCATTGTTGACACTAGCATGGCGCCAGTAGCGCCCAGTGGGTGACCCATGGCAATAGAGCCGCCATTAACATTGGTAATTTCATGGTCTACGCCAAGATCTTTCATATAACGCATAGCAACTGATGCAAACGCTTCATTGATTTCCCACAAATCAATATCTTCCACATTCAAGCCGGCCGTCTTCAAGCATTTCATGGCCGCTGGCCCGGGACCGGCAAGCATGATCGTGGGATCAGTCGATAGAATGGCCGTTGCCAATATACGGCCGCGGGGAGTCAAGTTCAGATCTTTACCTGCTTGTTCGCTACCAATCAAAACAGCAGACGCACCATCAACAATCCCCGAACTGTTGCCGGGCGTGTGTACGTGATTGATTCTGTCGAGCTCATTGTATTTCTTAAGGATAATGTCATCGAAACCCATATTGCCCATTACTTCAAAGGACGCTTTTAAATTGCCCAGTCCTTCCATGCTGGTTTGGGGCTTGATGAAGTTATCTCTTTCAAGAATGGTCAGCCCGTTTTCATCCAGGACGGGTAAGACAGAGCCATCAAAATAGCCGTTGTCGCGTGCATATGCAGCGCGTCGCTGCGATTCCATAGCAAACGCATCAACATCTTCGCGCGAATAGCCATCCAATGTGGCAATTGTATCGGCCCCTATGCCCTGTGGAACGAAGCCCGTCTTGATCATAAATGCCGGGTCACTGCCCATAGCGCCGCCATCAGAGCCCATCGGAACACGCGACATGCATTCGATGCCGCCGGCAACCACTAACTGCTCCCAGCCTGATGCCACTTTTTGGGCTGCTGTGTTCACGGCCTCTAAACCTGACGCACAGAAACGGTTAAGTTGAACGCCTGCTACCGATTCGTCCCATTCCGCATTTTGCACAATCATCTTGGCAATATCGGCACCTTGCTCGCCAATCGGGCTCACGCAGCCCATAACCACATCATCCACATAGGAAGTATCCAAATCATGACGGTCTTTGAGGCCGTTTAGCAGGCCCGCGCCCAGGTCAACCGGCTTCACCTCATGCAGTGTGCCATCAATTTTGCCCTTGCTGCGCGGTGTGCGTACTGCGTCGTATATGTAGGCCGTTGTACTCATGAGTCGTCCTCTGCAATTCCATAACTGGTGGGCACAATGCCCATTGATGGTCGTTCAAACTAATCCGACAGTTTATCGCATGTCTCTACAATAATCAGTTACGCTGAAAATCTGTGCGCTAGTGCGCTGAACGTGTTGGCCGGGTATCCGTTATCATAAGACGCGTTAGTAAAGCGTGCATGAACCAGTAAGAGTCCCGAATTGGGCCGGGTGAGATTGAATGAGTGAGAAAAATACGAAAGCTGTTTTCGTTAGTGGTGCAAATAAGGGCATTGGTCTTGCGATTGTTGAAGCTATCCTCAGTGAGCACGAACAATGCCTTGTAATTTTGGGCAGCAGAGACCAGGGCCGAGGCGATTGTGCCAAGGAACAGTTATTAGAACAAAACCCGGCATGGGCGAGCCGTCTAATGACGGTGCAAATTGATGTGGGTGACTCCGATTCCGTGGAGCAGGCTGCCAAGCAAGTGTTGCAATTGCTCCAGCTGCACAGCAGCGAATTGATTGGAGTGGTGAACAATGCGGGAATCGCTCACGGTGGGCGAGCAGAGATGATGGCAGTCAATGTGTATGGCATCAGGAATGTGCTGACTCACTTCCTTGCTTTAGCGAGTGAAACAACGCGCTTCGTTAACGTAACGTCAGCATCAGGACCGAATTACGTTGCCGATTGCACCAGCAAATGGCAAAACTTCTTTCTTGACGAAAATACTGACTGGTCTGCGCTCGATGCCCATATGCAGGAATGGATCGCTGTAAGCGATGAAGAATTAGTGAGTATGGGTTTACCAACTGGCTATGACTACGGTCTGTCAAAGGCCTGCGCGAATTTACTCACCTTGATTGCGGCTAGAGAAAACCCGCATATGTCTATTAACGCCTGTACGCCGGGATTTATTGATACAGACTTAACCCGCCCTATGCTGGATGCTTCCAACCGGACTGCTGCTGAGTTGGGCATGAAGTTGCCGGCTGATGGTGCGCGGGTGGTTATGCATTTGTTATTCGACGCGCAAAGAACATCTGCTTACTACTACGGGAGTGATTCGCAACGCAGTCCTATGGACAGCTACCGCGCACCAGGCTCTCCGCCGTACTCTCCACCAGCTTCTTCAGTTAGTTCTTCAGCTCAGAAGGGCGACTAATGGAAACCAAAAAAACACTCTGTAGGATCTGCGAGGCGCAGTGCGGCCTAGTTGTTACTACTGATAATAATCAGGTCATAAAAATAGAACCCAACGAATCGCATGTGGCGAGCAAAGGCTATGCCTGTATCAAGGGCCTACGCATGGGCGATTTCGTGCACAGCCCGGATCGGCTCACTAAGCCGTTGAAAAAAGTAGGTGCAGAGTTCGTTGAGATTGAATGGGAGCAAGCGCTCACTGAGATTGCTGACAGGCTTGCAGCTATACATGCAGAACATGGCGGAGAAGCACTCGCGTCTTATATGGGTAATCCAATTGGTTTCAGTATGTGGCCGACCATGATGATGACCTATTTCCTGAAGGCGTTTGACGCACACAAGTTATTCACGCCAGGAACGCAGGATTGCGCCAATAAATTCGCCGGTGGCGAACGAGTGTTTGGTGGCCCTAATGAGCAGGTGTTTCCGGATATTGATCACACCAAAATGCTTATCGCCGTGGGCAGCAACCCTGTTATTTCGAAAATGAGTTTTATTACCTTGCCAGATCCGATGAAACGTATTGCGGCAATAGAAGAACGTGGTGGAAAAGTTGTTTGGGTAAATCCGCGCCAAACGGAATCGGCAAAACGTTTTGGTCAGCATATAGCGATACGCCCAGACACAGATGTATTCTTTATGCTTGGCTTCCTGCATGAGTTAATAGAGCAGGGCGGGGTGCAGCGAGAGCGCGTTGACAAATACATGCGCGGCTTTGACGAGTTATCCGCCGCTGTACAGCCTTGGAGTCTGCAACGTGTAGCCGCGGTGACTCGCGTTCCTGAGCAGACTTTACGAAGTCTTGTTACGGACTACATCGCGGCTGATGGCGCCGCACTATACTGTTCAACCGGTGTGAATCAAAGCAGCGCCGGCCTACTGGTCTATTGGCTGCAAGAAGCGATTAATGCCGTGTCTGGCAATCTGGATCGCCGCGGTGGTGTGTTAGCCGGTAAGCCGGTTATTCAATCGCCACCTAATGTGGATCAGCCTTTAAAAAGTCGCATAGCGGATGTGCCGTATGTGAACAGTACGATTCCCGCTGGCATCATGGCCGATGAAATACTTGAACCGGGCGACGGTCGGGTACGCGCGATGTTCAATATGTCTGGCAATCCTCTGCTAACGTGTTCCGATAGCCATCGACTTGCACAGGCATTCGAAGCCTTGGATCTGTTTGTCTGCATAGACATCGTCAGGAATGAAACGGCTGAGTTCGCAGACTATATTCTGCCAGGGTTACACAGCCTGGAGCGCGCGGATATTCCATTCTATTTCTTTACGATGATGGGATTGATGCCGGATCGAAGTTTCACCTACACCGACCCGGTTATTGCTCCTGCGGGGGAGAGCCGAGACGAAGGTCTTATCTTCCGGCAGATTTGCGCCAGGGCAGGGCGACCTATTTCGGGGTCAAAACCGCTGCAGTGGCTGAGCAATACTGCAGAGCGTATTGGTGCTTGGCGCAATAATCACTTTGCGTTGACGGCCGACAAGTTGTTTTTGTCTTTGCTCGCGCGTTCTGCAGGTATTGGGGGATTGTCCAAACTAAGAAAAAATCCTGACGGTATTTTACTTGAGCCCAATCAGCCTGGTGATTACCTTGGGCAGCGGGTAAATACAGCTTCCGGAAAAGTGGAATTAGCCCCTGAGGATTTGATTGCAAGAGTACGAGATCTTGAGCAACGTTTTGAGAAAGAACTTGTTGATTCTTCCGAACTCAAGCTGATTCAAAAGCGAGAACGATTTACACATAACAGCTGGGCACATAATGCGGTGGCCTTTGTGAAAGGTGACCGCAATACCAATTACCTTTACATTCATCCGGACGACGCAACGGCGCGCAATATTGAGCAAGGTCAATTAGCCAGTGTGTCGGCCAATGGCCAAACCATTCAGGTGCCAACGCGCTTAGACAACGACATGATGCCGGGCGTTGTTTCAGTGCCGCATGGTTGGGGTCATCAAAAAGCGAAAGGCCTCAGTGTGGCCAGTCAAACACAGGGTGCTAATGTTAATATTATTATGCCCAGTGGGCCGGACTCTATCGAGCCCGGTTCAGGCATGTCTCATATGAATGGCGTACTGGTTACCGTAGCGCCTGCTTAATCAGGCAGCCTCAATTACGTTGGCATACTCAGTTCAGCGCCGATACGCTCTGACAGATGATTGGTGTCATTGAACCGCCGCAGAGTGATGCGACCGTTATGAGCGACGATATGGCTTATCGAGGCGTTGTCGGCTCCTAGAAAAGCAAACGGCGCAGACCCTGTCGCATTTGCCAATATGTTTCCAATTACGCCGCCGTGCACTACCAGCATTACTACCTGGTCTGGATGCGACTCGGTAATCAGGCTAAGCCCGCGCTCTACACGTTCACCCAGCTTTGCGTTTGATTCAGCACCTGGAATTTCACCCCAATCCTGATTTTCTTGCATCGCCAGAAAGCTTGGATGTTGCTCATGGGCTTTTACTCGAAACAATCCGCCTTCCCAGTCGCCAAGATGAACTTCTCTCAGGTCCGCGATTGTCTGGGGTTGCAGGTCTTTCAGAGCGCACAGTGGTGCGGCTGTTTCCCGGGTTCGCCGTAATGTGGTGACATAAACGGCATCAATGTGTTGATGCTTGAGGCGGGCACCGAGCTTTTCGGCTTGCTCGCGACCCTCTGCAGACAATTCCGGGTCGCCCTGACCATCTATTAGCGGAAAGGGCTGCTCAACGCTCGCTGCTCTGGACTCACCGTGGCGAACCAATATTATTTCGGTAGCCCCTGCGGGCCTTATAAAGCGCGCCTGTCGATAGGTTTTTTGTTCAGCCATTAGCGTCGAACTTTTGCCGTAGTTGTTGCTGTTGCTGTTAATACACCGTCGGCGTTAAAAAGCTCGGCGGATAGAAACGCAATGCTGCGCCCTAGCTTTTGTACTTTACCAACCGCGACCATTTTGCCTGCGCGGGTGGCTTCCAGAAAGGTTACTTTGATTTCCAATGAAGAGACGGTGGTGACCGCTGGGTCAACCGCTACTATGGCATGAGTGCTGACGGCATCAAGCATCACGGTTACGTAACCACCTTGCACAATATCAATGGAATGGCAGTAGTCTTTCGACACGTCGAAGCTCATGGTGCAGGTTTGCTCCTTGGTATCGAAAGCATCGATGTGGCCATTGAGCATTTTTAGAAAAGTGTATTCGATTGGCCCGGTTTCAATGGGCGGGAATTTATTTGTCAAAGTGGGTATAACCTTATTGGTGGATGGCCCTTAATCAGGGGCTTAAAGAAACGACTTTTACTTATGCGTCAAGACCGGCTTCGAATCGAGTGTCGGTCATCAAGACACGCCGGACCCAAAGCAATCGCTGCGCTCATGGGGCCAGCCTTAAACCCATCCCTGGGGGCTCGTGTTCGGGGTCCCTCCCTCACACGGTCTCGATGACCGACACTCAATCCAAAGCCTCAGTGCTTCAAACATGCTTTAGTAAGCGCCATGCAGTTTAGAGATAATATTCTAACGTCTGAGCCAGAAAATGTAAGCGGACAGTTGTCTAAATATTATGACTGAGCCAAAGAATACAGAGCTGTTTTAGTCGCAGCACCGGCAGCAAGCACCGCACTTTGCTCTCGCAAAACCTCGGAATACAGAGCTAGATCATTTTCATGAAACAATGAGCGAGCACCAGCAACGTTGATCCAGCCTTGTTGTCTGTCGGACCCGCGCACCAACATTGCATAGTCCTTATTGTGCAGTGAATCCCGAACGCCAGGAGTGACATACCGAATTGCAACGCCAATCCGGCGATCGTCAGATTGATTTTGCCCGGAGGAATGATAACACCGCCCGTGGTGAAGCGACATTTCTCCCGGTTGCAGCGGCCCGTAGATTGCCTGCGAATCATCCACTCCCGGAATTTCCTGTCCGCGCGACAGAAGATTGCTTTCGGAAAATGTGTCTTGATGTTCCACAAGGGCGCCAAGATGACTGCCGGGCATAAATCGCATACAGCCCGCTTCAATAGAGACATCACTGAGTGCTACCCAGGCAGTGACCTCATCATCTGTTTCCCCCATACCCCAATAGGTAAGATCTTGATGCCAGGAGACCGTGTGTGCGGATTTCGCTTCCTTGATAAAAAGCTCTACCGACCACACCATCAAGTCAGGGCCCAGAAGTGTTTCTACAATGTCGAGAATGCGCTCAGTTTTAGCAATCTCGGCAAGCAGTGGAATCACGAGATGCCCGTTAACGCGGAAGAATTGATTGAGATCGTAGCCGCCAGCGCCGGCAGCATGATCTTGCTCTAGCTGTTCAACCCTGCCGCGAAGCTGCATGGCTTCAGATTCGCTGAACGCGTGAAAACCTGCGGCAAATCCGTTGCGATTGAAAACGCTATTCCAGCCTTTTGTATTTTCAAACGTCAATGTCACACTCCACCAGCCTAACGCTGCGAAGAGTATATGAGTTTCTTTAAGCTGCCTAGCATCGCGATTGCTTACTTAGTGTATTACTAAGCGATTGAAACCGGCTTTGGTACAATGGTGTACATTTTGCGGAGGTTTAATCCATGAACACCAAACCAACATTCGGCTTACTGGCTTTATTGACGGTACTTTTCTTATCGGCATGTACTGAAGAAGCGCGCAATCAAATAAGCAGAACAACCGACAATTTTCTGGGCGAAGATCTTCGCGTCTCTTACATTGACGGTGGTACGGTGGTAAAAACATGGACGGTTAAAGACGGCAAGATCACCAGTGGCAAAGATGGCTCAGGGAATGCCACGGGGTACTACTATTTCTGGACAGTTGAAACGGGGTATGTACAGGTACCTATTGAGCGGACGATTATTGAGGAGATAAAGGCGAAGCGTTGATACGCGGCGGCTTAAATTTGTTCTGCCAGAAGATGTGAGAATTGGGTGAGGTCGCTCAGGGTATATGCCGCTAAGATACGAAGTGCATTTTGTGCGATGTGCGACCTGACACGGCACTATTTTTGACACGGCACTAAGATCGAAAACTATTTAAGGATTGAGAAGATGGAATACGCATCAATTGAGGAAGCGAAGCAAACGAGCGGACTGCGGTTAGTACTAACCATGAATGTCCCTGGCCCGTGGAGCGAGGCCGCCAAGGCCGTATTTCGGCTCCGCAAAGTCGACTATCTGGCCGTTGGCCAGGTTGCTGGTGGTGAAAACGAAGAGCTGGTTGCGTGGACAAATCACCGCAACGCGCCGATCGCCTTATACAACGACGAGGCGCCGCGCGTGCGCTGCCTGGAAATTGTGGAACTCGCGCAGCGTTTGGGCAGCGGTCCGGAATTGTTGCCAAATGACATCGGTGAGCGCATGGAAGTGGTGGCCTTGGTAAACGAAATTGGTGGCGAAAGTGGGTTTGCCTGGCATGGACGCTTAGTCATGCTCAAACCCGGTCACGATGCCAAGGGTGATGCAATTTTAGCAACCCCCTTGTATCGAGACTACGGCTACACCCCACAGGCAGCTGCAACGGCAATTACTCGGGTGCAAGAAATATTAGATATGCTGAGCACGCGAATCGCGACGCAGAAATCCGCCGGTAGTCCGTACTTAGTCGGCAATGCAATTAGCGCCGCAGATGTCTACTGGGCCTATTTTTCGCAAATGCTGGAAGCCATGCCACCGGAACAAAACCCTATGCCAGACTTCTTACGAAAGTCGTGGGGTTTTGTTGCGCAGGCACTCGGTGAATACGATCCAGTATTGATTGAACACCGTAACTACATCTTCAACGAGCACTTGGAACTGCCACTGCAGTTTTGATTATAAGGGTCATGTGAGGAGAATAGGGGTCGCATACTGCACATCCAACTATGTGCAATGTGCGACCTGACCCTACAAGTTACGTCCAAGCGCTATCAATGCACACTATCCCCACCAGGAACGTTAGTGATATTTGCAC
The DNA here is from genome assembly GCA_045105115.1 of Pseudomonadales bacterium. Taxonomy (GTDB): domain Bacteria; phylum Pseudomonadota; class Gammaproteobacteria; order Pseudomonadales; family JAUIET01; genus JAUIET01. The sequence continues at coordinate 5,372 of JBGCDE010000120.1, read as the reverse complement.
CGTCACCACTAAAAAGCCTTGCCACATCAACCCGATCTAAAACGTAATGGGTATTGCAGAAATCACAACTCGTAGAAATAGACCCTTGCTCAACGAGAATAGATTCTGCTGCTTCTTCACCTATCGAGTAAATTGCGCGCTCAATTTTTTCTGCCGAGCATGAACACTCAAAACGAACTGGCTTGCCATCGTAAATGCGCAGATCTTCTTCATGATATAAGCGGTGAAGCAAGTCTTGCGGGGGTAGTTCAAGTAACTCTTCATCCTTAATTGTGTCGGCAAGAATGCTGGCATGTTCCCATCCGTCCAATTGGCTAACCGCGTTCCGATCAGTTTCTTCTGCGGGCAAGCTTTGAAGCATTAATCCAGCCGCCGTTTTATCGTTGACAGCCAACCATAATCGGGTATTTAACTGCTCCGATTGCGCGAAGTATTGCGTAAAGCACTCCACCAGCGATTCGCTTTCCAAAGGAACGAAGCTTTGATAGCGCTCGCTTTGAGTAGAATTGGGTTCCACGCTAATCGCCATGGTTGCCTGACTGGCTTGCTTGTCTTTAGCAATTGCTGGTTTGAACAGGTCTCTGAAGCTAGCGCTATCATGAATGTCGCCCTCCCAATTCGCCATCCCTCTAATAGAGCCCTCGGAAGTAGCTTGAACGACAAGCATGGAAACTGGCGCTGTGCCGTGAATTTGCAACACCAGAGAACCATCAAACTTTAGAGAATCGGCCAGAAGACCTATGGCCACCAAAGCCTCACCTAGCACTTGCTTTATAGCAGGCGGGTATTCCGCAGTGTTTTGAATGTCTTGCCAAGACTTGCTGAGCGAAAGCCATTCGCCACGAACATGCAGGTTTTCCAGTTGAAAACGATGGAGAGAATCGGCCATAGAAGAAAGTAGTATTGAACAAAAGCGAATGTTAACGCAGCTTGGGAAATTACAGAACCACTTTCAATAGAACCGAAACAGGATTTGTCGATAAGAATGACGGATGGCTGAGATCAAGTCGCACAGCGCAGAAAATGGGCCCAGCGTTCTTACAAGATGTGCAGTGTTCTGCCTGACCCAGATGTTCTGAGTCGATCCAGCCCAATTAGAGGCGCGATACTACAGAATAGAGATTTGCTCACCAACTCGAACTGCTTGGAAGCGCTCTTTAAGACGATTCTGCATACGCTCAAGAACTTCGTCGCTAGTATCGTGCCCACCCAAAGCAATGAATCGAACTGCTCGATCTACGGTGTTTGCGAATGCTTCTACATCGTGCTCGCCTAATCGTTTGAATGGCCCCCCTCCGGAAGCAAGTCTACGTTGAACATCGACACCTGCAATATGTAGGCGTCCTTCAGGAACCGGATAGTGCAAGTCGCCAACAATTGCGTAGAGAGGTTCCTCGAAGACAGCGTCGATGAGCGCCAATAAACGATCCAATGTCTGGTGTCCACAGCCTACCAATAAGACGAGGCCTTTGTTCTTTAGATTAATCACTAGTGCTTGTTCGTCAATTCGACCAATAAAAAGTTGTCGAGCAATAGGCCCTGTGCTTGCAATACCCTGTGAAAGAACGGTCGGTTTTGAGATAACAACAGGTTTATTGCTTGGGTATGTCAAAGTGACTGGCGTGTAGATCTTCTTGTTGCTCAAATCCGCCTGCTCTTGACCTAAAGAAAATGAGCCCGCTTGCTCCCAAGCCACACCACCCACGTGATCTCGATGGGCGTGACTAATGAAAATGGTGTCGATGTCATTCTGATCAATACCGAGTGTGGAGAGGTTGTGTTCCAGCGGCGACGGAGTTTGTTCATGTTGATTAAATCCCAAATCAAATAATATGGTCTGTCGCTCCGTCTTTATGAAGTAGGAGACGCCCGGTTCGGTTTTGAAGTCTCCTTCTCCCGCTGACCAGTTAACAACGGGGGTAATCTCCAGTTCAGAAACAGTACCCAGATTTCTTACCTGATCATAAGAGCTTGCCTTCCATTGGTCTTCGATTTGCATAGACAATTGCAGATGGCGAATATGTGCAGCGCCAAGCAAGCCGGCAACAATGAAGGAACCAGCCAGAACTGTGTAAAGACGCTTGCGCACATCTCTCCAGACATTGTACTGCCCAATCAAGCGGTTCAGGTCGTCGGGTATGGGCATAGGCTGAAGTGCTGAAACATTCGAGCCCCCTGTATTACCCAAGGGCACCCAGCCAAAAACATAGCCAGGGATGGTAGCTGCCAACCTCAACAACTGGCCAATGATTTCACGAAAGTCGCACAGGCGCAGTCCGATTTTTAGCATCCACCAATGAGTCCTCCAATGGGCGCTAAAGTTGGGCTGGCTTAATATGTGTGCTCGTTCCAAGTGCGTAAATGCTTCTTTGAATAAGCCATTTTTGTAGGCCGCGCGCGCCAAGCTTATCTCGCGAACGAATGCCGTTTTGATACTGTCTCTCATTGCGCTAGGCACTCAGTGACTATTGGCCAAGTATCGTCTCAAACCCGTGCCACATTTTATTGAACGAAACGCTTGCTTAAACGGCAGAGTGCTGCGCTTGTCCCGGTGTTATCCCCATTAGTTTCCGCATTGTTCGTGTGTAGTGCGCTTGATCTGAAAATCCGCCAATAACCGCCGAATCCGCCAGAGAGTTTCCTGCCAGCAGTGCTCGACCGGCGCGACCGACTGCTTTCCATAAGAGAAACTTGGATAGGGGAACACCAAGTTGCTTCAAGGCGATGGCACGTAGGCGCGGCTCTGACAGCCCACAATGTGAGGCAGCATTCTTTACCGCGTTTCCAAGTGGTGCACTGGCTAGGAAATTGAGCGCATTAGACAAACGTGAGTCAAGAGTATCGAAGTTTGCCAGGGAACCAATGCGCGTAACTAGATCGCTCAAGGACTGAGTAGCGCCAAAAATTTGAGAGTAGGGGCCGGTAAGTTGGCCAATATCGTCGTCGCCAAAACCGTCGGAAAGCGCGCGCGCCAAATCAGACTGAGGTTCTATCAGAAGCAGCACGATGTGCTCGCTGGGCTGCAACTGATGCTGCGTGCCTGGACGCACGTACAAAACCGAACCGCAATGGATTTGGCCCTGATGATCTACCAACTGGATTGAATCTTGTCTTGAGATCGTAATTTGCAAGCTAGCATGAGCGTGCATAGTGTTGTCTGCTGCTGGCCCTTGGTAGGCAAGCAGAAGATTTTCGAAAATAAGGTTGCCGTTCCAGTCCATGATTCGACGCTAGTCCTGCCGTTTGCCGCGCAATTTAGCTCTAAATGAGCCCAATGATAATACAAGGTTTCCCGCCCGAAGAGCTGCTTCGGCATTAAGTCGCGTTACCTCATACGCCCAACACAGCTTTGCCTGTGAAGGAACTACTTGAATGCTATCCGGCACAGGAGAAAGAAAATTGTGCGAAGACATGGAAAAAGAGTAGCTTCAAAGACAGCGATTTCAGTCGAGTTGTTTTCTGAGTGTTAGCGGCGAATACCCATATTCCTTACTAAAGCTGCGAGAAAACGTAGATTGACTATTGAAACCGCAGCGAATCCCAATTTCCTGAATAGGCAATCGCGTATCAATCACCAGTTTACGTGCAGCTTGCAATCGCAAGCGTCGATAATAACTACCCGGCGTTTCCCCCAAGTGATCTCTGTACATCTTTTCCAATGTCTTGCTCGACACTCTAGAAGCCGCTGCAATTGCAGCTGTTGACAAGGGTTCCTCCACAGCAGCTTCCATAAATCGAACCGCTGCAGCAAGCCTTGGCTCGACACGCTCCAAGCGTCCCATAGAGACTCGCGGCTGTGCATCCGCTGCAGAATGCGCCTCGTCATAAATAAACACACTCGCCACGTCCAGTGCCAGTGACGCGCGCTTAAAGGTGCGTATGTAATGCAACATCATGTCCAGAGTTGGCGACGCACCGCCCGCTGTCCAGATCTTGCGATCAACCACATAGCGATCCGAGCGAACCTCAAGCGCGGGAAACGCCGCCTGAAAATCTTCATTGTCTTCCCAGTGCGTTGTAATCGCATGGTCACTCGCAATCTTTGCGCGCGCCAGCAGCCAACTTCCAGCCTCCAAACCAAACACCGTCTTAAACCCAGCGGCCGCGTTACGCAGTCGCTTTATGGTGCTGCGGTTTGCATGATCATCGGAATGAAAAGCCGCAATCACAATCAACAGATCACCTTCTTCAGATCCGCTAAGTGCGCCATTGACCTGAACATCGATCCCGCTGGTCAGTGCCACTGGCTTGCCATCAGGAGACACAATCTGCCAATCAAACTCCGGCTCCACACCCAAACGATTCGCCGCCCGCATCGGATCCAGGGCTGAGGCAAACGTCATCATCGACGACTCTGGCAGCAGTAAAAGCGTGACTTTACTCAACATGATGATTGCTACGAAAAAAGACAAAAATAATTCGAAAAATGACAATACACACTATACCGCAATGGCACACTTTCCACAGAAAATACAACGCTCGATTAAACAGCCGAACCAGCAGGGCGAGCGCTGTATAGGTGTTCTGTAGCGAATAGCGCCAAGGATGGACGCGGGACCGGGCCAGGGATGGCCCATTTGAGCGAAAGAACACCTATACAGCGCTCGTCATGCGGCACTACCGACCGAACCCGCGGAGAACACCATGCCACTAGAAATGAACAAAAACGTCTTCATCACCTGCGCCGTCACCGGCTCCGGCGGCACCCAGGACCGAAGCCCCCACGTACCACGCTCCCCTGAGCAAATCGCCGACAGCGCCATCGCCGCCGCCAAAGCCGGCGCCGCCGTAGTGCATTGCCACGTACGTGACCCCGAATCAGGCGCGCCATCACGTGACCCAAAACTGTACCGCGAACTCACCGACCGAGTTCGAGACGCCGAAGTAGACGTAGTGCTCAACCTAACAGCCGGCATGGGTGGCGATCTAACTTTTGGCCCACCCGACCAACCCCTACCATTTCGCGAAGGCACCGACATGGCCAGCGCTGAAGACCGCATGGAACACGTAGCTGAGTGCCTACCCGAAATATGCACACTCGATTGCGGCACCATGAACTTCGCCGAAGCCGATTATGTAATGACAAACACCCCTGGCATGCTTGATGCCATGGGCGCCATGATGACCGAACTGGACGTACAACCCGAAATTGAAGCATTTGACACAGGGCATCTTTGGTACGCCAAACGAATGGTGGAAGACGGCATATTGAAAAGTCCTGCTCTGGTGCAATTGTGCATGGGCGTACCCTGGGGAGCACCAGATGATTTGAACACCTTCATGGCCATGGTCAACAACGTACCATCTGACTGGAACTGGTCAGCATTTGCCCTGGGCCGCAATGAGATGCCTTATGTGGCTGCCGCCGTTTT